>NZ_JBVIKC010000010.1:0-213486 GCF_055581065.1 Streptomyces sp. NPDC031479
CTCGGCCCGCTGGACGGCGACGGCGAGGGCGACGACAACGCCCGCGTGCTGCGCTACATGGCCAAGCTCACGATCAACCCGGCCATCGCCCACGGCCTGGCCCACGAGATCGGCTCCATCGAGGTCGGCAAGCTCGCCGACATCGTCCTGTGGCGGCCGGCCTTCTTCGGCGCCAAGCCCCAGCTGGTCCTCAAGTCCGGCTTCCCCGCCTACGGAGTCACCGGCGACCCCAACGCCGCCACCGACACCTGCGAACCGCTCGTCCTCGGCCCGCTGTTCGGAGCCCACGGCGCCGCGCCGGCGGACCTCTCGGTGGCCTTCGTCAGCCGGGCGGCGGCCGAGTCCGGCTCCTCCGGCGCCCCGCACGACGCCCTGGCCACCCGGCGCCGCCGGGTCGCCGTCCGCGGCACCCGCGGCATCGGCCCGCGGGACATGGTCGGCAACGCCCGCCTCGGGGACGTGCACGTGGACCCCCGCACCGGTCTCGTCACCCTCGACGGGGAGCCCCTGCGCTCGGAACCGGCCGAGCGGGTCTCCCTCAACCGCCTCTACTTCCTCTGAGGGCCCGCGGAGCCTCCGCCTCGCCGCCCTCGGTCGGCACCTTCGCCCCTCCTCGCGCTTGACTGAATTTTCAGTCGAGTGGAAGACTCCGTCAACGAAAGAAATGAGACACCTGATGTCTGGATACCGCATGCCGGCCGAGTGGTCCGAGCACGAGGGCTGCCTGATGGCCTGGCCCGTCCGCGAGGACCTGTGGGGAAGCGTGCTGGACGACGTGAAGGAGGAGTACGCCAACGTCGCCCGCGCCATCGCCGCCTTCGAGCCCGTCACGATGGTCGCCCCGCCCGGCCACGGCGAGGACGCCCGCGCCCACTGCGGGGACGACGCCGCCGTCACCGTCATCGAGCTGCCGATCGACGATTCCTGGTTCCGCGACTCCGCCCCGCTCTTCGTACTCGACGGCGACGGCAACCGCGCCGGCGTGGACTTCCGCTTCAACGCCTGGGGCGGCAAGCACCACCCGTTCGACGCCGACGACCGGATCAGCGCCCTGCTGCTGGAGCACGTCGGGGCCGACCGCCACACCTCCGACATGATCCTCGAAGGCGGAGCGATCACCGTGGACGGAGAGGGCACGCTGATCACCACCGAGCAGTGCCTGCTGCACCCCAACCGCAACCCCGGTATGACCCGCGACGGGATCGAGGCCGAACTGAAGGCCAGGCTCGGGGTCACCAAGGTCATCTGGCTGCCGTACGGCGGCCTGCTCGACACCGAGACGGACGGCCACGTGGACGGCGTCTGCGCCTTCGCCGCGCCCGGCACGGTCGTCGTCTCCCTGCCGTCCGACCCCACCCACCCCGACTACGCCCGGATGCGTGCCAACCGCGCGGTGCTGGAAGCCTCCACCGACGCCCACGGCCGCCGACTGGAGATCGTCGACGTGCCCCAGACGGCGTTCGCCGACCTCGCCGACGGCGAGATCGAGGTCTCCTACCTGAACTACTACGTCGCCAACGGCGGAGTGGTCGTCCCCGTGGCCGGGCTGCACCAGGACGAGGACGCCCTCGCGGTCATCGCCTCCGCGTACCCCGGCCGCAAGGTCGTCGGGGTACGGGCGCTCGCCATCGCGTTCGGCGGCGGCGGGGTGCACTGCATCACCCAGCAGATCCCCGCCCCCCGACGCCCGGACACCGCTTCCTGACCAGGCGCCGAACGCTCCCGGCGGACCGCCCCGGCGGTCCGCCCGCTCCTCCCCCCGCCCCCCTCACGGACCAGAGAGCGTGACGATGACGACCTCCCCACCCCGCGCGAGCAGACGCCCGTACCGTCTGCCCTCACGCCGCCCGGCGGCCCTCCCCGCCGCGACCGCCGTCCTGGCCTCCCTCGCCCTGCTCGCGGCCTGTGCGGGGCCGCCCAAGGGCGGGGGCGCCGTCACGGACGCCCACCTCTCCGCGTCCACCCCGCCGGCCCGGGGCGAGATCGACTCGTTCAGCTGGGCCGTGTACGCGGAGCCGCCCACGCTCGACTACACGGTGGCCTTCGACTACCCGCAGAACACCATCCTGTCCAACGTGTGCGAGAGCCTGATGCGCTGGACCCCGGCCCTCACCACCGAACCGGGTCTCGCCGAGAAGGCGTCCAACCCCGACCCCACCACCTGGGTGTACGACCTGCGCCCCGGCGTGCGCTTCCACGACGGCAAGGAGATGACCGCCGACGACGTGGTGTTCAGCCTCGGCCGTCAGATCGACCCCGACAACGCGGCCGCCTGGGCCCAGGTCTTCCAGAACGTCTCCGCGATCACCAAGACCGGCCCGCTCCAGGTCACCGTCACCCTCAAGAAGCCCGACTCCCAGTTCCCCCAGTACATGGCCTCGGCCGCCGGAGTGGTCGCCTCCAAGGCCGGCGTCGAGGCGGCGGGCAAGGACTACGGCACCACCGGCGGACTCGCCTGCACCGGCCCCTTCCAGCTCGGCACCTGGAACAAGGGCCAGTCGATCGAACTCGACCGCTTCGACGGCTACTGGGGCACGAAGGCCAAGGCGAAGAAGGCCGTCTTCCGCATCCTCACCGACCCCTCCGCCCGCACCAACGCGATGCTCAGCGGCGAGGTCGACGGCGGCTACCTGATCCCCACCGAGAGCTACGCCCGGCTGCGCGCCAGCGGCGCCGGCACCCTCTGGTTCGGCGAGGGCCTCAGCACCGTCAACGTCAACATCACCAACATGAACGGCCCCCTCGGGGACGTCCGCGTACGCCGGGCGCTGTCCCTGGCACTGGACCGCACCGGATTCGTCAAGGCCGGACTCGCCGGCGCCGGCACGGTCACCGGCTCCCTCACCACCCGGGCCGCCTGGGCCGCGGCCCCCGAGTCCACGCGGAAGACCGCCTTCGACGGACTGCCGCCGACCGGCCAGGACATCGAGCGGGCCAAGGCCCTGGTCAAGGAGGCCGGAGCCACCGGCAGGACACTGACCATGGCCACCAGCTCCATAGGCCAGGACGTCTCCCTCCTCGCCACCGCGGTCCAGGCGGCGGGCAGCCGGATCGGCCTCGACGTCCGCCTCAGGACCATCGCGCCCAACGCCTTCAGCGCACTGTTCACCGACCCCGGGGCGCGCGAGGGCATCGACATGTTCCCGCTCACCTACTACGACTCGATCACCGACCCCCTCGACCTGCTGTCGAACTTCAAGACCGGCGCCTACATGAACTTCGCCGGCTACAGCGACCCCGAGTACGACCGGCTCGTCGAGCAGGCCGCCGGCACCTACCCCGTCGAGGAGCGGACGGCCGTCGAGGCCGAGCTGCAGAAGCACGCGGCCGAGCAGCTGCTGTGGATCCCGGTCGCCGAATGGCCGACCGCGATGTTCCAGGGCAAGCGCATCACCGGAGCGCCCACGACGATCTCGTACATGTACCAGCCGTGGGCCGCCGGCGTGGGGGCCGCACAGTGAACTTCGTCCGCTTCGCCGTACGCCGGGTGGCGGAGATGGCCGCCACCCTCCTCGTCGCCTCGTTCGTGGTCTTCGGGGCCATGTACCTGGCGCCGGGCAGCCCGGCGAGCTTCCTGCTCGCCGGCCGGTCGGCCTCACCGGAGGCCCTCGCCTCCATCAACGCCCAGTACCACCTGGACGACCCCTTCCTCGTACGCTACTTCCGCTGGCTCGGCGACATGCTGCAGGGCGACTTCGGGCGCTCGATCACCTACCGCACCGACGTCTCGCGCCTCCTGGCCGACCGGCTCCCCGTGACGCTGTTCCTGATCGCCATGGCCCTCGTCGTGGTCGTCGCGGCCGGCCTGCTGCTGGGCCGGACCGCCGCCGTCCGGGGCGGGACGACCGACTCCGCCATCCTCGTCACCACCACGTTCGCCGTCGGCACCCCGTCCTTCGTCGCGGCGGTGCTGCTCCAGGGCCTGTTCTCCGTCCGCCTCGGCTGGTTCCCCAGCAGCGGCGGCGGCGACGGCCTCGGCGACATGCTCCGCCACCTCACGCTCCCCGCGATCGCCCTGGCCCTCTACCTCATCGGCATGCTCGCCCGGGTCACCCGCTCGGCGATGCTCGAAGCCCTCGACAGCGACCACGTCACCGTGGCCCGCAGCCGGGGGGTCCCCGAACGCCAGGTCATCCGCAGGCACGTGTTCCGCAACTCCCTCGGCACGGTCCTGACCACCGGCGGACTGATCGTCTCGACCCTGCTGGTGTGCACCATCCTGGTCGAGACCGCCTTCAGCATCGGCGGGATCGGCCAGCTCCTCGAACTGTCCACCACCACCAAGGACTTCCCGACCGTCCAGGCGATCTCCCTGATCGTCGTCGCCCTCTTCATGGTCGTGAACCTGATCGTGGACCTGCTGCTGCCCCTGGTCGACCCCCGGGTCGCCCTCGGAGCCCGGGAGGCCGCCGCATGACCGCCGTCCTGACGCGCCGACCGGGCCTGTCCCGGATCCGTGCCACCGGTTCCCCGCTCCACCTCGTCTGCCTCGGCCTCGCCGCCCTGGTCGCCGTCGCCGCCGTACTCGCGCCCTGGGTGGTGCCCCACGACCCCAACGCCGTCGACCTGGGCAACGCCCTCGCCGGACCCTCCGCCGCGCACCCGCTCGGCATGGACGCCGCCGGCCGTGACACCCTCTCCCGGCTGTTGCTCGGCGCCCGCACCTCCCTCCTCGGTCCGCTGGGCGTCGTCGTCTTCTCCACCGTCGCCGGCATCGCCATCGGCATGACCGCCGCCTGGCGGGGAGGCTGGCTCGACTCCGTCCTGTCCCGCGGCACGGAACTGGTCTTCGCCTTCCCCGGCATGCTGCTGGCCATCCTGATCATCTCGGTATACGGCGAGGGCCTGCTCGCCCCGGTCATCGCACTCGCCGTGGCCTACACGCCCTACGTGAGCCGGCTGACCCGTTCGCTGGTCCTGGCCGAGCGCGCCCGCCCGTACGTCAGCGCGTACCGGGTCCAGGGCCACTCCGCCCCGCAGATCTGCCTGCGCCACATCCTGCCCAACATCGCCCCCGTCGTCCTCGCCCAGTCCACCATCAACTTCGGCTACGCCCTGATGGACCTCGCGGGCCTGTCGTTCCTCGGACTCGGCGTCCCCGCCCTCACCCCCGACTGGGGCCGCATGGTCTTCGACGGGCAGACCGCCATCCAAGCCGGCTACCCGCTTTCCGCGGTGCTGCCCTGTGCCTTCATCGTGCTGACCGTCGTCGCCTTCAACGTGGTGGGCGAGCGGTGGGCCGACCGTGTCTCCAGGAGGGGCCGATGAGGCCGACGCCCACGCTCGACGTCCGGGGCCTGAAGGTCACCCTGCCCGGCACCGCCCGCCCCGTCCTCGACGGGGTCGACCTCACCGTCGGCGCCGGGGAGACCGTGGCCCTCGTGGGCGAATCCGGCTCGGGCAAGAGCATCACCTCCCGCAGCGCGCTGCGCCTGCTGCCGCCGGGCGCGGTCGTGGAGGGCGAGGTGCGGGTGGCGGGAGAGGACGTCCTCACCATGGACGCCGCCCGACTGCGACAGGCGCGCGCCGGCACGGTGGCCATGGTCTTCCAGGACCCGCGCGCCGCCGTCAACCCGCTGCGCCGCATCGGTGACTTCCTGACCGAGGGCGTCACCCTCGCCGGGGCCATGAGCGCTGCGCAGGCCACGGCCCGGGCGGTCGAACTCCTGGGCGCCGTCGGGCTGGACGGGTCCGTCCTGCGCAAGTACCCCGGTCAGGTCTCCGGCGGCATGCTCCAGCGCGTCGTCATCGCGGCGGCCCTGATGGGCGACCCCGTGCTCCTGATGGCCGACGAACCCACGACGGCGCTGGACGTCACCAGCCAGGCCGAGGTCATAGCCGTCCTGGCCACGCTCCGCGAACGCTTCGGCACCGGACTGCTGTTCGTCACCCACGACCTGGACCTCGCCGCCGCCATCGGCGACCGCGTCTACGTCATGTACGCGGGACGGATCGCCGAGAGCGGGCCGGCCGACGTCCTCTTCGCCCGCCCCAGACACCCCTACACGGCAGCCCTCCTCGCCTCCACCCCCAGGATGGAAGGGCCCCGGGGCCGGCTCGCCGCCATCGACGGCCAACCGCCCGACCTGCGCGAGCCGTTGAAGGGCTGCGCGTTCGCCGCCCGCTGCCCCCTCGCCACGGAGGTCTGCGACGAGCGGGCTCCGCTGCCGTCCCCGGCCCCCGGCCGGCCGGACCACAGCGCCGCCTGCCACCACAGCGACCAGCTCGAAGGGAGCGTCGTCGATGCCTGAGAACGTACTGGAGGTCACGGGACTGCGCCGTTCCTTCGGAGCCGTCCACGCCGTGGACGACGTGTCCTTCACCCTCCCCCAGGGGGGATCGCTGGGCATCGTCGGCGAGTCCGGCTCCGGCAAGACGACCACCGCCCGGATCGTCGTCGGCCTGGAGCGCGCCGACGAGGGCGAGATCCTGGTCCGGGGGCGGCCACGGGGCGGGCAGCCGCGCGGCCGGGCGGCGCGGCTGGCCCGCGCCCGTGAGATCCAGATGGTCTTCCAGGACCCGTACCTCTCCCTGGATCCGCGCACCGGCGTCGAGGCGGTCCTGCGCGAAACCCTGGGCCTGCACTTCCCCGGCCGCGATCACACCCCGCGGGTACGGGAACTGCTCGACCAGGTGGGCCTGGGCTCCCGGGCCGCCGACGCGCTCCCGCGCAACCTCTCCGGCGGCCAGCGCCAGCGCGTCGCCATCGCCCGGGCCCTCGCCGTCGAACCTGCGGTGCTCATCCTGGACGAGGCGGTCGCCGCGCTCGACGTCTCCGTCCAGGCGCAGATCCTCAACCTGCTGGCCGACATCCGCGAACAGACCGGGATCGGCTTCCTCTTCATCACCCACGACCTCGGGGTCGTCCGGTGCGTCACCGACGAGATCCTCGTGATGCGGCACGGCGCCGTGGTCGAACAGGGGAGCACCGAGGAGGTGCTCTCGGCGCCGGGCCACCCGTACACCCGGCTGCTCCTGGAGTCCGTACCCCGGCCGGGGTGGGATCCGCAGGCCATCGCCGCGGCCCGGCGGGCGCTGTAGGGGGCGCCGGTCACCCGGGAGGAGCGGGTCCCGTCCCGGCCGGGCCCCGCTCCCGGCCGGGTCAGCCGCCGGGACGCACGCCGGCGGCGATCGTACGGATCAGCGCGCGCAGCACCGGGCCGGGATCCACCGCGGAGCCCAGTGACTCCGCGGCGGCCAGGCCGTCCACGGCCGCCGCCACCGCCTCGCCCAGCGGGCGGGGGTCGACGCCCCCGCCCCGCTCGTCGGCCAACACCCCGAACAGCGTGACGAAACAGCCCCGCCAGCGGGAGTACTCGGCTTCGAGGGACTCCCGGACCCGCGCGTCGTTGAGGGCGTGCCAGTGCAACGCCGAATGGAGGTGGGAGAGTTCCGCGCCCTCGGGCCGGGACAGCAGCTCCAGCACCCGTTCGGAGCGCTGCGCGAACGACCCTTCCCCGGAGACGGCCGCCTCCAGGGGGTGGATCCACTCCGGGCGGATGTCCGCGATGACCGCCAGGACGAGATCGGTCCGGTCCTGGAAGTGGTAGTGGCACATCCCGTGCGAGACGCCGCACAGCGCCGCCACGTTGCGGGTGGTGAAGCGTTCGCTCATGCCTCCGGCGAGGAGGGTCCGTGCGGCGGCGATCAGCCGTGCCCTGGTCTGCTCGCCCTTCGCGGAGGCCCGGGGTCGTCCCGCGCGGGCGGGGGGCGTGGTCGGGGCCGGAGAGCCCTGTGCGGAAGGTGCCATGGCGTCACTCTAACGAGGCTCCAGGCCGCGACCTGGGGCTTTTCCCGATCCTCCGGAACGACCTCGTCCAAACTATTGACCGAGCGCTTGGCCAGTTTTACTTTTCGAGTCAACCCCGCTGCCAGGCGGGGGAGTTGGCATCCCCCCAAGGAGACCTCCATGAGCGATCACGCATTCCGTCCGCCCGCCCGCGGCATGGACCGGCGCAGGTTCCTCGCCGCCGCCGGTCTCACCGCCGCGGCCGCCGGGGCCACCGCGCTGACCGCGGCCGAGGGGCGCGCCTCGGCGGCCCCCCGACCCGCCCGCGCGGCGGCGGGGGCGTTCAGCGTGCCGATCGAGGACGTCCGCCACACCCGTACCTGGATGGCCTGGCCGGACAGCACCTCCATCTGGGGCGGCAGCCTCAGCGGGGTCCAGTCGGACATCGCGCTCATCGCCCGCACCATCGCCAAGTACGAGCCGGTCTACCTGTGCGCCAACTCCGGCAGCGCCGCCAGGGCCCGCCGGCTGTGCGGCCCGACGGTCACCGTCGTCACCACCATCCCCGTGGACGACTGCTGGATGCGCGACAGCGGCCCGGTCTTCCGTACCGACGGCGCCGGCGGACTGGACGCGGTCGGCCTGAACTTCAACGGCTGGGGCAACAAGCAGACCCACTCCAAGGACGCCCTGGTCGCCGGGCGGATCGCCTCCTACGCCGGCGTCCCGTTCACCGCCGCCGGCCTGGTGGGGGAGGGCGGCGCGGTCGAACAGGACGGCGCCGGCACCCTGATGGCGACCCGCAGCAGCCTGGTGAACCGCAACCGCAACCCCGACACGTCACAGGCGCAGATCGAAGCCGCTCTGTGCGCCGCCTACGGCGCCTCCAAGGTGATCTGGTTCGACGGCGTGACCGGCCAGGACATCACGGACGACCACGTCGACGCCACCTCGCGCTTCCTCGCGCCCGGGAAGGCCCTCGTCCAGATGCCGTTGGCCTCGGACAACGACGTCTACGCCGAGGACGCGCGCCGGCAGTTCCAGGTCCTGTCCGGCGCGACGACCGCGGGTGGCGCCCGCATGACCGCCGAGAAGCTCCAGGGCCCCGACTACGACCTGATCCGCTCCACCAACCGGGACTTCCTCGCCTCCTACGCCAACTACTACGTGTGCAACGGCGCCGTCATCAGCGGCCAGTTCGGCGACACCCGGGCCGACGCGGCGGCGCGGGCCACGCTGACGCGCCTGTTCCCGGGCCGCGTCGTCGAACGGCTCGACATCGACCGTCTCGGCACCGGCGGCGGCGGCATCCACTGCGTCACCCAGCAGCAGCCGGTGCCGTAGCGGACCCACCGCCCGACGGAGTGCGGGGCCGGCCCGCCCGCCCCCGGGCGCCGTTCAGCGCGGGTGCGCCCCGGGGGCGGGCGGATGGGGGAGTACCCGCGCGATGACGAGGGCGGCGTCGTCGGCCGCGTCACGGTGACGCAGGGCGGCCAGGAGCCGGTCGCAGGTCGCCTCCGGGGGGAGGTCCGGATCGGCGAGGAGGCGCAGGAGCAGGTCGAGGCGGTCGTCCAGGGCGTCGTCACGGGTTTCGACGAGACCGTCGGTGTAGAGGACCAGCCGGTCGCCGGGCAGCAGGTCGAGGACGGTGGACGTGAACCCGGCGTCGCCGAGGCCGCCCGTGCCGAGCGGCACTCCGGCCGGAAGGTCGGCCAGCGCGGGGGCCTGCCCCGACCTGACGACGACCGGGGGCGGGTGGCCTGCGAGGGCGACGCGGCAGCGCGAGCGGTGCGGGTCCCAGGTGGCGTAGACGCAGGTCGCCATGGTCCCGTCCAGTTCGGCGGTGATGTGGTCGAGGTGGCGCAGGACCCGTGCCGGGTCGAGACAGAGGTCCGCAAGGGTGCGGGTGGCCGTGCGCAGTTGGCCCATGGTGGCGGCGGCGTGGACACCGTGTCCCATCACGTCGCCGACCACGAGCGCGGTCTTGTCCCGGGGCTGACGGATCGCGTCGAACCAGTCGCCGCCTATCCCGCTCGCCGCCACCGCGGGCTGGTAGCGGTAGGCGATCTGGAGACCGGCCGCCCGCGGCGGGGGGTGGGGCAGGAGGTGCCGCTGCAGGGTCAGGGCGGTGTCGGTGGCGTGCTGGTACCAGCGGGCGTTGTCGATGGCGATGGCGGCGCGGGTGGCCAGCTCGCCGGCCAGGGTGACGTCGTCCTGGTCGAAGGGGAGCGGATTGCGGGTGCGCAGGAGGCCCAGGGCGCCGAGGACCTGGCCGCGGGCGGTCAGCGGTACGGCCAGGTAGGAGTGCGCGCCCTCCCGGCCGAGGAGCTCCGCGGCGGCCCCGTCGCGCGCGATGTGTGCCAGGTCCGCACCGGTGACGTGCGACACCAGGACGGGACGTCCGGTGCTCACGCAGCGGGTGACCAGGCGCTCGGCCGGGTACGTGGTGCGCTCGCCCACCGGGTCCGTGGCCCGGACGGCGTCCGTCCCGTAGGACGTCGCCACCGCGAGGGCCATGAAGAGCGCCTGCCCCGTCCGGGGGCCGGGCGCCGTCGCCACGCCGCCCTCCAGGACGGAGTCGAGGACGTCGACCGAGGCGAGGTCGGCCAGGTCGGCCACGACGAGGTCGGCGAGCTCGCGGGCCGTGCGCTCCAGGTCCAGGGTGGTGCCGACGGTCACCGACGCCCGGGCGATGAGGCCGAGGCGCCTGCGGGCCTCGGTGGCCTCCCTGGCCGCCCGGTAGCTGTCGGTGACGTCCACGACCACCAGGGCGACGCCGATCACACGCCCGCCCGGGTCCTCCAGCCGGTAGTACGAGCCCGACCAGGCATGCTCATGGTCCGGGTCCGCGGGTGTGCGCCCGGTGCCGTACTGGTCCAGCAGCGGTGCGCCGGTGTCCAGGACCTGACGCATGGAGGCTTCGATCGTGTCGGTGTCCAGGAACGGCAGGGCCTCGTGCGGCGTACGGCCCAGGAGCTCCTCGGAGGGCAGGCCGTTGATCCGCTCCAGCGTCGGGTTGACCAGGACGTACCGCAGGCCCGTGTCCAGCACCGCCAGCCCGAGCGGGGACTGCGCCACCAGCGGCACGGACAGCGCCAGGTCGCGCTCCACGCCCCGCAGGACGGTCTCGTCGCAGGCGATACCCAGCGCGTACACGCCGCCGTGTTCGTCCTGCAGCCGCATGTTGCGGAACTCCACCAGCCGCGAGGAACCGTCCTTGTGCCGCACGGGGAAGACGCCCGCCCAGGCGCCGCCACCCGACATGACCTTGGCGAACAGCTCCAGCACCAGGTCGACGTACTCGTCGGCGACCAGCAGCTCGGCCGCGTGGCTGCCCAGCGCGTCCTCGGCGGACCAGCCGAAGAGGTCCTGTGCCTGGGGGCTCCACAGGGTGATCCGCCCCTGGGCGTCCAGGACCACCGCGGCCACGCTCAGTACGTCCAGCAGGCCTCCGGCCTCGGAGGGAACCACTCCCACGGGGCCGGGCCCGGCCCGCAACGCCTCGGGCGTGACCATGACCGGACCTCCTTCGCCCGCTGCGGCAGGTCTCGGACCCGACGATCCGCTCCCCACTCGCCCGTCGGCCCCATCCTCCTCCCGCCTACCCCGGACGACATCCTTTACCGGCGGGCGGCTGCCCGGCCGGCGGGCTCCGACCCCGTGATGGTGTGGCCGCCGTCACATCGCAGGGGTGTCACGTCCGGCCCCACTGCCTTGTCCCCACTGCAGAAGCCGGAGAAGGGACAGTCAGAATGAAGACAGTCATCGTGTGCGCCTCCGTGTCACACGGCAATACGCGTCGTGTCGCCGACACCATGGCCCCGGTACTGGGCGCGAAGGTCGTCTCCCCCGAGGAGGCCGGCCCGGCGGAGCTGGCCGGGGCCGACCTCGTGGGATTCGGCTCGGGCGTCTTCCTCGGCAGTCTCCACCCCCGTCTGACCGACTTCGTCAAGGCGCTTCCCGCCGGGCGGGGCCGGGCGTTCGTGTTCGCCACCAGCGGGCTCCCCGAGATGCCGTTCGCGCCCTTCACCCGCCCCCTGGTCCGGCTCCTCGAAGGCAAGGGCTTCGAGGTGGACGGGAGCTTCTCCTGCCGGGCGTTCGACACGTGGACGCCCTTCAAGCTCGTCGGCGGCATCAACAAACAGCGGCCGGACGCCGAGGACCTGGCCGCCGCGCGCGCGTTCGCCGAACGGCTGCGGGGCGGGACCCGGGGGTGAGGTCCTCGAACCGGATCACCGACGTACGTCCCGACGCGTCGAAGGCGGTCCGGTCGCGGGGCGTGGGTCGCGCGGCGGGGGCGGGGGCCGGTCAGTAGACGTCACGGACGTAGCGCTTGTCGCCGGCGAGCTGCCGGACGTACGCGGCAGCCGATTCCTCGTCCATGCCGCCGTGCGCCGCGATGATCTCGTGCAGGGCCCGGTCCACGTCCTTGGCCATACGGCCGGCGTCGCCGCAGACGTAGAAGTGCGCGCCGTCCCGCAGCCACCGCCACAGACGAGGGCCGTGCTCGCGCATCCGGTCCTGCACGTAGATCTTGTTGCGCTGATCGCGCGAGAAGGCGACGTCGAGCCGGTCGAGGTGGCCGGAGGAGCGGAAGGCCGCCAGCGTCTCACGGTGGTAGAAGTCGGTGGCCTCGCGCTGCTCGCCGAAGAACAGCCAGTTGGGGCCGGTGTGTCCCTTCGCCAGGCGGTCTTCCAGGAATCCGATGAACGGTGCCACGCCGGTACCCGGACCGACCATGATCATGGGTGTGGCGGATCCGGCGGGCGGGCGGAAGTGCGGCGACCGCTGGACGAACACCTGTACGGGGCCGTCGTCGGCGCAGTCCGCCAGATAGGTGGAGCAGACGCCCGAGCGGTCGCGGCCCGTGTCGTTGGTGTAGCGGACGACGGACACCGTCAGCCGGACCTCGCCCGGGTGCGCGAGCGGGCTGGAGGAGATGGAGTACAGCCGGGGCTGGAGCCGCTTGAGGACGCCGGTCCACTCGGCGGTGGAGGCCCGGACGGGGAAGGCGCCGATGACGTCGGCGGCCTGCCGTCCCCAGCTCCATTTGGCCAACTCGCCCTTGTTGTCGGGGCGCAGCAGCCGCTGGAGGTCCCGGTCTCCGGTACGGGTGGCGACGAACCTGAGGAGTTCCGGGGTGATGCGGGCGATGTCGAAGCGGGTCCGCAGTGCCTCGCGGAGGGGCAGGTGCGCCCCGTCGGGGAAGGCGATGTCCTCGTCGGGGTCGAGGCCGGTGAGGGCGAGCCATTCGGCCACGAGGACCGAGCCGTTGGCCGGCCATACGCCGAGGGCGTCACCGGGCTCGTAGGCGAGCTCGCCGTCGCGGGTGTCGAAGGCGAACTGCCGCACCTCCTTTTGTGATCCGGGCAGGCTGAGCAGCCGGTTCCCGATCAGCAGGGTCGCGAACGGAGAGGCCTTGGAGTAGCTGCCGGGCGCCGCCGCACCTGTGGTGACGACCCCGGCGGAGGTGGCGGATGCCGTCGCGGGCTGTCGGCCGGCCGATGGGGCGAGGGCGGCGGTGATCCGGTCGAGCCACTGCCCGGTGGCTTCGTCGTAGTCGGGTTCGCAGTCGGTGCGGGGGTGCAGGCGGGTGGCACCGAGTTCCGCGAGGCGTTCGTCCAGGCGGCGCCCGTGGCCGCAGAAGTCGTCGTAGCCGGAGTCGCCGAACGCCAGCACGGCGTAGCGCAGGCCGTCCAGCCGGGCGGCATCGGGGGCGGCGAGCGCCTGCCAGAAGCCGGCGCCGTTGTCAGGACTGTCGCCGTCGCCGAAGGTGCTGGTGACGATCAGCAGGTCACTGTCGGCGGTGAGCTGCGCGGGGGTGAGGTCGGCCATGGAGAGCAGGGCCGGGGCATGGCCGGTCCCGGTGAGACGGGCGGCCGCGGTGGCGGCGAACTCCTCGGCGTTACCGGTCTGCGAGGCCCACAGCACGATGAGCCTGCGGGTCGTGACGACTTCGGGGGAAGCGGTGCCGGCCCGGTCGGGGGAGGCGGGGGCGGTGGGCGTGGTGGCCGTGTCCGTGGCCGTGCGGGAGAACATACCGGCCAGCACGCCGTCCACCCACCGCGCCGTCGCGGGGGCGAAGGGCGCGGTCGCGGGCAGTACCGGGACGCCGCCGGGCGGTGCCAGCGTGACGCCCGACAGGTATCCGGAGAGGTAGGTGCGCTCCGGCTCCTCCAGCGCCGGTCCGGTGAGGTCGGTGAGGCCGAAGAGGGCGGCGAGGGCGGACACGGCCGTGGCCACGCCTCCGGCCTGCGACTGCTGCGCCGCGACGGACGGGACGGCCGCGACGGACGGGATGGAGGGGGCGGACGGGGCGGCGGGCGCGGGCACGGCAACGGCCTCCTCGGGCTCCCGGGCGGCCACCACGCGCAGCGCCACGGCGCAGGCCTTGAACTCGGGCTGGAACGAGACCGGGTCGACGGCGTCGTTGGTGACGGCGTTGATGCTGAGGTACTCCCCGAACAGGTCGTTCCAGTGGAACGGCGCGAAGCAGTTCCCCGGGCGCACGCGGTCGGTGACGACGGCGGGCAGGACGGCGCGACCGCGCCGGGAGGCGACCTCGACGTGGTCCCCCTCCTCGGCGCCCATCGCGGCGGCGTCCTCGGGATGGAGCTCGACGAACGGGCCCGGGTTCAGCTTGTTGAGCCTGGCCACCTTGCCGGTCTTGGTGAGGGTGTGCCACTGGTGCTGCAGGCGGCCCGTGTTCAGCACGAACGGATAGTCGTCGTCGGGGAGTTCGGAGGCGGGCAGGTGGGGACGCCCCAAGAAGTGGGCACGGCCGGTGGCCGTGGGGAAGGCCAGCCGCGGCCGGGTCCCGTCCGCGCGTTCCAGGAGGGTCTGGCTGACGCCGTCGTTGAGGTAGCGGATCGGGTTGCGGTCGTCGCCGTCCTCGGACGGCGCCGGCCACTGGACCGGGGTCTCGCGCAGGCGCCGGTAGCCGACCCCGCGCAGGTCCCAGCCGGTCTTCGGGTTCCAGGCCCGCTTGAGCTCGTCGAAGACCTCCTCGGCGCTCGCGTACGTGAAGGCTCCGGTGAATCCCATCGCGCGGGCGACGCGGGCGATCAGCTGCCAGTCCGGCAGCGCCTGCCCGGGCGGGTCGACGACGCCCTGGACGAGGGTGAGGTTCCGCTCCGAGTTGACCATGACGCCGTCGGACTCCGCCCACAGCGTGGCGGGCAGCACCACGTCGGCGTACGCGTTCGTCTCCGTCTCGGCGAACACGTCCTGCGTGATGACCAGTTCGGCGGCCTCCAGGCCGGCGATGACGGACTTGCGGTTGGCGACCGACGCGACCGGGTTGGTGCAGATGATCCAGCACGCCTTGATGTCGCCCGCGGCCATCCGCTCGAACATCTCCACCGTCCCGCGCCCCACCTCGGTGCGCAGCGTTCCGGCCGCGATGCCCCACAGCTCCTCGACGAAGGCGCGCTCCTCGTCCACGAGGACGGAGCGCTGGCCGGGCAGCCCCGGGCCCATGTAGCCCATCTCGCGGCCGCCCATCGCGTTCGGCTGGCCGGTCAGCGAGAAGGGGCCGGAACCGGGGCGGCAGATCGCCCCGGTGGCGAGGTGGAGGTTGACCAGGGCGTTGGTGTTCCAGGTGCCGTGCGTGGACTGGTTGAGCCCCATGGTCCAGCAGCTCATCCACTCGCCGGCCTCGCCGATCCACCGCGCGGCCTGCCGGATGTCCGCTTCCGGTATCCCGGTGATCTCGGCGACCTTCGCCGGCGGGTAGTCCGCAAGGAAGCCGGGCATCTCCTCCCAGCCGTCCGTGAACTCGGCGATGAACGTCTCGTCCGTGTTCCCGTCCTCCACCAGCAGGTGCAGCAGCCCGTTCAGCAGCGCCAGGTCCGTTCCCGGCTTGATCTGCAGGAACAGGTCGGCCTTGTCCGCGGTGGCGTTGCGGCGCGGGTCGACGACGATCAGCTTGGCGCCGGCCGCCTTCACCCGGTCCATCATCCGCAGGAACAGGATCGGATGGCAGTCGGCCATGTTCGCGCCGATCACGAAGAAGGCGTCGGCCCGGTCGAAGTCCCGGTAGGACCCGGGGGGTCCGTCCGCGCCCAGCGAGAGTTTGTAGCCGGAGCCGGCGCTGGCCATGCACAGGCGGGAGTTGGACTCGATCTGGTTCGTCCCCACGAACCCCTTCGCCAGCTTGTTCGCCAGGTACTGCGCCTCCAGCGACATCTGCCCGGAGACGTAGAAGGACAGCGCGTCGGGGCCGTGCTCGTCGAGGATCGAGCGCAGCCGCCCGGCCACGGCCGTGATCGCCGCGTCCACGTCGGCCTCCACGGGCTCGGCGCCGCGCTCGGCGCGGACCAGAGCCGTGGCGGCCCGCCCGGCGGCGGCCATCATGTCGGCGCTGGTCGAGCCCTTCGTGCAGAGCCGCCCGAAGTTCGTCGGGTGGTTCTTGTCCCCGGAGGCCTTCTCGGCGGTCCGCCGGCCGGTGGCGGGGTCCCGGCCGATGCCGAGCAGGATGCCGCAGCCGACTCCGCAGTACGAGCAGACCGTCCGTACGCTCTCCGCCTTCGCATCCGGCGTCGTCACCGAGACTCCTTCCCCAGGGCCACCGTCCTCGCCCCGCGCGAACCGGGTGAGCCGCGGCAGGAGTGGGGAGGTCCCCACGGCCACGACCGTAGGAAGAGCGCATTACCGGGCGATCACGCCCCGCGGGTGCCGCGTGTAAACCGGCCCGCACACCGCTCGCCCCCTCGGTGTGAGCGCCACGGCGGTGACCGGCGCGACGCGCCCCGTGCGGCGCTCCACCGCCCGTGTCCCCCCGCAGGTACGCGAGCGGGCCCCCGACCGTGACCGGGGGCCCGCGCGGTCCCTACGCCTGCCGGCCGGTCACGCCCGGCGCAGTGCGGAGCGGCCCGCGTAGCGTGCCGAGTCGCCCAGTTCCTCTTCGATCCGGATCAGTTGGTTGTACTTCGCCGTGCGGTCGGAGCGGGAGAGCGAGCCGGTCTTGATCTGGCCGCAGCCGGTGGCCACCGCCAGATCCGCGATGGTGGTGTCCTCCGTCTCGCCCGAGCGGTGCGACATGACGGCCGTCCAGCCCGCCCGGTGGGCCGTGGCCACCGCGGACAGCGCCTCGGTCAGGGTTCCGATCTGGTTGACCTTGATGAGGATCGAGTTGCCGACTCCGGTGCGGATGCCCTCGCGCAGGAGCCTCTCGTCGGTGCAGAACACGTCGTCGCCGGTGAGCTGGCAGCGGTCGCCGACGCGGGCGGTCAGCTCGCGCCAGCCGTCCAGGTCGTTCTCCGCCATCGGGTCCTCGACGGAGACGATCGGGTAGGCGTCGATGAGCTTGGCCAGGTAGTCGGCGTTCTGGGAGGGGGTGCGGCGCACCCCCTCGCCGGCGTAGTCGTACACCCCGTCGCGGAAGAACTCCGACGAGGCCGGGTCCATGATCAGGCCGATGTCCGTGCCCGGGCGGTAGCCGGTGCGCTCGATGGCGGCCACCACGAAGTCGAGCGCCTCCTCGGCGGTACGCAGCGCGGGCGCGAAGCCGCCCTCGTCGCCGACGCCCGTGGAGTGCCCGGCGGCCAGCAGGTCGCGGCGCAGGGTGTGGAAGACCTCGCTGCCCATGCGGACGGCTTCGGCGAAGGTGTCCGCGCCCACGGGAGCGATCATGAACTCCTGGAAGTCCAGCGGATTGTCGGCGTGCGCCCCGCCGTTGACGATGTTCATCATCGGCAGCGGCAGGCGGTGGGCGTCGGCGCCGCCGAGGTAGCGGTAGAGCGGCTGGCGGTGGGCCGCCGCGGCGGCCTTGGCGGTGGCGAGGGAGACGCCGAGCACCGCGTTGGCGCCGAGCCGCGACTTCGTGGCGGTGCCGTCGAGGCCGACCAGCGCGGCGTCGAGCCCCGCCTGGTCCGCCGCGTCCCGGCCGCGCACGCACGCCGCGATCTCCCCGTTGACGTGGGCGACCGCGCGGTCGACGCCCTTGCCGTGCCAGCGCGCGGAGTCTCCGTCGCGCAGTTCCACGGCCTCCCGGGCGCCGGTGGAGGCGCCGGAGGGGACGGCCGCGCGCCCCAGGGACCCGTCCGTCAGGACGACGTCGACCTCGACCGTGGGGTTGCCCCGGCTGTCGATGATCCGGCGTGCGGTGACGGTCTCGATGCCGGCGTCGACGTTCCCGGCTGCCCGTGCGGACATGGTGGTTCCTCCCCGTTGTCATGTGCCGGGCCCCGGCTGCGACAGCGCTGGCGCTGGGCCCGACAAGTCCAAACCATACAGCCATGCTGTGCAGTTTTGCTGAACAGCATTGCTGTACAGCATGGCTGTGCAGGTCAGGTGCGCAGCAATGCTGCACAGCGGGGTAAAGTGCCGTATGCCCACCTCGGAAGCCGCCGCCATCGCCGCAGAACTGCGCACCGCGATGGGCAAGCTCACCCGGCGCGTCAAGCACGAGGACCGCATCCCGCTGGGCCAGGCCGCCGTGCTCGGCGCACTCGACCGCAACGGCGCCATGACCACCAGTGACCTCGCCGCCGATCAGCGGGTACGCCCCCAGTCGATGGCACGGGCGGTGGGGCTCCTCATGGAGCAGGACCTGATCACGCGCCGGGCGCACCCCACGGACGGCCGCAAGTCGCTGGTCGAGCTGTCGGACGCGGGCCGGACCGCGCTCGAAGCCGAGCGCGGCCGCAGGGCCGGCTGGCTCGCCCAGGCCATCGAGGCCGAGCTCACGGATGACGAGCGGGCGCTGCTGGCCCGGAGCGCCACCCTGCTGGAGCGGCTCGCCGCGCGCTAGAGCGCCGGAGGGGACGTCCCCTGGCCGCGCCCTCCCCGGAACCCGCGAGCGCCTCGTTCGGGGGTTTTCGGCTCGCCCCGTCGCATCTGCCCTGATATGCAGAGGCATGGTCACATTGCAGATGCCGACGTTCCCTCCCTAGCGTGTCGCACATGCGGCACCACACCGCGGGTCAGGCCGCACGTCCGCTCGGCGTGAGCCCCGACACCGCACGCCGCCGGGCCGACGCCGGCACGTTCCCGCCGACCGGGAGGGCCGTGAACGCTCGGGGCGCCGCCTCATCGACGGACGGGACCTGACGGTCCCCTTCAGTCTCAGGAGAACCAGCGACCATGCCCCGAATCCTCACCACCCGCCGCACCCGCCGCACCGCCGCCGGCCTGCTCGCCGGTGCGCTCCTGATCCCGGTGCTGGCCGCCTGCTCCGGAGACGACAGCAAGGACACCACGACCGCCGCCAGCGCCGGCAGCTCCGAGTCGGGGGTCCCGAAGGCGGACCTGACGGTCCTGGCCGCGGCCTCCCTCACCGACGTCTTCAAGGCCGCGGGCGCCGCGTACGAGAAGACGCACCCGGGCACGAAGCTCACCTTCTCCTTCGCCGGTTCGCAGGAGCTGGCCGCACAGGTCAAGCAGGGCGCGCCCGCCGACGTACTCGTCACGGCCGACACCAAGACCATGGACGGGCTGAAGGGCGACACGAACGACCCGAAGGTCATCGCGAAGAACCGTCTGGTCATCGCGACCGGCAAGGGGAACCCCCGCAAGATCGACAACCTGAAGGACCTCGCCGACACGAAGATCAAGGTCGTGCTCGCCGCACCCGAGGTCCCGGCCGGCCGCTACTCCCGGCAGATCCTCGACGCCCGGAAGATCGACGTGAAGCCGGTCTCCCAGGAGCCCAGCGTGCGCGCCGTCCTGTCCAAGATCGAGCTCGGCGAGGCCGACGCCGGCCTGGTCTACAAGACGGACGCCGCCACCGCCGAGGACAAGGTCGTCGCCGTCGACATCCCCGACGACCAGAACGCCGTCGCCTCCTACCCGGCCGCCTCCCTCAAGGGCTCGAAGCACCCCGCCGCGGCCGATGCCTTCGTGACCTGGCTCTCCGGTCCCCAGGGCCAGAAGTACCTCCAGGACGCGGGCTTCCAGAAGCCGTAGCCGGCCCGGCCGGCACGCCGAACGGGGGCCGCCCCCACGGGTGGCCCCCAGCGGCCCACCGCGCCCCGCCCCGACTCCCGCCGAGGACCGCCCTTCATGCTCCGTGGCCGCCGGATATCCGGCACCCGCCCCTCCATCGCCCTGGCGCTGCCCGCGCTGCTGGCTATCGCGTTCCTGCTGCTGCCGCTCATCGGCATCCTGGTACGCACCCAGTGGAGCGAACTCGGCACCCACCTGACCAGCCCGGGCGTGGTCGAAGCGCTCAAGCTGTCGCTGATCGTCTCCTTCGCCGCGCTCGGACTGTCCCTGGTCCTGGGCGTGCCCCTGGCGTGGCTGCTGGCCCGGGTGGAGTTCCCCGGCAAGACCCTCGTACGGTCCCTGGTCCTGCTGCCGATGGTGCTGCCGCCGACCGTCGGCGGCGTCGCCCTCCTCCTCGGCTTCGGACGGCGCGGACTGCTCGGCCCCTGGCTGGAGGACACCTTCGGGATCGTCTTCCCGTTCCACACCTCCGGCGCGGTCCTCGCCGCGACCTTCGTCGCGATGCCGTTCCTCATCATCAGCCTGGAGGGCACCCTCGCGGGCCTCAAGCCCACCTACGAGGAAACGGCGTCCTCCCTCGGCGCCTCCCCCGTCCGGGTGTTCTTCACCGTCACCCTCCCGATGGTCGCCCCCGGGCTCGCCGCCGGAGCGGCCCTCGCGTGGGCCCGCGCGCTCGGCGAGTTCGGTGCCACGATCACCTTCGCGGGGAACCTGCCGGGCGAGACCCAGACCCTGCCGCTCCAGGTCTACCTGCTCCTCCAGGACGCGCCCGAGGCCGCCACCTCCGTCTCCCTGCTCCTGCTGGCGATCGCCATGGGCGTCCTGGTCGCCCTGCGCGGCCGCTGGACCGGCTCGGTCGGCCGCCCCCGCGCCGGCTCCGCCGAGCCGGAGCCGGCCGCCGCGGTCCCGGCCGCCACCGAACCGCCGGCGCCCGTGCACACGACGGAGCCCTGGCCGCTGCACGCGGAGGTGACCGGCTTCAACGAGCTCACCCTGGACGCCGAGCCGGGCACCACCATCGCCGTCGTGGGCGAGAACGGCGCCGGCAAGACCACCCTGCTCCGGGCCCTCCTCGGCCTGACCCCGCGCGCCCACGCCGAACTCAGGCTCGGCGACCTCGACGTGACCGCCCTGCCCCCGCACAAGCGGCACGTCGCCTGGGTCCCGCAGGACGGCGCGCTCTTCCCGCACCTGAACGCCCTCGCCAACACCGCCTACGGGCTCCGCGCCCACGGCATGCCGAAGGCCGAGGCCCGCACGGAGGCCCGCCGCTGGCTCGACCGGCTCGGCGTCGGCCACCTCGCCCACCGCAAGCCCGCCGAACTCTCCGGCGGCCAGGCCCAGCGCGTCGCCCTCGCCCGCGCCCTCGCGGCCCGTCCCCGCCTGCTGCTCCTCGACGAACCGCTGGCCGCCCTCGACCAGACCACCCGCGGCCACGTACGTCACACCCTGCGCCGCCACCTCGCCGGCTTCGGCGGGGTCTGCCTCATCGTCACCCACGACCCGGTCGAGGCCGTCTCGCTCGCCGACCGGGTCCTCGTCCTCGCCGACGGCCGCACCCTCCAGGACGCTCCGCCCGCCGAAGTCACCCGCCACCCCCGCTCCCCGTGGGTGGCCCGCATGCTCGGCCGCAACGCCTGGCCCTGCACCGCCACCCGCGCAGGCCTCACCCTCGCGACCGGCGGCACCCTGGTCGCCGCCGACCCGCTCCCCGAAGGCGCCAGGGCACTGGCGATCATCGCTCCCGAGTCCGTGTCCCTCCACCGCGACAAGCCCACCGGCAGCCCCCGCAACGTGTGGCCCGGCACGGTCCGCGAGATCACCGTCGTCGGCAGCCGCCTGCGGATCCTGATCACCTCCGACCGGATCCCGGACCTCATCGCCGAGATCACCCCCCAGGCCGCCACCGAGCTCGCCCTTGCCGACGGCACCGACGTCTGGGCCGGCCTCAAGGCCACGGAGATCACCCTCGTCGAACTCTGAGCCCGGTCCGGGGCCCGGCGTCCCGCTGCCGCCGAACGGCAGTCCATGACGTCCCGGGCCAGCCGCCGCAGAGATCGGGACGGTTCCGCCGGCCCCCTCCGGCGAGGTCACGGATCGTTGGCGGGCCAGTCGAGGAGGCGGGCGCCGATGACAGCGGTCCGGAGCGTGTAGCGGTGGGCCTGGTCGGTCGGGTCGGCGCCGGTGAACCGGTGGATCCGCTCCAGCCGGTAGGTGAAGGCCCGCACGCCCGGATCTCGGCATCAGCCCGGCCACCGGATACCTCCGCCCGGTGATCGGAATCCCACCGGAGCCGGTGCCGTTCACGACCTATCCGGCCGTGCTCGCGAAACCGGCGTCGGTCTCCGCGATCACCGGCTTCACGCCCCCGGCTCCCGGCGCGCCCGCCGACACCACGGACGCCACCGGCCCCGGCGGTGGCCAGGCGTCCCTCGCAGCACGACGACGGCGACGTGCAGTCGGGACCCGATCGTGTTTCCGTCCGGGCAACAGCCGCAGATCCGGCTGCAATTGGCGCAGACCCTGGTCGGCATCCTCAACCAGACGCTCATCCTCCGGACCGGCGGGGGCCGGGTGGCCGCCTTCGAGGTGCCGGTGGGCACGGCGGCGATCCGCAACCTGATCCGCGAGGGCAAGAACCGAGTGCGAGATCTGTCACGGCGGCGCGAAGCTTGACGGCGTGCTGAAGGATTCGGTCGCGGTTCACGCACCATAGGGCGCCGACCGAGGCGCCCTCGTGGGCCATCCGGTTCCGGGCCTGTCTGGCCTTGTGCAGGGTGTCCATGTCCATGGTCCGTCTCATGGTGTGCGCGGCCAGGCTGTGCAGCGGCCGGCCGGCAGCGTGTCGGCGGGGACTGCGGCGACGGCCTCTTCGAGGGCGCCCGTTCTGGTATCACGTCGTATCCTGCGGAACTCCGTATACGGAGCTGTTCTCGCTGACGCCTTGCGGCTGGAACGACCGCTCTTCCTCGGTCGGATCTTGGTAGCACACTTACATTTACCGGCGTCGTGCTGACGGCCAGTCACAAGGAGGACGTGAACCGGCTCGCAGTTCGCGTCACCCAAGATGCCGATGAGCAGCCGTCGGCCACGCCGAACAGGCCCTGGCGGTCGATCGGCAGAAGGGTGCCTCGTCCGCATCGCCTCGGACAGGGATGGGGCGATGGTGGCCAGGGCCTCGACGGCTTCACGTGTCACCCGCCGCCCGGGGCGGCACCCGCGATGCCGTGATCCCGCAGCCAACGGGTGAGCGAGGCGCCGAAGGACGCGTGTGCCTCCTCCAGCGGGTGCTGCATCTCGCCCGTTGGGAACCGGCCGAGGATGTCCGAATAGAACGAGACGCGTGAGCTCGTCACCGAACCGCCGTACACGGTCGCCGGGTCCAGCCCGCTGAGCAGCCGTCGGCTCTGCTCGTCCTGCCGAAAGCGCAGAACGTCCCAGGCGAAGACGTATCTGCCCCGCACACCTCTGGAGCGCAGGTAACCGTCGAGCATGAGCCAGTCCAGCGCGAAGTTGGTCATGGCCCCTTGGGAGCTCCAAAGGTGACGGTAGTAAGCCTCGGACAATTGGTCCTCGATCTGGATCCGCCATCGGCTCAGGCGGTGCCAGCGCAACTCGTCGGGCAGGTCCGGCCGGAAGCCGTGCCCTTTGTCCCGCCGCCGTGTGTAGCACTCGTGACGTGAGAGGCCGGTCCACATGCAGAGCACGAGCATCTCCTCGACGGGCACCTGGTGTGCTGCGGCGAGGTGGTCGAGTTGACCGACGGTGGTTCGGACGACGCGCCGGTTCGAGCCCCCGTCGCAGCCCAGGTTGACCAACGGCACACCCAGCGCCTCGGCCACCAGGGCCGGCCACGCGTCCTGTGCGCGCTCCAGCTCTGCTCCACGGGTGTAGCTGCACCCGTTGGCGACGAGGAGGCGGACGGGGCGGGACATCACGGGGCTCAATGGACGCGCACTCCTTCCTTGTCCCCGAAGGCCTCGGCATCGCGCCAGGTGTTGACGAGCGGTTCTCCACGGGAGTTCAAGCTCGTGTTGAGGAGCATGGGGCAGCCCGTCTCGGTCTCCCACTGCCGAAGCAGCTCGTACAGGACGGGATGGTCGCGCTGGGCGACGCTCTGTACCCGGCTGGTGCCGTCCACGTGCACCACGGCGGGGAACGCTTCCGGCTCACGGCACCTGGCGGTAAACTGCATGTACGGGGTGGCCGGCACGGGTACGTCGAAGTACTCGTGCAGCAGTTCCTCCCGGATCACGGGCGCGAACGGCCTGAACTTCTCCCGGCCCTTGACTCTGTTGACACGGTCCTTCATGTTCGCCGTCCGCGGGTCCGCGAGCAGGGACCGGTTGCCCAGGGCCCTTGGCCCGAACTCGGCGGCGCCGTTGGCGACGGCGGCTACGCCGTCCGTGCTCAGGCTGGTCACCACGGCCGGGATGTCGAGGTCGCGCTCGATACGGGTCCCCAGGTACGGACCCTCCCATCGCAGGGGCTTGCGCAGCTGAGCGGCTGCGGCTCCGACGCTTGAGCCAGCGTCCCCGGGATTCGGGAAGATCCACAGCCGGGAGAAGCCCGCCTCGCGCGCGATCGCCGAGTTGGCCACGCAGTTCAGCGCCACTCCGCCCATGAGGATCAGATTGGGGGCGCCGACCTCCTTGCGCGCCCAGACGGCGGCTTCGACGAGCACCCTCTCGGTGACCGCCTGGATGCTCGCGGCGAGGTCCTCGGGGCGAGCTTCGGGCAACCATTCTCCGATGCCCCGATGGACGTTCGAGGCCAGCCGATAGCCGGGCGGATCCAGGGTGATCCAGGTGTCGAGGATCTCGTCAACGTGGCGTGGTTGTCCGTACGCGGCCATGCCCATGAGGATGTACTCGTCCTCGTTCGGCTTGAAGCCGCACCGCCGGGTGAAGGCGCTGTACAACAGCCCGAGACTATGCGGGTAGCGGCGGCGGTAGCGTAACCGGAGTCCTGATTCCAGGGAGTAGCCGAAGACCGTGAAGCAGTCGAACTCTCCGATGGCATCCGCGACTATGACGGCCGCCTCGTCGAACGCGCTCGTGGCGATCCCCGCCCAGGCGTGCGCTTCGTGGTGCCCCACGATCGAGACGGGCGTCCTGTGTGACAGGCCGGCGCTTCTCAGGTACCTGCGAGGCAGGTCGGATGCCGATGTCGCGTGGCCCCACTGCCCGGCGCGCAGATGCCGGAGTTTCTTCAATACAGGTCGCTCGTACCAGACGATTTCGTCCGGCGCGCCGAAACTCATGGCTTCTCGGATCAGTCGGGGATGCAGCAAGGCATCGTTCTTGATCCGGGAATAGCGTTCCGCGTGTGCGGCGAACGCGATCCGATTGTCCTGTACGACGGCCAGTGACGCGTCATGGGACAGCGCTGAAATCCCCCAAGTGATCACGATGTCGGCCGCATCACTTGTACATGAACGGGTCGGAACGCCGCAGACGCCATCGTCTGAGCGCCCACGCCATCCGCTGAAACAGGACGCGTGCTTTGCCGATCATGGTTCCCCCCAGTCCTGGCCGGCCGAGTCCGCGTTCGAGTGAAGCACGAAACCCCCAGGGGAACAAGAGAGTCTGTGTGGCACGGTCTGGACCCTAAAACGGCAACTGCCTAGGGTCGCGACCATGAATTCTGCCGCAGACCAGCCTTCGCGATCAGGGGTGGACGGACCCGCTTCTGAGCCCGGGGCGCCGGAGAGTCTTGCCGAGACCTCGCTCGCGAAGTCCGGCGAGCGCAGGTACCACCCCTCGCCGGAGGACTGGCGTGCGGAGGTCCTCTACTCCCTCGTCGTGGACCGATTCCAGTCCCAGCCCCTGGCGACGGTCGAGGGAGATCCCGCCGATGGCCTTTCGCGCCACGGGGGGAATCTCCGAGGCCTGTCCACACGACTCGACTACATCCGCGAGCTCGGCGGTACGGCGTTGCACCTGACCCCGGTCGCACTCAACGGCCAGGGCTCGTACCACGGATACGCGCCCCGCCATCTGATGGCGGTGGACCCGCGCCTGGGCACGATGCAGGATCTTCGGCAGCTAGTCTCCGAAGCCCACAGACGAGGCATCCGTGTCGTGCTCGACCTCGTACTCAACCACGCCGGTCCCGTCTTCGAGTACGCCGACGGCAGTAATCACTGGAGGGGCGCGGAGGTGCCGGCGGATGTGCACGGGGAGATCGGGATCCGCCCGCTCGAACTCGCTTCGCCGCAGCACTTCTCGCGGCGGGGCGTCATCGACGACTGGAACGACAACGAGCAGGAGACTCTGGGAGACTTCCCACCGGATTACCGCAGACTTGCGACGGAGAATCCGCAGACACAGAGGATTCTGGAATTCATCGCGTGCTGGTGGATCCGGGAGACTGACATCGACGGATTCCGCCTCGACGCTGTGCGGCACATGGATAGAACCTTCGTGGCCAAGCTCTGCGGGACCATCAAGAGGTACACCGCAGGTCTCGGAAAGGCGAACTTTCTCGTCATCGGTGAGCACGCGGGCGACGACGACGCTTTGATCGCCTCCTGTTTCTCGCTCGGATTGGATGCCGTCTACAACTACGGCGAATATCGACGCCAAAGCTGGGCCCTCCATGGCCGGGCGCCCGCGAGCGAACTCGAGGAGAGTCACACCACCGCGTCAAAGGCGTTCGGCCGTGATCATGGATTCACCGTCCGGTTCATCGACAACCACGACGTCTACCGGTTTCTCCGCGAGGGCGAACCGGATGGACGCCTCCGGGTCGCCCTCGCCCACGTCATCCTCTCGATCGGTATCCCCATGATCTACTACGGCACGGAGCAGGGATTCCGTCAGTGCACGGGGCGGTTGGACCCGGAGAATCTCTGTGATCCCGCCGACCCGGAGAACCGGCAGGACATGTTTCCCGAGGGGAAGTTCACCTCGCCCAGTTCCGCAGGGGACAGCTTCGACAACTCCTCCGTCTTCTTCCGGTGGACCCAGCAGCTCATCGACCTCCGTGGCCGGCGCCAGGCCCTGCACCTCGGAGAGCAGGAGGTGCTCTTCTCGGAACGGGGCAGGCCGGGACTCTACGCCTTCATGCGTCACCACGAGGGCGAGCGCATACTGATCGTGCTGAACACCCGCTCCCGCCCGGCCTCGCGTAGATTGCCCGTCGGTGTGCTCTTCGAACCGAAAGCCTCCCCCGAGCGGCATTCCCCTCTCTCGAACCCCGTCCTGCAGAGCCTCCTCCCGCCCCATCCGGCGGCCCGGGTGCACCGGACGCCCGGCGGACCGCTCGTCGCGGACATCACACTCCCCGCGTTCGGAGTAGGCGTCTTCTTGGCGCGGGCCACGTGAACATCGGGTGCATTGCGCGACCAGAACAGGGGAGTTGCCCGAGCGCTGCGATTCGTCGAAGGTATGACCGACATCGAATCGCGCATCGACACGTCCCAGCCGCACGCCGCCCGGATATGGAACTACGGGACCGGCGGCAAGGACGACTGCCCGGTCGGCCGGGGCGGCCTGTTCCCTGGCCATCGGTACCGGACTGCCGAGCGCAGGCAACACGCACGAGGTCGCCCAGTGCTTCGCTCCCGACGCACGGGGCGTGTACGCGGACAACGACCCGCGTGCTCGCCCGTGCCCTGCTCGTCGGGACGCCGTAGGGTGCACGGACGGTCGGCGCGTTCGAGGGCCGCGTAGGCAACCCCCGCGGCCCCGCGAGCGCGCCGTGAACCCCGCGCCACCCTGCCTTCGGGCGAACCGGAACGGAACCGGCTGATCGGGGTTCCCCAACAGTCTCGTTTTTGGCCTGTTCCCCTGTCGGGATTGCAGAGGCAGTGCGGGGGGAGCAACATGACCGGCCGTCTACTGCAGCACTGCCCCATGGCTCGCGATCTCGCCTGCCCCCAGCGTCTCCTGGCGGGACTCGCCGAAGGCGCTCAAAAGAGGCCGAGCTTCTTCGGGGAGTAACTGACCAGCAGGTTCTTCGTCTGCTGGTAGTGCTCCAGCATCATCTTGTGGGTCTCGCGGCCGATGCCCGACTGCTTGTACCCGCCGAAGGCGGCATGGGCCGGGTAGGCGTGGTAGCAGTTCGTCCAGACGCGGCCCGCCTGGATCGCGCGGCCCGCGCGGTAGGCCGTGTTGATGTCGCGGGTCCAGACGCCGGCCCCCAGGCCGTAGGACGTGTCGTTGGCGATGCGCACGGCGTCGTCGAAGTCCTCGAAGGACGTCACCGACACCACCGGACCGAAGATCTCCTCCTGGAAGATCCGCATCCGGTTGTCCCCCTCGAAGATGGTCGGCTGGACGTAGAAACCGCCCGCCAGGTCACCGCCGTGGTCGATGCGCCCGCCGCCCGTGAGGACCTTCGCGCCCTCCCGCTGGCCGATCTCCACGTACGACAGGACCTTCCTCAGCTGTTCCGCCGAGGCCTGCGCACCGATCATCGTGTCCGTGTCCAGGGGATGGCCCGGCACGATCAGTTCCGTACGGGCGACCGCCGCGTCCAGGAAATCGCCGTACCGGCCGCGCTCGATCAGGGCGCGCGACGGGCTCGTACAGACCTCGCCCTGGTTCAGCGCGAACATCGTGAAGCCCTCCAGGGCCTTGTCGCGCAGGTCGTCGTCCGTCGTCCAGATGTCGTCGAAGAACAGGTTCGGACTCTTGCCGCCGAGCTCCAGGGTGACCGGCTTCAGGTGCTCGGCCGCGTACTGCATGATCAGACGCCCGGTCGAGGTCTCCCCGGTGAAGGCCACCTTCGCCACGCGCGGGCTCGACGCGAGCGGCTTGCCCGCCTCCTCGCCGAAACCGTTGACGACGTTCACCACGCCCGGCGGCAGCAGGTCGGACACCAGGCTCAGCCAGTAGTGCACCGAAGCCGGCGTCTGCTCGGCCGGCTTGAGGACCACGGTGTTGCCGGCCGCGAGCGCCGGGGCGAGTTTCCACACGGCCATCAGGACGGGGAAGTTCCACGGGATGATCTGGGCGACCACGCCCAGCGGCTCGTGGAAGTGGTAGGCCACCGTGTCGTCGTCGAGCTGGCTCAGCGCCCCCTCCTGGGCGCGCAGCGCGCCCGCGAAGTAGCGGAACTGGTCGATCGCGAGGGGTATGTCCGCGGCGAGGGTCTCGCGGACCGGCTTGCCGTTCTCCCACGTCTCCGCGACCGCGAGGGCCTCCAGGTTCCGCTCCATCCGGTCCGCGATGCGCAGCAGGACCGCGGACCGCTCGGTGACCGAGGTGCGGCCCCAGGCGGGGGCCGCCGCGTGCGCCGCGTCCAGGGCCCGCTCCACGTCCTCCGCCGTGCCCCGCGCGATCTCGGTGAAGGGCCGGCCGTTCACGGGGGAGGGGTTCTCGAAGTACCGCCCCCGGGCCGGTTCGACGTACTCGCCGCCGATGAAGTGGTCGTAGCGGGACGCGTACGTCATCAGCGCGCCCTCGGTCCCGGGCGCAGCGTAACGGGCCATGGTGTTCCTCCCCTTGCCGGGCGCCGGCCACCGTCGGACGGCACTCGGGGAGGAGGCTAGGAGCGGGCGGGTTGCGGGTACGTTGCGTACCGCCGGGGCATCCGCTGCGGGCCGCCGCCCAACTCCGCGTCCAGGGCCCGTACGCGGGCCAGCGCGGCCGGCCGGCCCTCCGGCGGCAGGGCCGCCGCCAGCGCCCGCCACACCTCCGGGTCCTCCGCTCCCCACGCACTGCACACCCAGTCGGTCAGCAGCCCCGCGTCCGCGCGGGCGATCACCGCCGCCCGCGCCTGGTCCTCGATGCGCCGCCGCAGCCGTACGATGCCCGGCGCGCCGGAGGCCGGCAGCAGGGGGCCCGCGTACCGGGACAGGCCGGCCGACACCGCGCCGGCGGCCAGGTGCCGGGTGACCGCGGTGAAGTCGGCCTCCACGGGGGCGGCGGTCCGGTAGGGACGGGAGAGCAGGTTCCCGGCGCCCAGCAGCGTGCGCAGCCGGGACACTTCCGCGCGCAGGGTCACCGCCGAGACCGACTCGTTCTCGTACAGCGCGTGGGCGAGTTCCTCCCCCGACAGGCCCTCGGGGTGCTGTGCGAGCAGGGCCACGATCTCGCTGTGCCGCCGCCCCAGCACGATCCGCCGGCCGCCGAGCACCAGCAGGGCCTCGTCGCGGCCGAGCGCCGAGAGGCTGTCCCGGGCCCCGTCGGCCGGCTGCGGCGCGAGCAGCGCCAGCTGGGCCTCGGCGGCCCGGGCCACCGCCTGCACGAAGGCGAGCGAGTGGGGGTGGGCCAGTCCGTCGCCGCCGGTGATGTCGACCGCCCCCAGCACCCGTCCGGTGGCGGGATCGCGCACCGGGGCCGCCGCGCAGGTCCAGGGGTGCACGAGGCGGCTGAAGTGTTCGGCCCCGAAGACCTGGACGGGCTCCCCGAGCGCGACCGCCGTGCCGGGTGCGTTGGTCCCCATCGCGGTCTCCGCCCAGCGGGCCCCCGGTACGAAGCCCAGCCGCTCGGCCCGCCGCAGGGTCGCCGGTTCCCCCTCGACCCACAGGAGCGCGCCGCGCGCGTCGCACACCGCGAGCAGATGGGCCCCATGGGCCGCGAACGCCCCGACGAGGTCCCGGAACAGGGGCATCACCCGGGCCAGGGGGTGTGCCGCGCGGTAGTCCCGCAGGTCCGCCCCGGCCAGCTCCAGCCGGGGCGCGCACTCCGGGCTGACCCGCGCCCGCGCGCACCGCCGCCAGGACCGGGCGATCACCGCCCGGACCGGCGGTTCGACGCGCCCGTCCCGGGTGAAGGCCTCGTGCGCCCGCCGCAGGACGCGCGTGCGCTCGACGGGATCGGCCCCGCCCGGCAGCGCCAACGACGGACCGCCCATGTCACCCTCCCGAGGGGCCGTGGCGCCGCGGGTGCGCGGAGCGCCCCCATCGTCGTGCGGCTCCCGGCCCCCGGCAAGCACCACGTCGGCCACACCGCGCCGAAACCGGGTGGGGCGGGGGATCCGAGGGGGCGAGGCCAACCCGTCCCAGGGAGCCACGGGGCCGGAGCGATGCCGTGACCCGGGTCACTTCGAAGACCGCCCGGGTGGCCGGGAACGCACGGCCCCCGTGGCGCGTTGTTGCAGGTAGTGGTCGACGTGGAAGAAGGAGGTGTCCGCAGATGTCGAAGGGCGCGAAGATCGCCGTTGGCGCGGTCGTGGCAGCCATCGTGCTGTATTCCCTGCTCGGGTTCTGGGCAGGACTGGCGGTCCTGATCGGGGTCCCGGTGGTGGCGTATCTGCTGCTGGACTCCTCCCAGAAGCGTCGTCTGCGGGGCATGTCCAGGAAGCAACTCGGCCGCTGAAGGCCACAGGGGGGCGTTTTCGATGAGCAGGGCACGGATCAGGGCGGTCAGCAGCAACGCCGAGTACTCGTTCACCAAGCCCAACCGGGAGAGCATCACGCTGCTCGCGGGCCTGGGGGTGGAGGGCGACGTGCACGCGGGGGTCACGGTCAAACACCGTTCACGGGTGGCCGCCGACCCGACCCAGCCGAATCTGCGCCAGGTGCACCTGATCCACCAGGAGCTGTTCGACGAGGTGGCGGCGGCGGGATTCAGCGTCGGACCGGGCCAGCTCGGGGAGAACGTCACCACCGAGGGCATAGACCTGCACGCGCTGCCGACGGGCGCCCTCCTGCGCCTCGGCGAGGAGGCGGTGGTCGAGGTGACCGGGTTGCGCAATCCCTGCCCGCAGATCAACGCCTTCCAGGACGGGCTGCTCAAGCAGGTCGTCGGCCGGGATGAAGAGGGCCGGGTGATCCGCAAGGCCGGGATCATGGGCGTGGTCCACCGGGGAGGCACGATCCGCCCCGGCGACGCCATCACGGTGACCCTGCCCGACCTCCCGCACGTTCCGCTCGAACGCGTCTGAGACCCGGCCGGCCGGCTGCGCCGACGCGGGGCGTCGCCGGGCAGCCCGGCCGCCGGTCCGCCGGCGGGCGGCCTTCGCCGCACGCGCCGACTCGCGGCCGGGCTCCGGGCCGACCCGGAGGGCGTGGGCCCGAAGGCGCGCCGCGGGGAGTCAGGACAGCCGGCCGGCCACCCGCTCCAGGGCCGCCAGCAGCTCCGGGAGTTCGGGCAGTTCCGCGTCGCCCGCGCGCGGGACGGTCAGGACCTCGCCCGGCTCCTCGTCCAGCAGGACGAAGGCCGCGTCGTCGGTCCGGGCCACCAGGGACCAGCCGGGCCCGTCCGCCCGGATGGTCCGCACGCCCTCACCGGCGAAGGCGGACCGGACACGGCCCGGCGGTGGCGCCTGCACGGCGTATCCCGTGGCCTCCCGCAGCGCCCGCGCCAGCCCGGGGTGCGCCGCGGCGGCGGCCCCGCCGTCCGTCGCGACCCGCTCGCGCCAGTCCGCCCACTCCCGGGCGATCTGGTCCGCGCCCATGCGCCGCTGCACCGGGCCCCACGACTCCGCCGACGGCGGGGCCAGCGGCACCCGCCCGGTGCCGTCCGCGCCCTGCTCGGGGTCGTGCGGCTCCGGGATGCCCGGCGCCGCCACCGTCAGATCCAGCGGCCAGCCCGCCAGCGAGAGCACGATCGTGCTCTCGTCGGGCGACAGCTCGTACTCCATGCCGCAGTCCCAGGAGGCGATCGCGGTGGCCACGAGCGAAACGTCGTCGACGACGACCGTCCAGCGCGCACCCTCCGCGTCCTGCCCGAGCACCAGCCCGTACCCGTCGGCGACCGCCGGCACGCCCAGCAGGGCACAGGCCTGCGGAAAATCGTCGCCGAACGCCGTCGGGAACTGCGTGGGGGTCAGCAGTACGGCGGTCAGCACGAACAGCGAACCCCCATCCTCCTCAGCGGACACGTGGCCTCCCGATCGCTCTCTCGTCGGCGCACCTTAACCAGCGGGTAATACGCGCGTCGAGAGTCCACGGGAGGCGATTTCCAAGCCCGCTACCTGCACGTAGAGTTGGGCACCCGCCACAGAAAGGGACACCGGTGCAGCGTTACGACCGGCTGAGGGAGATCCTCCGGCTCGACCCCGACAAGGACTTCCTGGCCATCTACCGGCTCACCGCCACCTATGAGTTCCCGTGGGACTTCACCCGCGCCCTGGAACTCGCGCTCTTCCGCACCTACGCCGTCCCCTCCATCGGCAGCCTGCTCGCCGAGACGGCCGAATTCACCCGGCACGCCCAGAAGCGCTACGACGACACCGCGCTGCTCCTCGACGCGGTCGTCGAGCACGGCTTCGACAGCGACACGGCGCGCACCGCGATCCGCCGCGTCAACCAGATGCACCGCAGCTACGACATCTCCGACGACGACATGCGCTACGTCCTGTGCACGTTCGTCGTGATCCCCGCCCGCTGGATCGACGCCTACGGCTGGCGCCCGCTGACCCACCACGAGCGGCGGGCCTGCGCCACCTACTACGCCACCCTCGGCCGTCATCTGGGCATCAAGGACGTTCCTGGCTCCTACGAGGAGTTCGAGACCACCCTGAACGCCTACGAACGGGCGCACTTCGGCTGGGACGAAGGGGGCCGGGAGGTCGCCGACTCCACCCTCGACCTCATGGCGTCCTGGTACCCGGCACCGCTCGCCCCCGCCGTGCGCCGTGCGAGCCTCACCCTCCTCGACGAGCCGCTGCTGAGCGCCTTCCGCTACGAGCCCCCGGGCCCCGGCCTCCGACGCCTGGTCCGGGGCGCGCTGTGGCTCCGGGGCCGCGCGGTGCGGCTCCTGCCGCCCCGCCGGGCCCCCCACTACGCCCGCCAGAACCCGGAGATCAAGGGCTACCCGGACGGCTACGACGTCGGCGAGCTCGGTACGTTCCCCGTGCCCGGCGCGGGCGGCTGCCCCGTGCCGCATCCGCGCCGCCCGGCCGGAGCCGAAGCCCAGCCGCCCGCGTAGCCGCCGGGCGCCGGGGCGGCCCCGGTGCGCGGGGCGACGTAGGGTCCGAAAGGCTCAGGGGCGGCGGGCCGCCAGGACCAGGAAGTGGGCGTCCTCGTCGGCGTACGAGGTCATGTCCCAGCCCGAACCGGACAGCAGCGGGCGGAGGTTGTGCTCCGCCCGCAGGTCGTCCGGGGTCAGCTCGCGACCGTGGCGGGCGGCGAGCGCCGCTCGCCCGATCGGGTGAAACAGCGCGAGGCGGCCGCCGGGGCGGACCGCACGGGCGAGCTCGCGCAGGTTCGCCGCCGGGTCGGGCAGGTGCGCGATCAGCCCGGCCGCGAACACCGCGTCGAGGGATCCGTCGCGCAGCGGCAGCCGGGCCACGTCGGCGAGCAGCAGGGTGCCGTCGGCGTCCCGCCCGGCCTCCCGCGCGGCGGCCAGCATCCGCTCGGTGAGGTCCACGCCGAGCACGGTTCCGGAAGGGCCGACGGCCGCGCGCAGCGGGGGCAGGGCCCGGCCCGTCCCGCAGCCCGCGTCGAGCACCCGGTCGCCGGGGCCCAGGCCCAGCTCGCCCACGGCGGCCGTGAAGGCGGGCCCGTCCTCGGGGAACTTGCGGTCCCAGCCGGCGGCGCGTGTCCCGAAGAACTCCTGCACGTGTGTGTGGTCCTCGTTCGTACGGCTCATGCCCCCATGATCCCGTACCGTCGCCCGCCTGCGGGCCGTGTGCAAGCTGGCACGTGGGGTGATCGGAGATGAACGTATCTCTGTCATATTCCAGCAGTTCCAGCGGCTTTCGAAATGCTTCCCCTGTTCGTGCCCTCACCCGGACTAGCGTCCCGTGGCCATGGGACACCTGGACCACGCCGCCTATGGCTGGCTGACACCCGCACTGTCATATGTGATGGCATCGATCGGCGCCGCCCTCGGACTGCGCTGCACCGTCCGCGCGCTCGCCGCCACCGGGGCCTCCCGACGCAACTGGCTCCTCACGGCGGCCTCGGCCATCGGCACCGGCATCTGGACGATGCACTTCGTCGCGATGCTCGGCTTCCACGTCACCGGCACCGAGATCCACTACAACGTGCCGCTGACCATCCTCAGCCTGCTCGTCGCGGTGCTCGTCGTCGGCGCCGGGGTCTTCGCCGTCGGCTACGGCCCGGCCCGCGGCCGGTCCCTCGTCCTCGGCGGTCTGACCACCGGACTCGGCGTCGCGAGCATGCACTACCTCGGCATGGCGGCCCTGCGCCTGCACGGCCGGGTCGTCTACGACCCGCTCACCGTCGGGCTCTCCGTCGTCATCGCCGTCGTCGCCGCCACCGCCGCCCTCTGGGCCGCGCTCAACATCAAGTCGCCGGCGGCCGTGGCCGTCGCCTCGCTGGTGATGGGCCTCGCGGTCAGCAGCATGCACTACACCGGGATGCTGGCCGTCTCCGTCCGCGTCACCCCCTCGGACCAGGCGCTGCCCGGAGCCACCTCCCTGCAGTTCATCTTCCCGCTCGCGGTCGGGCTCGGCTCCTACCTGTTCATCACCGCCGCGTTCGTGGCGCTGTCCCCGACCGCCGACGAACGCGCCGCGTCCGCCTCGGCCTCCGGTGCCGTCACCGTCCCCTCGACCGGACCCGGGGCCCCCGGCCGACCGGGCGAGGGCGCCGTGCCCGCGCACTGAACGACCGCCCGTCCCGGCCCCGCCCCGTACCGCCCCGAACGAGGAGCCCATGCGCACATCCCGCAGAAGACCGCAGGCAGCGGCTCCGCGGCCACCCGTGCCACCGGCGCGCGGCCGCCGGGCGCACGCCGGTCCCCCCGCCGAGGAACCACCGGTCCCGGACCCGGTCCCGGATCCGCGTACCGTCCCGGCCGGGGGCGCGCCCGCCGGCACGCGCCCCCGGATCTGGCTGCGCCCCGCCACCGTCCGGGCGAAGATCGTCTCGCTGCTGATGGTCCCGGTCGTCTCCCTGCTCGGCCTGTGGGCCTTCGCCACCGTCGCCGCCGCCCAGGACGTCGCCCGGCTCAGCCGGGTCCGGCAGGCCGACGCCGAGATCCGCACCCCCGTCGCGGCCGCCCTGACCGAGCTCCAGGCCGAACGCCGGGCCGCCGTCCGCTTCCTGGCCGATCCGGCCTCCGACCAGGCGGCGGCCCTGGAACAGCAGGCCCGGCGCACGGACGACGCCGTACGCCGGCTCCGCCTCGGGAACCGGCACACCGTCGCCGACTCCGGCGACTACCACGGCGACGTGGTCACCCGACTGGACACCTTCGTCTCCCGCGCGGAAGGGCTCGGCGCGACCCGCAAGGACGTGACCGGGCGCCGCGCCACCCCGGACGGCGCCTACGCGGTCTACACCGAGGCGGCCGACTCCGCCCTCGCCGTCGAGGGCGCCCTCTCCGGCGGTCAGGACCCCGAACCCGGCCCCGACCGCCGCGTCCTGCTGGAGTTCACCCGAGCCGGCGAGATGCTCTCCCGCGAGGACGTCCTGCTCGCCGTGCCGGGACCCCGCAGCCCCGACGCGCTCCGCCGCCTGACCGGTGTGATCGAGAACCGCCGCACACTGACCGCCGCCACCGCCCCGGACCTGCCGGCGGCCCAGCGCGCCGCCTGGGAGTCCGTGGCGAAGAGCGCGTCCTACGCCGAGCTCACGGGCGCGGAGGACAAGGCCCTGGCCGCCGCCCCCGTTGCTACCGCCCCCGCCGGAGGCGCGACGGCGCAGCGGGAGGCCCCCCGCGAGGCGCCGCGCGGAGTGCCCGCCGGGTGGGAGGCGGCGTACACGAGCGTCAGCGGCTCGATGCGCGACATCCGGCTGGCCGCCGCCGCCGGGTCCGCGGGCCGGGCCGACCCGCTCGCCGAGGGCCTGCTCGGCCCCGCCGGGGCGGCGGTACTGCTGGGGCTGGCCGCCGTCGCCGCCTCGCTGGTCATCTCCGTCCGCATCGGCCGCACCCTGGTCGTCGAACTGGTCGCGCTGCGCAACACCGCCCTGGAGATCGCCCACCGCAAGCTCCCGGACGCCATGGACCGGCTCCGCGCGGGCCGGGCCGTGGACATCGACACCGGCGTCGAGGCCGGGCCCGTGCCCGGACGGACCAGCGAGGACGAGATCACACAGGTCGGTACCGCGCTGTCCACCGTCCACCGGGCGGCTCTGAGCGCCGCCGTCGAACGGGCCGAATTCGCCAGCGGGGTGAGCGGGGTCTTCGTCAACCTCGCCCGCCGCAGCCAGGTCCTCGTGCACAAGCAGCTCAACCTGCTGGACTCCATGGAGCGGCGCGCCGACGACCCCGACGAGCTCGACGACCTCTTCCGGCTCGACCACCTCACCACCCGGATGCGCCGCCACGCGGAAAGCCTGATCATCCTCTCGGGCGCCGCTCCCGGCCGGGCCTGGCGCGTGCCGGTCCCGCTCACGAACGTCGTGCGCGCCGCCGTCTCCGAGATCGAGGACTACCCGAGGGTCGAGGTCCGAGGCCTCGCCGAAGCCGCCGTCGTCGGCGCTTCGGTGGCCGACCTGACCCACCTCCTCGCCGAACTCGTCGAGAACGCCACCCAGTTCTCCCCGCCGCACACCAAGGTCCGGGTCAGCGGCGAGTCCGTCGGCGCCGGGTACGTCCTGGAGGTCGAGGACCGGGGGCTCGGCATGGGCCGCGAGGCGCTGGCCGACGCCAACCGCCGCATCGAACACTCCGAGGACCTCGACCTCTTCGACAGCGACCGCCTCGGCCTGTTCGTGGTCAGCCGTCTCTCCTCCCGCCACGGGGTGCGGGTGCGCCTGCGGCCGTCGCCCTACGGAGGCACGACCGCGGTCGTGCTGCTGCCCAACTCCCTGCTCCAGGGCGCGATCGGGCCCGGCCCCGCCTCCGCCCCCACCACCCCCGACCCCGGCCCCGTGTCCCCGGCCGGTGCGGGGCAGCCGGAGCGGCCCGCGGCCGTGAGTGTCGTACGGGAGACCGTGCGCGGCGTCCCGGCGCCCGGCCGGCCGTCCGTCCCGGCGCCCGCCTCCGGCCCGGCCCCCGTCTCCGCCGCGCCCGGCGCCCCCGGACCGCAGGGGTCGCGCCCCGCTCCGGTCGCCCCCCTCCCGCCGCGCGGCCCCGGTGGCACGGGCACCCGTACGCACCCGGTGTCCGCCCCCGCCCCGGCCCCCGTGCCCGCCCCTGCCCTCACCGCGGCGTCGGTCACCGAACTGCCGCGCCGGGTACGGCAGGCCAGCCTGGTCCCGCAGCTGCGCGAGGCGTCCGTCGCCCAGGCCCCCGGCGCCGGGAACGCCGAGGAGCCCCCGGACCGCAGCCCCGAACAGGCCCGGGACCGGATGGCCGCCTTCCGGGCGGGCTGGGCGCGCGGGACCCGGGAGACCTCGAACCCGAACGGCGGCCCCCACGCGGGCAGCGAAGGAGAAGTGTGATGATCGAACACCACGGGACGGGCCACGGGACCGGCCGCGGAACGGTCGGCCGCGGGAGCGACCGCGGGATCGGCCACGGGAACGATGCCGACCCGGTGCGCCGGTCCGGCGAGCTGGACTGGCTGCTGGACGACCTGGTGACGCGGGTCCGCGAGGTCCGGCACGCCGTCGTCCTGTCCAACGACGGCCTGGCCGTGGGCTCCTCCAGTGCGCTGAGCAGGGAGGACGCCGAGCACCTCGCCGCCGTGGCCTCCGGGTTCCACAGCCTGGCCAAGGGCGCGGGCCGGCACTTCCGCACCGGGGGCGTGCGCCAGACGATGGTGGAGATGGACGAGGGCCACCTCTTCGTCGCTGCCGCGGGCGACGGCTCCTGCCTGGCCGTCCTCAGCGCGGCCGGTGCCGACATCGGGTTGATCGCCTACGAGATGGCCCGGCTGGTCAAGCGGGTCGGCGAGCACCTGTACGCCCCGCCCCGGTTCGCGGTCCGCCCGCCGGCCGCAGGGTGAGGGCGGCGGTCCGGCGCATGGACGACCAGTGGTACGACGCCGAGGCGGGCCCGCTCGTGCGCCCGTACGCCATGACCGGCGGCCGCACGAAGCCGGGGCCCCACGGCATGCGTTTCGACCTCATCGCGCTGGTCGTGGTGGACCCGGCGGCCGGGGGAACGGGGGAGGAGGCACTGCTCGGCCCGGAACACCGGGCGTTGCTGGGGCTCTGCCGCGACGAGACCCAGTCGGTGGCCGAACTCGCCGCCGACGCGGACCTGCCGGTGGGGGTGGTGCGGGTGCTGCTCGGTGACCTGTTGGAGGCGGGGCACGTCAAGGTCAGCCGTCCGGTGCCGCCCGCCCGGCTGCCGGAGATGCGGATTCTGCGGGAAGTCATCGAGGGATTGCGAGCGCTGTGATGGGACTGCACGACAACGGACCGGCGGGGCGGGGAGGTTCCGCGACGGACGAGGAACTGGCCGCGCTCGCTCTGAAGATCCTCGTGGCGGGGGGCTTCGGCGTCGGCAAGACCACGCTCGTGGGCGCGGTCAGCGAGATCAGGCCGCTGCGGACCGAAGAGCTGCTGAGCGAGGCCGGCGAGCGGGTCGACGACACCGGCGGGGTCGACCAGAAGACCACGACCACCGTGGCCATGGACTTCGGGCGGATCACGATCCGGTCCGGCCTGTCCCTGTACCTGTTCGGGACGCCGGGGCAGGACCGGTTCTGGTTCCTGTGGGACGAGCTCGCGCTGGGCGCCCTGGGTGCGGTGGTCCTCGCCGACACCCGGCGGCTGGAGGACTGCTTCCCGGCCGTGGACTACTTCGAGCACCGGCGGATCCCGTTCGTGGTGGCCGTCAACTGCTTCACCGACGCGCGGCGTTACGGGGCCAACGACGTGGCGCGGGCCCTCGACCTGGAGCAGGGGACACCGGTGGTGCTGTGCGACGCCCGCGACAAGGACTCGGGAAAGGAAGTGCTGATCAGGCTCGTCGAGTACGCCGGGCGGGTGCACACCGCCCGGCTGCTCGATTCGGTCGGGCCGCAGGCCGATCCCGTGTGACGTCAGTCGGCGATGCCGGCGGTCGCGATCACCTTGTCGATGGGTACGCGGACGAGGAGTTCGCCGGGGACGGCGTTGCGGCGGCCGAAGGCCTCGCCGCGGTCCTCGCCCATGTAGCGGGAGCCGATCCGCGTCGCCCAGGGGAGCATCTCCTCCAGGTCCTCGCTGATCTCGGCGCGCCCCTGGAGCACGACGTAGGAGAAGGGCGGCCGGTCGTCGTCCACGCAGAGGCGACCCGGCCGTCCCGGGCCAGATTCCGCCCCTTGACGGTGTTCTTGCCGGTGTTGAAGACGAAGGCGTCACCGTCGAGAACGAACCAGATGGGAGCGATGTGCGGGCTTCCGTCCTCGCGGACCGTGGACAGCTTTCCGGTGCGGGTGGAGTGCGAGACGAACGCACGCCACTCCTCTTGAGTCATCTTCTGTGCCATGGGTCCATCCTCCTTGCCGGAAAGGGGCTGGTGGGGAAGGCTTGCGGCACGACCAAGCGGGGTGGGGCGCGGCCACGTCGGCCGCGTCAACGGGGAGGGGCTGGAAATGGCACTGGACAAGCAGCTCGACTGGTTGCTGGACGATCTGACGCGCAGGGTCCCGCAGGTCCGCCACGCGGTGGTGCTGTCCAACGACGGACTGGTGACGGCCGCCAGCGCCGGGCTGGCGCGCGAGGACGCCGAGCACCTCGCGGCGGTCGCGGCGGGGCTGCAGAGCCTGGCGAAGGGGTCGGGGCGGCACTTCAGGGCGGGGGAGGTGCGCCAGACCATGGTCGAGTACGACGAGGGCTTCCTGTTCGTCGTCGCGGCGGGTTCGGGCAGTTCCCTGTGCGCGCTGAGCGCGGCCGAGGCGGACATCGTCCAGGTGGCTTATGAGATGACGCTGCTGGTCAACCGGGTCGGGGAGCACCTGGGGGTCGCGGAGCGGCGGATCACCGGGGGCTGACCGGCGGGCGGCTGGCGCGGAGTTATCCACAGGCCTCGCGCGGGTTCGTCGCACCGAGTTACGGTCTTCACACAGAGTGATCGGCACTCGTGGGGGAGGACCGTGATGAAGGTGCGAGCGCTGGAGCGTGCGTCGGCCGGCGGGGACGGGCGGGAGCGTTCATGGCCCGGGGGCGGGGATCCGCGCGGGCCGCGCGCGGAGGTGCTGCCCGGTCCGGGCGGAGGCGGGGACGTCGGCGGAGGCGGAGGAGGCGGCGGGGACGCGGACCCGGGCGCGGGTGGGCCCCCGCCCGCCGCGCGGCCGCCGGAGCTGCTGAGCGCGCTCCGGGCCGCCGGGGAACTTGGGCTTCGCCGAAGCGAGTTCGCACGTGCCGTCCAGCTGGGGCTGGTGCGTCCAGGCCCGCGGGCGCCCGGCGGAGCCGCTCGGTTCGCCCGCGCCGAACTGGACCGGGTCAGGGCCTGTGAGGGGTACCCGCGGACACTGCGGGAGCGGATCGAGACCGTGGCCGGCGCCGACGCCGGCGCACGGGCGCTGGGGACCGGCCCGAGCCGCTTCACCCGGCTCGCGCGCTGCGGGCACCTCACCCCCGTCGGCTACCGGATCAACCGCTACCGGGCCGTCGTCTGGCTCTATCTGGCTGCCGAGCTGAGGGAGTTCGCCACCCGGGAGCCGTGGTTGCTGAGCGGGGCCGCGCCCCCGGGGGACCGGGAGATGCTGGACGCCAAAGCGGATCTGCGCCCGCGCCGGTGGCGCGGACGGCATGTGGGGCTGCTGCTGAGACGAACCGCCGATCCGTGGGAGCGGGCCGCGGTACTGGCCTCCGTACTCCCCGAACAACAGGTGCGTCAGGCCGTCCCCGATCCGGCGGAACGGATCGTCCTCGCCGCGCTCGCGCCGCCCCCGCCCTACGGCCACCCGCAGGTCCCGGCCGCGGCCGCCGTGGCCGGGCGGCTGCTGCTGGCGGAGCCGCCGGACGAGGTGCACTGGTACCGCACCAGCCTCGATTTCGCCCTGACCGGGGCACGGGGCCGGCGGAACTCGACCGGGGAGAGGGGTCAGTCGAACTCGACGGGGGAGAGGGGGCCGACGTAGACCCAGGCGCCCGCCTCGCGGGAGAAGGCACTGTGCTCGCGCAGCGAACCCGTGTGCCCGCCCTCCCGGTAGTGCGCCCGGAACTCCACCGACCCCTCCGTCTCGAACATCCCGCCGCGCTCGGTGGCCAGGATCTCCAGCCGCTCCCAGTGCTGCTCGGGATCCAGATCGAGTCGGCCCGGCCGGGTCGAGGAGTGCCAGGAGCGCATCAGGTAGGCGGTGTCGCCGACCGCGAACGCGCTGAACCGCGACCGCATCAGCAGCTCCGCGGTGGGTGCCTGCCGGGCGCCCGAGTGGAAGCGGCCGCAGCATTCCGGGTAGGCGGCGGGCAGCCCGCAGGGGCAGGGGAGGACCGGGGTGGGCATGTGCGCTCAGCTCTTCGGAGGGGAGGTGACGGGCGTACGGACGGGACCGCTGACGGAACCGCCGGCGGAGGGGTCGGCGGAGAGGCCGCCGGGACTACTGCGGGGACACGGCCGGCTTGGCCGCCTCGGCCGGGTACGGGCGGAAGAGACCCTCCTGGACGACGGAGACCAGCAGCCTGCCCTCCACGTCGTAGATGCGGCCGCGGGCCAGACCGCGGCCACCGTGCGCGATGGGTGACTCCTGGTCGTACAGGAACCACTCGTCCGCGCGGAAGGGCCGGTGGAACCACATGGCGTGGTCCAGCGAGGCCATGTCGAAACCGCGCATGCCCCACAGCGGTTCCACGGGGATGCGCACGGCGTCGAGGAGGGTCATGTCACTGGCGTAGGTGAGGGCGCAGGTGTGCACGAGCGGGTCGTCGCCCAGCGGGCCGACCGCTCGCATCCACACCGCGCTGCGCGGATCGGCGTCCTTGAGCTCCTCCGGAGTCCAGCGGAGCCGGTCCACGTACCGGATGTCGAAGGGCTGACGGCGGGCCATCCGCTCCAGCGCCTCGGGCAGCGCGCCCAGGTGCTCGCGGATCTCGTCCACGACCTTCGGGAGCGCGTCCGGGTGCGGGAAGTCGAGGCGGGGAGGCAGCTGGTGCTCGATGCTGCCCTCCTCCGGGTGATGGAAGGAGGCGGTCAGATTGAAGATGGTCTTGCCCTGCTGGACCGCGGTGACCCGGCGCGTGGTGAAGGAGCGCCCGTCGCGCACCCGTTCCACCTGGTACACGATGGGCACCCCGGGGATGCCCGGGCGCAGGAAGTACGCGTGCAGGGAGTGGACCGGCCGGTCGCTCTCGGTGGTGCGGCCGGCCGCCACCAGAGCCTGCCCGGCGACCTGTCCGCCGAACACGCGCTGGAGGGATTCCTGGGGGCTCGCGCCCCGGAAGATGTTGACCTCGATCTGCTCCAGGTCGAGCAGATCGACCAGTCTCTCGGCGGGGTTCGTCATCAGCAGCTCTCCACTGTCGGGTGCGGCGGGTCCGGCCGGCGCGGTGCGCGGGCACCGGCCGGCGGCGTGCGGGATTCGGTCAGAGCAGCCCGAGCTCGCCGACCGAGGTGACCCGGATGACGGCCCGGCCCTCCTCGTCGGACGCGGCGAGGTCGACCTCGGCGCTGATGCCCCAGCCATGGTCGCCGTTCGGGTCGGCGAACGTCTGGCGGACGCGCCACAGGCCGTGGGCGGGGTCCTCCTCGATCTGGAGGAGCTTGGGGCCGCGGGCGTCGGGGCCGGTGCCGAGGTCGTCGTACTCGTCCCAGTACCCGTCCATGGCCTCGCCCCAGGCGTCGGCGTCCCAGCCGGACCCGGCGTCCAGCTCGCCCAGCACGTTGACGTGGTCCAGCGCCGCCAGCTCGACCCGCCGGAACATCGCGTTGCGGACCAGGACACGGAAGGCGCGGGCGTTCGCCGTGACCGGCTTGACCTGGTCGGCCTTCTCCTGGGCCTGCTCCGCCGTCTCCACCTCCGGGTTCGCCAGCTGCTCCCACTCGTCGAGCAGGCTGGAGTCCACCTGGCGGACCAGCTCGCCCAGCCAGGCGATGAGGTCCTGGAGGTCCTCGGACTTCAGGTCGTCGGGGATGGTGTGGTCCAGCGCCTTGTACGCGCTCGCCAGGTAGCGCAGCACGATGCCCTCGGTGCGGGCCAGCTCGTAGAAGGAGGTGAACTCGGTGAAGGTCATCGCGCGCTCGTACATGTCGCGGATGATCGACTTCGGGGAGACCGGGTGGTCGCGGACCCACGGGTGGCTCTTGCTGTACACGTCGTAGGCGTGCAGCAGCAGTTCTTCCAGGGGCTTGGGATAGGTGACGTCCTGGAGGCGCTCCATGCGCTCCTCGTACTCGATCCCGTCGGCCTTCATCGCGCCGACCGCGATGCCGCGTTCCTTGTTCTGCTGGGCGGCCAGGATCTGGCGCGGGTCGTCCAGGGTGGACTCGACGACCGAGACCATGTCCAGCGCGTAGGACGGGGACTCCGGGTCCAGCAGGTCGAAGGAGGCCAGCGCGAAGGTGGACAGCGGCTGGTTGAGCGCGAAGTCCTGCTGGAGGTCGACGGTCAGGCGGATGGTGCGGCCCTCGGCGTCGGGGGCGTCGAGCTTCTCCACCACGCCGCCGTCCAGCAGCGAACGGTAGATCGCGAAGGCCCGCCGGATGTGCCGCAACTGGGCCTTGCGCGGCTCGTGGTTGTCCTCCAGGAGGTGGCGCATCGCCTGGAAGGCATCGCCCGGCCGGGCGATGACCGACAGCAGCATGATGTTGGTGACCTTGAAGCGCGAGGTCAGCGGCTCCGGGTCGGCGGCGATCAGCTTCTCGAAGGTGGTGTCCGACCAGGCCACGAAGCCCTCGGGGGCCTTCTTGCGGACCACCTTGCGGCGCTTCTTCGGGTCGTCGCCCGCCTTCGCGAGGGCCTTCTCGTTCTCGATGACGTGCTCGGGCGCCTGCGCGACCACGAAGCCGGCCGTGTCGAAGCCGGCCCGGCCCGCGCGTCCGGCGATCTGGTGGAACTCGCGGGCGCGCAGCGTGCGGACGCGGTTGCCGTCGTACTTGGTGAGCGCGGTGAACAGCACCGTGCGGATCGGGACGTTGACGCCGACGCCGAGGGTGTCGGTCCCGCAGATGACCTTCAGCAGACCGGCCTGGGCCAGCTTCTCCACCAGCCGCCGGTACTTGGGCAGCATGCCCGCGTGGTGCACGCCGATGCCGTGGCGGACGTAACGGGAGAGGTTCTGGCCGAACTTCGTGGTGAATCGGAAGTTGCCGATCAGCTCCGCGATCTTGTCCTTCTCCTCGCGGGTGCACATGTTGATGCTCATCAGCGACTGCGCCCGCTCGACCGCCTGGGCCTGCGTGAAGTGCACGATGTAGACCGGGGCCTGCCGGGTCTCCAGCAGTTCCGTGATGGTGTCCGTGATCGGCGTGGTCACGTACTCGTACGACAGCGGGACGGGCCGGCTCGCCGAGCGGACCACCGACGTCGGACGGCCGGTGCGCCGGGTCAGGTCCTCCTCGAAGCGCTTGACGTCGCCGAGGGTCGCCGACATCAGGACGAACTGCGCCTGGGGCAGTTCCAGCAGCGGGATCTGCCAGGCCCAGCCGCGGTCCGGCTCCGCGTAGAAGTGGAACTCGTCCATCACGACCTGGCCGATGTCGGCGTACTTGCCGTCGCGCAGGGCGATGGAGGCCAGCACTTCGGCCGTGCAGCAGATCACCGGGGCGTCGGCGTTCACGGAGGCGTCGCCGGTCAGCATGCCGACGTTCTCGGTGCCGAAGAGCTTGCACAGGTCGAAGAACTTCTCCGACACCAGCGCCTTGATCGGGGCGGTGTAGAAGGTCACCTTGTCCTGGGCCAGCGCGGTGAAGTGGGCGCCCGCCGCCACGAGGCTCTTGCCCGAGCCGGTCGGGGTCGACAGGATCACGTTCGCACCGGAGACGACCTCGATCAGGGCCTCCTCCTGCGCCGGGTACAGGGTGATGCCCTGGTCCTCCGCCCACGAGGAGAAAGCCTCGAAGAGGGCGTCGGGGTCGGCGTTCGGCGGGAGCTGATCAATGAGGGTCACACCCCCCATCTTGCCTGGCTTCCGCCCCGAAGAGGGAACCGGCCACCGGGACGAAGATCGTCACGGGTACGCTGTGCCGTCGAGGCGGCCCGACCGAAACGCTCGACGGGGCCCGACCACACACGACCGGGGCGGGACACAGACCATGATGGGGCCGGCGCACTCACTCTCCGGGGCAGCGGCCTGGCTGGGGGTGGGTGCGGCGACTGCCGCGGCCGGCCACCCGATGCCGTGGCCCGTACTGGTCGTCGGCGCGCTCATATGCGCCGGTGCGGCCCTGGCCCCCGACCTCGACCACAAGTCGGCGACGATCTCGCGCGCCTTCGGCCCCCTCTCCCGGGGCCTGTGCGAGGTGGTCGACAAGATCTCCTACGCCGTCTACAAGGCCACCCGCGCCCCGCGCGACCCCCGCCGCAGCGGGGGGCACCGCACCCTGACCCACACCTGGCTCTGGGCGGTCCTGATAGGCGCCGGGTCCTCCGCGCTCGCGGTCACCGCCGACCGCTGGGGCGTGCTCGTGCTGCTCTTCATCCATCTGGTGCTGGCCGTCGAGGGTCTCCTCTGGCGGGCGGCCCGGATGTCCAGCGACGTCCTGGTCTGGCTGCTCGGCGCCACGAGCGCCTGGATCCTGGCCGGCGTGCTCGACCAGCCGGGCAACGGCGCGGGCTGGCTCTTCACCGGCCCCGGCCAGGAGTACCTGTGGCTCGGCCTGCCGATCCTGCTCGGAGCACTCGTCCACGACATCGGCGACGCGCTCACCGTCTCCGGCTGCCCGATCCTGTGGCCCCTGCCCATCGCGGGGAAGCGCTGGTACCCGATCGGTCCCCCGAAGGCGATGCGCTTCCGCGCCGGCAGCTGGGTGGAGCTCAAGGTCCTGATGCCGGTCTTCATGCTCCTCGGCGGCTTCGGCGGCGCCGCGGCCCTCGGCTTCATCTAGACCCGCACTCCCAGACCCGTACTCCGCGAGAAGGCGCCCCGGGTCCGGGTGCCCGGCTCTCGCGAGCCGGGCACCGCGGGGCGGGTCAGCCGTGCCAGGAGCGCCAGAGGGCCGCGTACGCCCCGTCCGCCGCCACGAGCTCGTCGTGCGAGCCCAGCTCACTGATCCGGCCGCCCTCGACCACCGCGATCACGTCCGCGTCGTGCGCCGTGTGGAGCCGGTGGGCGATCGCGATGACCGTACGGCCGTCCAGCACCCGCGCGAGCGAACGCTCCAGGTGCCGGGCGGCCCGAGGGTCCAGCAGCGAGGTCGCCTCGTCCAGCACCAGCGTGTGCGGGTCCGCCAGTACCAGCCGGGCCAGCGCGACCTGCTGGGCCTGCGCCGGAGTCAGCGCGCTCCCCCCGGACCCCACCTCGGTGTCCAGTCCCGCCTCCAGGGCCCGCGCCCAGCCGTCCGCGTCCACCGCGCCCAACGCCGCCCACAGTTCGGTGTCGGCCGCACCCGACCGGGCCAGACGCAGATTGTCCCGCAGCGACCCGACGAAGACGTGGTGCTCCTGGTTGACGAGCGCCACGTGCTCGCGCACCCGCTCCGCCGGCATCCGCGACAGCCTCGCGCCACCGAGCGTGACCTCGCCGGTCCGGGGCGCGTAGATGCCCGCCAGCAGCCTGCCCAGGGTGGACTTGCCCGCGCCCGAGGGACCGACCAGAGCCATCCGGGTGCCCGGCGGCACCGACATCGACACCTGGTGCAGGACGTCCACGCCCTCCTTGTAACCGAACCGGACCTCCTGCGCCCGCACCTCCCGGCCCCCGGGGGCGACGGTGCCGTCCCCGGAGTCCGGCTCGATCTCGCGCACGCCCACCAGCCGGGCCAGCGAGACCTGGGCGACCTGGAGCTCGTCGTACCAGCGCAGGATCAGGCTGATCGGGTCGCCCATCATCTGCGCCAGCAGCGCCCCCGTGGTCAGCTGCCCGACCGTCATCCAGCCCTTCAGCACGCAGTACCCGCCGATCATCAGCACGGAGCCGAGGATCGTCACGTAGGTGATGTTGACGACGGGGAAGAGGACCGTCCGCAGGTACAGCGTGTACCGCTCCCAGGCCGTCCACTCCTTGATCCGCCGCTCCGACAGCGAGATCCGGCGCCGCCCCAGCCGGTGCGCCTCCACGGTCCGTCCCGCGTCCACCGTCTCGGTGAGCGCCGCCGCGACCGCCGCGTACCCGGCGGCCTCCGAGCGGTACGCCGAGGGCGCCCGCCGGAAGTACCAGCGGCAGCCGAGGACCAGGACCGGCAGCGCCACCAGCGCGGCCAGCGCCAGCGGCGGAGCGGTGACCACCAGGGCCCCGTAGAGCAGCCCGGCCCAGACAACGCCGATGGTCAGCTGCGGCACGGCCTCGCGCATCGCGTTGGCCAGCCGGTCGACGTCGGTGGTGATCCGCGAGAGCAGGTCGCCGGTGCCGGCGCGTTCCAGGACGCCCGGGGGCAGACCGACCGACCGCACCAGGAAGTCCTCGCGCAGATCGGCCAGCATCTCCTCGCCGAGCATCGCCCCGCGCAACCGCACCATCCGTACGAAGAACGTCTGGACGGCCAGCGCCAGCGCGAACAGCAGCGCCACGCGCCCCAGATGGAGCTCATGCGCCCCCGACGAGAGCTCGTCCACGACCCGCCCCAGCAGGGAGGGGCCGGCCATGGACGCGACCACCGCGACCGTGTTGACCCCCACCAGCACGACGAAGGCCCGCCGGTGACGGCGCAGCAGGCCGCGCACGTAGCCCCGTACGGTCGCCGACGTGCCCACGGGCAGGGTCGCGGCCGTCTCGGGGGCCGCCGGATCGTACTCCGGGGGCGCCACGCCGATCATGCGGATTCCTCGATCCCTGTGAGTTCCTCTGCCGGCCCCGCCAGGCCGATCCCGGCGCGCCGCTGTTCCTCGTCCGTCTCGCGGGTGACGACCGCCCGGTAGCGCGGTTCGCCGTGCAGCAGCTCGCGGTGCGTGCCCGCGGGCAGGGCCCGGCCCTCGTGGACCAGGACGACCCGGTCGGCACGGTCCAGCAGCAGCGGCGAGGACGCCAGCACCACCGTCGTGCGCCCGGAGCGCAGGGCCGCGATCCCGTCGGCGATCCGCGCCTCGGTGTGCGAGTCCACCGCCGAGGTCGGCTCGTCCAGCACCAGTACCTCCGGGTCGGTCACCAGCGACCTGGCCAGCGCCAGCCGCTGGCGCTGCCCGCCGGACAGCGAGCGGCCGCGTTCGGTGATGCGGGCGTCCATCGGGTCCCGCACCGCGTCGGGGGCCGACTGCAGCAGCGCGTCCAGGACGTCGTCGCACTGCGCGGCCCCCAGCGCCGCCGCCGGCGTCACGGACCCCGAGGCCGGTACGTCGAACAGCTCGCGCAGCGTCCCGGACAGCAGCACCGGGTCCTTGTCCTGTACGAGGACCAGCTCGCGGGCCGTGTCCAGCGCGAGCTCGTCCAGCGCGACCCCGCCGAGCAGCGCGGAGCGCGCCCCGGCGACGGAGTCCGTCGGATGGCCCCCCAGCCGCTCCGCCAGCCGGCCCGCCAGGTCCGGGTCCCCGCACACCACCGCCGTGAAGGCACCGGCCGGGGCCAGCACGCCCGTCTCGGCGTCGTACAGGTCCCCGCCCGGCGCCGGAGCCCGTACGGCCCCCGCCGTGCCGGAGCCGGCCGGGCCCTCGTCCCCGGTGCGCGTCAGCGACAGCACCCGCGCCGCCCGTGCGGCGGAGGGCCGGGAGAAGGAGTAGGCCATCGCGATCTCCTGGAAGTGCCGCAGCGGGTACAGCATCGTGGCCACCGCGCTGAAGGCCGCCACGAGTTCGCCCACCGCGAGCCGTCCGTGCGTCACGAGCCCGGCCCCGTACCAGACCACCGTGATCATCAGGGCGCCCGGGAGCAGCACCTGCACGGCCGCGATCAGCGCCCACATCCGGGCACTGCGCACGGCGGCCCTGCGGACCTCCTGCGAGGCCTCCCGGTAGCGTCCGAGGAACAGTTCCTCACCGCCGATGCCCCGCAGGACGCGCAGGCCGGCGACGGTGTCGGAGGCCAGCTCGGTGGCCTTGCCCGCCTTCTCGCGCTGGACGTCCGCGCGGCGGGTGGCGCGCGGCAGCAACGGCAGGACGGACAGGGCGAGCACCGGGACGCCCACGGCGACGACCACGCCGATCGCGGGCGCGTAGAAGAGCAGGCCGACGCAGATCGCGGCGACGGTCAGGGCGGCGGCGAGGAACCGGGAGACGGCCTCGACGAACCATCCGATCTTTTCGACGTCACCCGTTGAAACGGACACCACTTCGCCCGCCGCGACCCGGCGGGTCAGGGCGGAGCCCAGTTCGGCGGTCTTGCGGGCCAGCAACTGCTGGACCCGTGCGGCCGCCGTGATCCAGTTGGTGACGGCGGTGCGGTGCAGCATCGCGTCGCCGAGCGAGATGGCGATGCCGAGCAGCAGGAGCAGCACGCCGACGCGGAGCAGTCCGCCGCCGTCACGGCGCACGACCGCGTCCACGCCGAGTCCCACGGCGTACGGCAGCCCGGCGACGCCGCCGAAGTGGAGGAGCCCCCAGGCCAGGCTGCGGGCCTGGCCGCCGAGTTGCCCCCGGCCCAGCCACAGCAGGAACCTCGGGCCGGTACGGGCGTCCGGTACTCCGGGATCCGGATACGGAAGATCGCTGATCTGCATGACGCCCCATGACTGGTCGAGTAGGCCGAACCCCGCAAGGTTCGTCTTCCCGGACCGGCCCCGGCAATCGATTTTCCGGTGGGCGGGGGGTGCGCCCCGCGCGTGTTGCGGGGGAACCGGACGACCGGCGTCCGGCGCGGCCCGGCGCCCGCGCCGGGCGCGTTCAGGGGCGCGTGGCACGCTCCAGCGCGAGCAGCGCCGAGGAGTAGCTCCGTCCCGTGGCCCGGTCCATGCCCACCTCGCACATGCGGTTCGCCGACAGGTGCGCGTCGAACTGCCGGGCCCTCACCTCCGCGGCCTCGCGGGCCGTCGCCGATTCCGTCAGCTCCGGGTGCAGCATCCCCCGGTCGCCCGCGAAGGCGCAGCAGCCCGCGTCGTCCGGGACGACCACCTCGTCGGCGCAGGCCTCGGCCACCGCGCGCAGTTCGGCCTCGTCACCCAGACGGCGCATCGAACAGGTGGGGTGGAGGACGGCGGACCCGACCGTGCGCAGCACCTCCAGCCGTGGCAGCAGTTCGTGGGCCGCCCAGACGACGGAGTCGACGACCCGCAGTTCCGCGTGCAGGGCCCGGTTGTCCTCCGTCAGGTACGGGACCACCTCGTGCGCGATGCCGAGCGTGCAGGAGGACGCGTCGACCACCAGGGGCAGCCGGCCCCCGGCCGTCCAGCCCCAGGCGGCCTCCACGATCCGGTTGGCCATCACCCGGTTGCCGTCCTCGTACCCCTTGGAGTTCCAGATCGTCGCGCAGCAGGTGCCGGTGACGTCGCGGGGGATCCACACCGGCCTCCCGGCCCGCTCCGACACGGCCACCACCGCTTCCGGCAGGGAGGGCCCGGGATCGCCGGCGGGTCCGCCGAAGATGCGGTTGACGCAGGCCGGGTAGTAGACCGCGGCCGCGCCCACGCGCCGGGTCGCGGGCATTCCGCGGGCGGCGGCACCGGGGATCTGCGGCAGCCAGAGCGGCACCAGGTCGGGCCGTACGGCCTTGCGCGCTGCCTCCGTCGCCACCGTCAGGGGGCGGTCGCCGACCGTGGAGGTGATCTTGTCGGCGGCGGCCACGGCCAGCCGCGCGGCCGCCTCGACGGTCCGGAACCGCCGGGCGGCCAGGGCGGCGGCCCGTTCCTCGCGCGGGCCGTGCCGCAGGCGGCGGAAGTCCTTCATCAGGGCGCCGGTGTCGATGCCGACGGGGCAGGCGAGGGCACAGGCCGAGTCGCCCGCGCAGGTGTCGACGGCGTCGTGGCCGTAGGAGTCGAGCAGGCCGTCGAGGACGGGGGAGCCGGGCGGCTGGCGCATCATCTCGCGGCGCAACACGATCCGCTGGCGCGGTGTGGTCGTCAGGTGCTCGCTGGGACAGACCGGTTCGCAGAAGCCGCACTCGATGCAGGGGTCCGCCACGGCCTCGACCCGCGGGATCGTCTTCAGCCCGCGCAGATGGGCCCGGGGGTCACGGTCGAGGAGGATGCGCGGGGCGAGGACGAGGTCCGGGTCGACGAGCCGCTTGGTGCGCCACATCAGGTCGGTGGCCCGCGGGCCCCATTCGAGTTCGAGGAAGGGGGCCATGTTGCGGCCCGTGGAGTGCTCGGCCTTCAGCGAGCCGTCGAACCGTTCGACCGTGAGCCGGCAGAAGGCCTCCATGAAGGCGGCGTACCGGTCGACGTCGGCGGGCACGGAGGCGTCGAAGGCGAGCAGGAAGTGCAGGTTGCCGTGGGCGGCGTGGCCCGCGACGGCCGCGTCGAACCCGTGCTCAGCCTGGAGCGCGAGGAGCGACTCGCAGGCCTCGGCGAGCCGGGACGGGGGGACCGCGAAGTCCTCGGTGATCAGGGTGGTGCCGGGGGCGCGGGCCCCGCCGACGGCGGTGACGAAGGCCTTGCGGGCCTTCCAGTAGCCGGAGACGACCGCGGGATCGCCGGTGAAGGTGTTGGTGACGGAGGCGACGGGGGCCACCAGCTCCAGTCCGGCCAGCACCCCGGCCGCACGCCGCTCGTGCTCCGCGCGGCCCGCCGCGTCCGGGGCCCGGAACTCCACCAGCAGCGCTGCCGTGTCCTTGGGCAGCTCCGCCCAGTCGGCCGGCACGCCCGCGACGCTGACGGAGGCGCGCAGGGTGTTGCCGTCCATCAGCTCCACGGCGAGGGCCCCGGCCGCGTTGAACAGCGGTACGGCCGCGGCCGCGGCGGGCAGGGAGGGGAAGAAGAGCAGGCCGGTGGTGAGCTCGCGGTCCAGGGGGACGGTGTCGAAGACGACCTCGGAGATGAAGCCGAGGGTGCCTTCGGAGCCGACCATCAGGCCGCGCAGGACCTCCACGGGGGTGGTGCCGTCGAGGTAGGCGTCGAGCCGGTAGCCGGTGGTGTTCTTGATCTCGTACTTGGCGCGGATCCGGGCGACGAGGTCCGGGTCGGCCTCGATCTCCCGCTTGATCTCCATCAGCCCCTGGCACAGGGCCGGCTCGGCGCGGGCCAGTTCCTCGTCCGCGAGCGGGTCGGCGGTGTCGACGACGGTTCCGGTCGGCAGCACGAGGGTGAGGGAGGAAAGGGTGCGGTACGCGTTCCTCGTGGTCCCCGCCGTCATGCCGGAGGCGTTGTTCGCGACCACTCCGCCGAGGGTGCAGGCGATGGCGCTGGCCGGGTCGGGCCCGAGGACACGGCCGTGCCGGGCCAGGGCGGCGTTGGCCCGCAGGACGGTGGTGCCGGGCCCGATGCGGGCGCGCCGGCCGTCGTCCAGGACCTCGATCCCGGCCCAGTGGCGGCGGACGTCGACCAGGATGTCCTCGCCCTGGGCCTGGCCGTTGAGCGAGGTTCCGGCGGCGCGGAAGACCACCTCGCGCTGTCTGCCGTGGGCGTAGGACAGGACGGCGGAGATGTCGTCGATGTCCTCGGCGATCACCACGACCTGCGGCACGAACCGGTACGGGGAGGCGTCCGTGGCGTAGCGGACCAGGTCGGAGACCTTCCAGAGCACCTTCTCGGCGCCGAGCAGCCCGGTCAGCTCGGTGCGCAGCACCGAGGGGGTGCCCGGGGCCATGCGGTCGGGGACCCGGTCGGGGGCCGGGGCGCCGGGGCTGTGCGGGCGCAGCGCGCCCGGCTTCGGTTCCAGCAGCGGCATGTGGGGCCCCTCCGTGTCCTGGTCCGTCCGTCAGCCGGGCGCCGGCGGCTCCCGGCTCAGCAGCCGCCCTGGGCCGGGGCGTCGGCCAGCGCGTTCAGCAGGCCGCCGAGCACCTCGCGCTGTGGCGCGGTCAACGGAGCCAGGATCTCCTCTGCGGCGTCGGTCCGCGCGCTGCGCAGACGGCGCAGCGTGGCGCGACCGGTTTCGGTGAGCTCGATCCGGATGACGCGGCGGTTGGCCGGGTCGGGGGCGCGGCGCACGCAGTCGGCCGCCTCCAGGCCGTCCACGAGGGTGGTCACGGCCCGGGGCACGACCTCCAGGCGCGTGGCCAGATCGGCCATACGGGGCGGCCGGTCACCTCCGTAGTGGGCGACGAGCCGCAGCAGCCGGCCCTGGGCCGGGGTGATCCCGAGCGGCTCCATGTGGCGCTTCTGGATGCGGTGGAGCCGCCGCGTGAGGCGCAGCAGCTGCTCGGCGAGTACGCCGTCGGTGGAGTCGGGGGCGGGGGCGGGGTCGGCGGCGGAGTCGCGGATGTCGGTCTCGGAACCGGTGCTCATACTGGGAAACAGTACCAGGACCGGATTCATTGTGAGCATAGGTAACAATGAGCTATGCTCATCGGAGTCTCGTCAGAAGGAGGCCCATGCGCCCCGAAGAACCGAAGTGGACCCCATCGAACGAATCCCTCGACCCCACCCGTCCGGCTCCGGCGGACCGGCCTCGCGAGCTGCGGCGGATCCTCGCCCTGTTCCGGCCCTATCGCGGGCGCCTGGCCGTGGTCGGCGCCCTGGTCGGCGCCTCCTCGCTGGTCGGCGTCGCCTCGCCGTTCCTGCTCAAGGCGATCCTGGACGTCGCGATCCCCGAGGGGCGTACGGGCCTGTTGAGCCTGCTCGCGCTGGGCATGATCCTCACGGCCGTCGTCACCAGCGTGTTCGGTGTGCTCCAGACCCTGATCTCCACCACCGTCGGCCAGCGCGTCATGCACGACCTGCGCACCGCCGTCTACGCCCAGCTCCAGCGGATGCCACTGGCCTTCTTCACCCGCACCCGCACCGGCGAGGTGCAGTCACGGATAGCCAACGACATCGGCGGCATGCAGGCGACGGTCACCTCGACGGCGACCTCGCTCGTGTCGAACCTGACCGCCGTCATCGCCACGGTCGTCGCCATGCTCGCGCTCGACTGGCGGCTCACGCTGGTCTCCCTGCTCCTGCTGCCGCTCTTCGTGTGGATCAGCCGCCGCGTGGGCCGCGAGCGCAAGAAGATCACCACGCAGCGTCAGAAGCAGATGGCGGCCATGGCGGCCACCGTCACCGAATCCCTCTCCGTGAGCGGCATCCTCCTCGGCCGCACCATGGGCCGGTCCGATTCCCTGACCAAGGCCTTCTCCGAGGAGTCCGAGAAGCTCGTCGGGCTGGAGGTGCGCTCCAGCATGGCCGGGCGCTGGCGGATGTCGACCATCGGCATCGTCATGGCCGCCATGCCCGCGCTCATCTACTGGGCTGCGGGCATAGCCCTGCAGACCGGTGCCCCCTCGCTCTCCGTCGGCACCCTCGTCGCCTTCGTCACGCTCCAGCAGGGCCTGTTCCGGCCCGCCGTGAGCCTCCTTTCGACGGGTGTGCAGATCCAGACCTCGCTCGCCCTGTTCGCCCGGATCTTCGAGTACCTCGACCTGCCGGTGGACATCACCGAGCGCGAGGCTCCCGTGAAGCTGGACCGGGCGAAGGGTGAGATCCGCCTGGAGGACGTGCACTTCTCCTACGAGGCCAAGGACGGCCCGACCCTCACCGGCATCGACATCACCGTCCCGGCCGGCGGCTCCCTCGCCGTCGTGGGCCCGACCGGTTCGGGCAAGAGCACCCTGAGCTACCTGGTGCCCCGGCTCTACGACGTGACCGGTGGCCGGGTCGCCCTCGACGGGGTGGACGTGCGCGACCTCGACTTCGACTCGCTGGCCCGCTCCATAGGCGTGGTCTCCCAGGAGACCTACCTCTTCCACGCCTCCGTGGGGGACAACCTGCGCTTCGCCAAACCGGACGCCACCGATGAGGAGATCGCCGAGGCGGCGCGGGCGGCCCAGATCCACGACCACATCGAATCCCTGCCCGACGGGTACGACACCCTGGTCGGCGAGCGCGGCTACCGCTTCTCCGGAGGTGAGAAGCAGCGCCTGGCCATCGCCCGTACGATCCTGCGCGATCCGCCAGTGCTCATCCTCGACGAGGCGACCAGCGCCCTCGACACCCGCACCGAGCACGCCGTGCAGCGGGCCATCGACAACCTGTCCCGGGGTCGCACCACCATCACCATCGCGCACCGGCTCTCCACCGTCCGGGACGCCGACCAGATCGTGGTCCTGGACGCGGGCAGGATCGCCGAGCGCGGCACGCACGAGGAACTGCTGGGGGCCGGAGGCCGCTACGCCGCCCTGGTCCGCCGGGATCGCGACGCAGCACAGGCGACGCCCGGAGTGCGCGAGCCTGTCGCGGGCACGACCGAGGGCACGACCGAGGGCGCAACCGAAAGCACGACCGAAAGCGCGACCGAAAGTACGGCCGTGGACCCGGCCGAAGGCGCGGGCCGGGGAATGCCGGGGGAGCCCATGCCGACTCCGGTGAACGTGTGATCGTATGACTTGCGTGGGTGGGTAATGCCGCAAAGGCGGCGGTATGCGGTTTAGCGTGCCCGTATGCATGATGAGTCCCGGCCGCCACCACGCCGTTCCCGGCTCACCCGCCGGGGCCGCCTGGCGCTCTTCCTCGGCATGCTGCTCGGGCTCGGGGCGGCCGTCCTGATCCCGCTGCTGCCCCGTGAGGAACCGCCGGAGAAACCGCGCCAGTTGCTGATCCCCGAAGGCTGGCGGGCCCCGCAGGTCTACGCCGCCATCGACCGCGAGCTCCGGCTCCCCCTCGGTGCCACGAAGAAGGCCGTCGCCACGGCCGCACTGGCCCTGCCGGCGGAGGCCAAGGGCAACCCGGAGGGCTACCTCTTCCCGGCCACCTACCCGGTGACCTCGAAGTCCACCCCGACCGCGCTGCTCGCGTACATGGTGGAGACGGCGAACCGGAACCTCGCCACGAAAGCCGTCGCCGACGGCGGCAAGGCGCACGGGATGACCCCGTACCAGACGGCCACCCTCGCCAGCATCATCGAGGCGGAGGCCCAGACCCCGGCGGACATGGGCAAGGTCGCGCGCGTCGTGCACAACCGGCTGGCGAAGTCGATGCCGCTGCAGATGGACTCCACCCTCAACTATGCGCTCAACCGCAGCACCCTCGACACCAAGCTGAGCGACACCCGGATCGACCACCCGTTCAACACCTACGAACGCCAGGGTCTGCCCCCCACCCCGATCGACAGCCCCGGGCTGCGCGCCATGGCGGCGGCGGTCGCGCCGACCCCCGGCGACTGGCTGTTCTTCGTCACGGTGAAACCGGGCGACACCCGCTTCTCGGCCACCTATGAGGAGCACAAGAAGCACGTGGCGGAGTTCAACCGTCTCCGGGCGGCGGCGGGGGCGCCCGCGCCCCGGGGTTCCTGAGCCCCGGGGCCGGGTCAGGGGCCGGAGCCCCGGCCCCGGCGGACGTTCCGTGCATCCGCGCGGGTTCTCAGTCGGCGCCGCCGACCCGTGCGGCGGCCGGCTCCCGGTCCAGCAGGCGACGGATCTCGCGGACGGCGGTGGCGCCCGCGCGGTTGGCGCCGATCGTCGAGGCCGACGGGCCGTAGCCGACCAGGTGGACGCGCTCGTCCCGTACGGCCCTGGTGCCCTCGACCCGGATGCCGCCGCCCGGCTCGCGCAGCCGCAGCGGGGCCAGGTGGTCGACGGCGGCCCGGAAGCCGGTGGCCCAGAGGATCACGTCGGCCTCCACCCGGCCGCCGTCCGCCCAGGCGGCCCCGGAGGCGGTGAGGTGGTCGAAGACGGGCCGTCGCTCCAGGACCCCGGAGGCGAGCCCCGCCCGGACGGCCTCGTTGAGGGGCAGGCCGGTCACGCTGACCACGCTCTGCGGGGGCAGACCGCGCCGGACCCGTTCCTCCACGAGTGCCACCGCCGCCCGGCCCTCGGCCTCCCCGAAGGTCCCCTCGCGGAATACGGGGGGCCTGCGCGTGACCCACGTGGTCTCCGCCGCCACCTCGGCGATCTCCAGCAGGTGCTGCACCGCCGAGGTGCCGCCGCCGACCACGATGACGCGGGCCCCGGCGAACTCCCGCGGGCCGGGGTAGTTCGCCGTGTGCAGCTGCCGGCCCCGGAACAGTTCCTGGCCCGGGTAACGCGGCCAGAACGGCCGGTCCCAGGTGCCGGTGGCGTTGACCAGCGCCCGCGCCGACCAGGTGCCCGCCGTCGATTCGACGAGCAGCCGGCCGGCCGGGCCGTCGCCGGCGTCGCGCACCGCCGTCACGTCCACGGGCCGGCGGACGCGCAGGCCGAAGCGCTCCTCGTACGCCGCGAAGTACGCGCCGATCACCTCGGACGAGGGCCGCAGCGGATCGGCGTCGACCAGTTCCATGCCGGGCAGGGCGTGCATGCCGTGGACCTTGCCGTAGGTGAGCGAGGGCCAGCGGAACTGCCAGGCGCCGCCCGGCCGCGGGGCGTGGTCCAGGACCACGTGTTCGATCCCCGCCCTGGCCAGGTGGTAGGCGCCGGACAGGCCCGCCTGTCCGGCCCCGACGACCACCACGTCCACCTCTGCCGCGTCCCGCACCATTTCGTTCACAGTTCTACTAACTCGGGGCGGCCCCCCGCTCTTCCCCGCCCGCCGGCAGGCCGCCACACGGACGCCCCGTCTCCGCCGCCGGAACGGGGCGTGCCGCGCGAAGCCCCCGTGCGGCGGCGGGGGAACGTCGCCGCACGGGGGCTTCGCGCCACGTCGCGCGCGGTGCGCCGGCGTGCCGTTTCGGGTGCGCCGGAGGTCAGGCGGAATCCGCTATCCAGGCGGCCAGTTGCTCCGGTGTCGTGGACGGGTCCGCCACCAGGGTGGCGAGTTCGTCCTCCCGGAAGGTGGCCGTGGTGACGGCCGGGCAGCGGTGGCAGGCGGCCACCCCCGACTGCTGCCACCACTGGCACCGCGTACGCAGGTGGCACCGCGGGACCGCACGGGTGTCCGCCGTGGCCGAGGGCAGGGTCAGGACCCGCTCCACCAGGGAGCAGTCGTCGCCCCGCCGGTTGGCGCAGGCGGAGACGCAGTGCGAGGCGAAGCGCAGGACCCGGGTCGGCTCGATCCCCTCGGGGAGGGTGCCGAGCACCTCGGACGCCGGGACCGGATCGGCGAGGTAGACCACCTGGCCGTCAGCCGCCGAACGCACGCCGAGGACCACGGACTCGGGGGCCCGTGCCTCGCCGCTGGGGCACCAGGTCGCCGGTGCCGTCGCCGTCTGGTCGCTTCCCACGGTGCTCACCCGGCCCGTCAGCCGTCGACGGCGTCGCTCGACGCCAGGACCTCACGGCCGACGGGGTCGCCGAGGGTGCCCTGGAGTCCGAGGGCCTGCTCCCGCTCCACCGCCTGCGCGAGGTTCTGGTGCAGCTGCTCCACCGAGGTGATGCGGGCGCCGCCCGGAGCCGCGTTCGCCGTGCCGACCGCGGTCATCGCGATACCCGCCGCCATCACGACCGCGGCGCCGCCGGCCGCCAGTTTGTTCCGGTTCATTTCCATCGAGCCCTCTCCTGGTCCGGGCGGCGTGCTCTCCCGCCGCCGAGGGCCCGAGCGTAGGAGCGGCGGGCGGGCCGAGGGGGCAGTTCCCTGGGGCAGTTCAAGCCGTTCTTCGACCCCGGCGGCGGGGCCCGGGAGGGCTGGGGAGGGGCTCAGGCGGAGGTGCGGGAGAACAGCCACGCGCGGGCCTTCTCCGCGCTGAACTCCCGCTGCCCGCCCGCGAAGAGCAGGCCCGCGCCGGCGAAGGCCGGATCGCCGGCGGTGTCCGGAACGTAGGGGACCGCCAGGCAGTCCATGCCGGCGGCGTGCGCGGCGCGGGCCCCCGGAGCCGCGTCCTCCACGACCACGCAGTCGGCCGGCGCGGCGCCGAGCCGGCGGGCCGCCTCCAGGAACACGTCCGGGGCGGGTTTGCCCCGCGCGACCTCCTCGGCCGAGACCACCGTGGTCAGCAGTGCGTCCAGCCCGGTGCCCGCCAGTACCGCGTCGATCGCCTCGCGCGAGGAGCCGGAGGCCACCGCCATCGGAACGCCCCGCGCGTGCAGCAGCTCCACGAACCTCCGCATCTCCGGGTACGCCTCGGTGCGGGCGCGGGCCAGCTCCAGGTAGGCGGCGTTCTGCTCCGCGAGCAGCTGCTCCACCGGGGCGTCGAGCCCGTGGCGTTCCTTGAGGACCTCCAGTGTCTCCAGGGTGCCGATGCCGATGAAGCGGGAGTGCTGCTCCCAGGTGAAATCGGGGACCCCGTGACGTTCCAGCGTGAGGCGGCCCGATTCGTAGTAGTTCGGCTCGCTGTCCACGAGGGTGCCATCGAGATCGAATATGACGGAAATCATCCGTTCTGCCTGTCCTGTCCGTCGCGTACCTGTCCACGCCATCCTGTCAGGGTTTGCGGACCGCTCGCCCCGCCGCTTCCCGGCCCACGGACTCGACCAGCGGCAGCAGTCGGTGGGCCACCCGCTCGCGCAGGGCCACCTCGGTACGGGTGCGGACCACCCCCGGCAGCCGGATCAGCTGCTGGATCACGTCCTCCAGATGGGCGTTGTCCCGGGCCGCCACACGGGTCAGCAGGTCCCCGCCGCCGGTGATCGAGAAGGCCTCGATGATCTCCGGGACGGCGGCGAGCGCGTCGCCGACCTCGTCCAGGTGCCCCTGGGTGACCTCGATGTGCACGAAGGCCAGGACGGGGTGGCCCAGTGCGGCGGGCGAGAGGGCGGGGCCGGTTCCGGTGATCACCCCGGTCCGCTCCAGCCGGTCCAGCCGGGCCTGGAGGGTGCCGCGGGCCACGCCGAGGATCCGGGCGTACTCGCGGACGCTGGTGCGCGGCTGCTCGATCAGCAGGCGCAGGATCAGGGTGTCGAGTTCGTCCACCGCCATGCCAGGACTGTACCAATGGCCCGGGATCACCCCTTTCCGGCGCGACCGGGACCCCGGATGTCGCCCCGCTTCGGCGGCCACGGCAGGAACCCGCTGGTCCGGGCCCGGTACGCGGCGTAGCCCGGCCGGTCTGCCATGTGCCGCTCCAGCAGCCGCTTCCCGCTTCCCGCGATCAGCAGGTACGACATCACCAGCGGGGACACGACGGACACCGCGGCCGCCTGCGCCGACCCGCACGCGATCAGGAAGAGCCCCCACCAGACGCAGAAGTCGCCGAAGTAGTTCGGATGCCGGGTCCACGACCACAGCCCCCGGTCCATGATCCTGCCCCGGTTCGCGGGATCCGCGGTGAACCGGGCCAGCTGGTGGTCGCCCACCGCCTCGAAGACGATCCCGCAGAGCCACAGCAGGCTCCCCGCCACCGCGAGCCCGACCGGGCCACCCGGACCGCCGGCCCCACCCGGGCCACCGGTCCCACCCGGGCCACCGGCCCCACCCGGGCCACCGGTCCCACCCGGACCGCCGTACCCGCCCGGCACACCGGCCCCGCCCCACCCGTGGTCCACGTACGCACCCGCCTGCACCGGCAGCGACACCAGCCACACCAGCGCCGCCTGAAGCAGGTACACCATCCGCAGCGCGTACAGGTTCCGGCTCCCCGGGGCCCGCGCCAGCATCCGCTCGTACCGGGGGTCCTCCCCGCGCCCCCGTCCCCGCCACGCGATGTGCCCGGCCAGCCGCAGCCCCCACACCACCGTGAGCACGGTCAGCAGCAGTCCGCGCCCGCCGCCCCCGCCCGACATCCCGTACGTGGCCACCGCGACGGCGGCGAAGCCCAGGCCCCACGCCACGTCCACCACCCGGTGGGTGCCCCTGCGCACCCCCACCGCGAACGCGAGCAGCATGACGCCCACGGCCGCGCCGGCCGCCACGGCCAGGTTGACCCCGAAGGGACCCCAGTTCACCGTCCGCCGCCTTCTCCGCCGGTGAGCAGGAACTGGTGCACGTCCAGGTACCCGGAGGCGAACCCGGCCTCGCAGTAGGCGAGGTAGAAGGTCCACATCCGCCGGAACCGCTCGTCGAAGCCGAGCTCCGCCACCCGCTCGGACCGCTCCGCGAACCGTTCCCGCCACAGCCGCAGGGTCTGCGCGTAGTGGGCCCCGTAGCCCTCGCACCGTACGACCCGCAGCCCGGTGTGCGCCCGCGCCATCTCCTCCACCGCCCGCACCGAGGGCAGCATCCCGCCGGGGAAGATGTACTTCTGGATCCAGGTGTACGTGTCCTTCGTGGCCAGCATCCGTTCGTGCGGCATGGTGATCGCCTGGAGGGCCACCCGTCCGCCCGGCTCCAGCAGCCGGTCCAGCGCGCGGAAGTACGCCGGCCAGTACTCGACGCCGACCGCCTCGATCATCTCCACACTGACGATCGCGTCGTACCAGCCGTGCGCGTCCCGGTAGTCGCACAGCCGCACCTCCACCCGGTCCGCCACACCCGCCGCCGCGATCCGCCGCAGCGCCAGCTCGCGCTGCTCCCGCGAGAGCGTCAGGGTCACCACGCGGGCACCGCGCCGGGCCGCCCGGACCGCGAGTTCGCCCCAGCCCGTGCCGATCTCCAGCAGCCGGGTGTCCGGGCCCACCCCGGCCAGGTCCAGCAGCATGTCGATCTTCCGGTGCTGGGCGGCGGGGAGTTCGGCCTCCGTGGCGGGCAGGGCGCGGAACACCGCCGAGGAGTACGTCATCGTCGGGTCGAGGAACTGGGCGAACAGTTCGTTGGACAGGTCGTAGTGCCACTCGACGTTGGTACGGGAACCGGTCCGGGTGTTGCGCCGCTCCACCGGCTGCCGGGCCGCCCACAGCCCCCGCAGCCGCTGGAGCGGAGCCGGGACCAGCGCGGAGACGTGCCCGGCCAGGACGGTCAGCACCGCCACCGGGTCGCGGGCGTCCCACTCCCCGGCGACGTACGACTCGCCGAACCCGATCAGTCCCTCCGCGGTGATCCGGCGCTCGAAGGCGGCCGGGTCGTGGACCGCCATCGCCGGCCCGCCCCGCCCCAGGAGGCCCTCGGGTCCCATGTTCACCTGGAGCGGGAGCCGGTCCAGCGCCCGGCGGATGATCAGCCGGCCCACCGCCGCCCTCGTCCGGGAACAGGGCGGCACGTCCGGAAGCGTCGTCAGCGTCACTTCACACCCTCCTGGGGTACGTGGCGGGGCCGCGGCAGCACGGGCAGCCCGCGCAGCCACAGCCGGACGCCGTGGAAACGGATGCCCACCGCCACCGCGGCCGTGGGCCAGGGGCGGCGCACCAGGGCGCGCAGCAGGCCGCGCGCACCCGCGCGGCGGCGCCGGCCGCGCACGGTCGCCGTCAGCCGGGCGCCGTCGGCCCCGCCCGCCAGCCGGACCGTCAGGTCGAGGCGTTCGCCCGGCTCGGGCAGCCGCATCCGGTAGTCCCCGTCCACTTCCAGGAAGGGGGAGACGTGGAACTCCTTGGGGACGCGGGCCTCCCGGGAGGCCTCCGGGCCGAGGAGGTAGCAGTGCCGCTCCCCGTACGTGTTGTGCACCTCGGCGACGATCTGCCGCAGCGCCCCGTCCGGGCCGTGGCACCAGTACACCGAGAGCGGGTTGAAGACGTACCCGAACACCCGGGCGTGCGCCAGCATCAGCACCCTCGACCCCGGCGGCAGAGCGGCCCCGCGCGCCGCGAGGAAGCCGTCCAGGCCGGCCCGGATCGAGGGGAGGCCGCCGCCGAAGTGGTCCCGCGCGTCGAACCGGGCCAGCGCCCGCAGCGGCGGGGGCAGCACGGGCAGCGCGTCCAGGTCCACGAGCCACAGGAAGGTGCGGTGGCGCAGGGCGTAGCGGTGCCCGCCGGTGCGCACGTGCCGGACGTCGGCCTCGTACAGCGCGCCGCCCGCCGCCCGGGGCCCGCCCGGCCCGCCCCTCACCAGTCCACCCCCAGCGCGGCGGCCGCCGCCACGCCAGAACGGCAGCCGTCCTCGTGGAAGCCCCAGCCGTGGTAGGCCCCCGCGTAGGCCGTCACCGGCCCCGACAGCTCGGGCAGCCGCCGCTGCGCCGCCACCGAGTCCGGCGTGTACAGCGGGTGTTCGTAGTCCATCTCCGCCACCACCCGGTCCGGCCGCACCCGCCCGGTCCCGGCGTTCAGGGTGACCACGTACGGTTCCGGAGCCGCCAGCCCCTGGAGCCGGTCCATGTCGTAGCTGACCTGCACCGGCACCTCTTCGGCCGGCCGGCATCCGGACAGCCGGTAGTTCCAGCAGCCCCGCGCCCCCGCGGCACCCGGCAGCACGGAGCCGTCGGTGTGCAGCACCGTGCGGTTGCGGGAGTAGCGGAAGGCCCCGAGCACCGCCAGCTCGGCGTCGGTGGGGTCGGCCAGCATGCGCAGCGCCTGGTCGGCGTGGACGGCGACCACCACCGAGTCGTACGCGGCCGACGCCCCGTCGGCGGTGGTGAGCCAGACCCCGCCCGGGGTGCGGGCCAGGGACCGCACCCGGACGCCGGAACGGACCGCGCCCGGACCCAGCGCCTCGCGGACCCGCTCCACGTACCGCGCCGAACCGCCCTCGACCGTACGCCAGCTCGGGGAGCCGCCGACCGACAGCATGCCGTGGTGGGAGAGGAACCGGAACAGGTAGCGGGCCGGATGCGCGAGCGCCCCGCCCGGCGGGCAGGACCACACCGAGGCCACCAGCGGTATCGCGAAGTGCCCGGTGAAGTACGGTCCGAAGCCGCCCCGCTCCAGGAACTCGCCCAGCGTCGGCTCCGGTCCGGCCCCGGGCGGCGTGGCCAGCAGCCGCCGGGCCCGCCGGTGGAAGACCGGCACCTGGGCGAGCATCCGCAGGTAGGCGGGCCGCAGCGCGCTCCCGGGCCGGGCGAACAGCCCCCTCGGCCCGCGCGCCCCCGCGTACTCCAGCCCGCAGCCCTCGCAGTGCACCGACAGGCTCATGGTCGTGGGACGGGTGGCCACTCCCAGCTCACCGAAGAGCCGCAGCAGGTGCGGGTAGGTGCGGTCGTTGTGGACGATGAAACCGGAATCGACACCCCGGACCAGGCCGTCGGGGCCCTTCACCGGATGGGTGTGGGCGTGCCCGCCCAGCCGGTCGTCGGCCTCGTACAGGGTCACCGCATGGCTCCTGGCCAGCACGTACGCCGCCGTCAGCCCGGACACGCCCCCGCCGATCACGGCCGTGCGCGGTCGTCCTCGCTCGGTCATCTCGCTCCCTCCTTCACGCTCACTTCGGAGCCGGAGGGGGTGTCGGATGTGTCGTGGGGCGAAACCGTACGGAGGAAGGCAGGCTGGGTCCCGTACACGCCGCCCCCGGTGCGCCGGAGCGTCACCGACGCCTCACCGTGAGGCGTCACCGTCCGGGAGGGCCGCGCCGGGTCCGGCCCCGCCGCATCCGAAAGCGCCGCTCCACCCGAATTCCCTACGGGCCCGTGAGGGGCCCGGGGGCGGCCGACGGCGGGGGAACGACGAGCGGAGACAGCCCATGACAGGCGCGCACTGCCTGGTCACCGGGGCCACCGGATACATCGGAGGCCGCCTGGTGCCCGAACTCCTCGACTCCGGACACCGCGTCCGCTGCCTGGCCCGCTCCCCGGAGCGGCTGCGCGACCACCCCTGGGCCGGCCGCGCCGAGGTGGTGCGCGGGGACGTCACCGACCCCGCGTCGCTGGCGGCGGCCCTGCGCGGCATCGACGTCGCCTACTACCTCGTCCACGCCCTCGGCACCGGCCACGGCTTCGAGGACCGCGACCGCGCCGCCGCCCGGACCTTCGCCGAAGAGGCCCGCGCGGCCGGAGTCCGCCGGATCGTCTACCTCGGCGGCCTCGTTCCCGCGGACGTACCCCGCGACGCGCTCTCCCCGCACCTGCGCTCGCGCGCCGAGGTCGGTGAGATCCTCCTCGCCTCCGGGGTGCCCACCACCGTCCTGCGCGCCGCCGTCATCATCGGCTCCGGCTCCGCCTCCTTCGAGATGCTGCGCTACCTCACCGAGCGGCTGCCCGTCATGGTCACCCCCAGCTGGGTCGGCACCCGCATCCAGCCCATCGCCGTCCGCGACGTCCTGCGCTACCTCGTCGGCAGCGCCGCCATGCCCCCCGAGGTCAGCCGGACCTTCGACATCGGCGGACCGGACGTGGTCACGTACGAGGAGATGATGCGCCGCTACGCCGTCGTGGCCGAGCTTCCCAAACGGCTCATCGTGCGCGTCCCCATGCTGACGCCGCGGCTCTCCAGCCACTGGATCGGTCTCGTCACGCCCGTCCCGCGCTCGCTCGCCCGGCCGCTCGCCGAATCCCTGCGCCACGAGGTGGTCTGCGACGAGCACGACATCGCCGCCTACGTCCCCGACCCGCCCGGCTCCCCGATCGGCTTCGACCAGGCCCTCGCACTGGCCCTCCAGCGGGTGCGCGAGGCCAAGGTCACCACCCGCTGGTCCTCCGCCTCCCTGCCCGGCGCGCCCAGCGACCCGCTGCCCACCGACCCCGACTGGGCGGGCGGCAGCCTCTACACCGACGAGCGGGAACTGCCCGTCGACGCCCCGCCGGACGCGCTGTGGCGGGTGGTGGAGGGCATCGGCGGGGAGAACGGCTGGTACTCCTTCCCCCTGGCCTGGGCCGTACGGGGCTGGCTGGACCGGCTCGTCGGAGGGGCCGGCATCCGGCGCGGCCGCCGCGACGCCGCCCGGCTCCGGGTGGGCGACTCCCTCGACTTCTGGCGGGTCGAGGAGATCGAAGCGGGCCGTCTGCTGCGGCTGCGCGCCGAGATGCGGCTGCCGGGGCTGGCCTGGCTGGAGCTGTACGCCGACCCGCGCGCGTCCGGCTCCGCCGCGGCCCCGGGCTCCGCCGCGGCCCCGGGCTCCGCCGCGGCCCCGGGCCCTTCCCCGGCCCCGGGCCCGTCCGCGGCCCCCGCCCCGCCGCGCGCCCTGTACCGGCAGCGGGCCCTGTTCCACCCGCACGGGCTGCTCGGACACCTGTACTGGTGGAGCGTGTCCCCCTTCCACGCCGTCGTCTTCGGCGGCATGGCCCGCAACATCGCCGGCGCCGCCGAACGGGCCGCGTCGGGATCCGGGCCCGCGCCGTCCCCCGCCCCCGGGCCCGCTTCACCCCCCGCAGCCGCATCCGGAACGGCCCCCCGCGCAGAAGAACCCCCGACAACCGATGCCCACAGCCCTGACGCGGAGCCGAGAGCATGAACACCGCCGTGGTCCTGTACACCTCCGACCTGCGCCTGCACGACCATCCACCCCTGCGGGCCGCCCTCTCCTCCGGCGACCGGGTCGTCCCGCTCTTCGTCCGCGACCGCGTCATCGAGGACTCCGCCTTCGCCGCACCCAACCGGCTGGCCTTCCTCGCCGACTGCCTCGCCGACCTCGACGCCGCCCTGCGCGAGCGCGGAGGCCGCCTCCTGCTGCGCTCCGGGGACGTCGTCGCCGAGGTCTGCGCCCTGGTCCAGGAAGCCGACGCCGACGAGGTGCACATGGCCGCCGGGGTCAGCGGCTACGCCCACGCCCGCGAGGAACGCCTGCGCGAGGCCCTCGAAGCCCAGGGCCGACGGCTCTACGTCCACGACACCGTGGTCACCGCGGTGGCCCCGGGGACGGTGCTGCCGTCGGGCTCCCGAGCCGACCACTTCGCCGTCTTCACCCCGTACCTGCGCCGCTGGACGGAACTGCCCCTCAGGCCGGTCGAGCCCGCGCCCCGCACCGTACGGGTCCCCGAAGACCTGGGCTCCGAGCCGCTGCCCCGCCGCTCCGCCGTCACCGGCACCTCCCCGGGCCTCGCCCGCGGCGGCGAGACCGAGGCCCGCCGGCTGCTGACCAACTGGCTCCGCTCGGGCATCACCCGGTACGAGGACACCCACGACGACCTCGCCGGCGACGCCACCTCGAAGCTCTCCCCGCACCTGCACTTCGGCACCCTCTCGCCCACCGAGGCCGTCCACCGCGCCCGCGCCGCGGGCGGCCCCGGCGCCGAGGCCTTCGTCCGCCAGCTGTGCTGGCGCGACTTCCACCACCAGGTCCTCGCCGCCCGCCCCGACACCGCGACCGAGGACTACCGGGCCCGCCAGGACCGCTGGCGCACCGGACCCGACGCCGAGGAAGAGGTCCAGGCCTGGAAGGACGGCCGCACCGGCTACCCGGTCGTCGACGCCGCCATGCGCCAGCTGCGCCACGAGGGCTGGATGCACAACCGGGGCCGCCTGCTGGCCGCCAGCTTCCTCGCCAAGACCCTCTACGTGGACTGGCGCACCGGCGCCCGCCACTTCATGGACCTCCTCGTCGACGGGGACGTGGCCAACAACCAGCTCAACTGGCAGTGGGTGGCCGGCACCGGCACCGACACCCGCCCCAACCGCGTCCTCAACCCCGTCCGCCAGGGCCTGCGCCACGACCCCGAGGGCCGCTACGTCCACCGCTGGGTGCCCGAACTCGCCGACCTGCCCGCGCCCCGCGTCCACGAGCCCTGGCGGCTGCCCGGCCTGGAACGGGCCCGCTTCGACTACCCGGACCCCGTCGTGGACCTCGCCGACGGCCTCGGCCGCTTCCGCGAGGGGCGGCCCGGCACCGTATCGTGAGCCGGGTGGACCCCGTGCCGGCCCCCGTGCCGCCGCCCCCCGAACCCGCCCTGAGCACGGGCGCCGTCGCCCGCCGCCTGGGGGTCTCGCCGACCACCCTGCGCTCCTGGGAACGCCGCTACGCCATCGGCCCGGCCCGCCGCGAGGACGGCCGGCACCGCCGCTGGACCCCCGAGGACATCGCCCGCCTCGACGAGATGTGCCGGCTCACCGCGCGGGGCGTGCCCCCGTCCGAGGCGGCGCGGGCCGCGCTCGGCGAAGCACCCGCCGCCCGCGCGGGGGAGGAGGCGGCGGCCGTGACGCCGGGCGGGCCCGGGGCCCTCCCCCTCGGGGAGGTGCGGCCGGAGGCCAGGGGGCTCGCGCGGGCCGCCGTACGCCTGGACGCGCCGGCGGTGGCGGACCTGCTGGAGGCCGCTGTCGCGGAACACGGCCCGGTCACCGCGTGGGAGGAGATCATCGCGCCGACCCTGCACGCCGTGGGCCGCAAATGGGCCTCGGCGGGGGAGCGGTACGTCGAGGTGGAGCACCTGCTGTCCTGGCACGTCTCCGCCGCCCTGCACCGGGTGCGTCCCGCCCCCGAGCGGGCGCACACACCCCCGGTGCTCCTCGCCTGCGCGCCCGGAGAGCTGCACAGCCTGCCGATCGAGGCACTGGCCGCCGCGCTCGGGGAACTGGGCGTGCCGGTACGGATGTTCGGCCCGGCCCTGCCCGCCGAGGCGCTGCGGGACGCGGTACGGCGTACCGGGCCCTGCGCGGCCGTGCTCTGGTCGCAGTCCCGTACGACGGCGGACCGGACCCTGGCCCGTTCGGTGGCCGGCATCGCGTGGGGGCCGCCCGGGGCGCGGGGCCAGTCGGCGCTGCTGCTGGCCGGACCCGGCTGGGACGGGCCGCATCCGCAGCCGCGCACCGAGCGGCTGTTCGGGCTGCGGTCGGGCGTCGCCGTCATCGCGGCGCTGGCAGCCGGGCCGGGACCGGGGCAGCGGGCCGGTCGGGGTCCAGCGCCTGCCGCAGGACGCGCAGCGCCCGCCGCATGTGGCTCTTGACGGTGCCCAGCGGAAGCCCGGTCCGGGCGGCGATCTGGCTCTGGCTCAGGTCGGCGTAGAACGCCAGCCACAGCACGTGCCGCTGCGCCGACGGCAGCCGGGCCAGCTCCCCGGCCACCAGCAGCCGGTCCAGGGCCTGTTCCGGGCCGGGCCATCCGGCCGCGCCGTGCGTGCCGGGGTGCGGGCCGGGCGGGTGCGGCCCGCCGGCGAGGGCGACGGCGGCGGCCGCCACCGTACGGGCCCGCCGGGCACGGGCCTCCAGGGCGTCGGCCACCTTGTGCCGGGTGATCCCGGTGAGCCAGGCGCCGAGCCCGCCCGGACCGGGCCGGTAGCCGTCGCGGCCGCGCCAGGCTGCCAGGAACACCTGCTGGGTCACGTCCTCGGCCTCGCGGTCGTCGCCCAGGGAACGCCGGGCCAGGGAGTGCACCAGGGGCCGCCAGCGCCGGTAGACCGCCTCCACGGCGCCCTCGTCCCCCGCCGCGAACCCGGCGGAGAGGGCGGTGTCCCGTTCGATGGTGCGGGGAGGGTCGTCCATGCCACGAGCGTCGCCACCACCGGGGACGGAGGAAAGTTGCAGCGTTTTCGCAGCGAATGACGGCAGGGGCGCGAACGGGCCGCAGGGGCCGACGGTGCGCGCACGGCCGCAGGGGCGCGGTCGCCGGGCTACCGGGTGTGCAGCAGCGGCAACAAGGACCGGTGCACCACCGTCACCCCCGCCACCACCACCGCCGCCGGGAGCAGCACCTCGCCCACGCTCCATCCGGCCCGCACCAGCAGCGCCCCCGCCAGTCCGCCCGAGAACATGGCCAGTACCGCCAGTCCCCGCCGCGCCCAGGCCCCGCTCCCGTATCCGAAGGCACTGTCGCGCCCCAGCGCCGAGCCGGCCATCAGGCCGGTCATGGACCGGGTCACCAGCGTGGTCGGCACACCGGGCACGTTCACCCGCATGCTCGTCACGTTCCGGATGCCCATGGCCACCGACAGCAGCCCGGCCTCCACCAGGTGCGGCGCCCCCGGATCGCCGAACCGCGGGGTCACCCGCCACCCGGCGACGGCCGCGGCGACGATCAGCGCCGTCTCGGCGTACAGCCCCAGGCACATCCAGCGCCAGCCCCGGCCCTCCGCGGCCGACTCCATCCGCGCCCCGCACACCGCGCCCAGCGCGAAGGCCACCAGAGAGACGGCCGCCGGCAGCGAGGGCAGGTTCCCCTGATGGGCCGCCCCGAAGGCCAGAAAGAGGACGTTGCCGGTCTGCATCGCCGTGAACACCGGTCCCAGGGCGAGCAGGCTCACCGCCTCGATCAGTCCGGTGACCGCGGTCAGAGCGAGCATGAGCGCCGTCAGGGAGGGCCGCAGCGCCCGCGCGTCCACCCCTCAGCCCCCGGCCCGGGCGGCACGCGGGAGGGGCCGGCGGGGGTTCACGTCCATGACGCCCGACGGTGGCACGGCCCCCGCCCCGACAGAAGACGACATGCGGGAGCGGGTCGGGGACTTCGCGGAGATGCCCTAGGGTCCGGAGCATGAGTGATCTTCTGCTGGTGCGTCACGGGGAGACGGCCTGGAGCGCCAACGGGCGGCACACGGGCCTCACCGACGTGCCCCTGACCGCGCGCGGGGTCGAGGAGGCCATCTCGCTGGCGCCCTTCTTCCGCGACCGGCAACCCGCCCTGGTGCTGACCAGCCCGCTGAGCCGGGCCGTGGCCACCGCCCGGCTCGCCGGGCTCCACGACGGGGTCCCCGACCCGGACCTCCACGAATGGGACTACGGCGGCTACGAGGGCGTCACCACCGCCGAGATCCAACGCACCGTGCCCCACTGGTCGCTGTGGACCGACGGGGTCCCGCAGGGCGACGCCCACCACCCCGGGGAGAGCGCCGCCCAGGTCGGCGCCCGCGCGGACCGGGTGCTGGCGCGGGCCGGCACGGTGCTGACCGAGGACCGGGGCGACGTGGTGCTCGTCGCCCACGGACACTTCCTGCGCGTCCTGACAGCCCGCTACCTCGGTCTCTCCCCGCAGGACGGCCGGCTCTTCCTGCTGCGCACCGGCACGGTCAGCGTGCTGTCCACGGAACACGGACTTCCGGTCGTGGCCGGGTGGAACACCCGCCCCTGAACCGCGGCACCGCGCGTCCCCGGCCCGGCCCGTCCGCCTCGCGCGGCCGGGCCGGGTGCGTGACGATGCGTACATGGACGACGGCGACCACGGCGCACCGGGCAGCACCCTCCCCGACGCCGACGCGAGCCTGAAGGCCAACGCCATCGGCTTCCTCGACGCCCTCGTCATCGGTCTGAACTCCACCTCGCCGGCCTACTCCCTGGCCGCCGTCATCGGACCGATCGTGGCCCTGGTGGGGGTCTACGCGCCGGGCGTGATGCTCGCGTCCTTCGTCCCGATGCTGCTGATCGCCGCCGCCTTCTACTACCTCAACAAGGTCGACCAGGACTGCGGCACGACCTTCTCCTGGGTGACCCGCGCCATGGGCCCCTGGGCGGGCTGGCTCGGCGGCTGGGCCATCACCATGACCGGCGTACTCGTCATCGGCTCCCTCGCGGACGTCGCCGTCCACTTCGGCCTGCTCGCCGCCGGGCTCGACGGCCTCGCCGCGAACCAGCTGGTCCGGCAGGGCCTGAGCGTCCTGGTGATCCTCGCGATGACCGCCATCTGCGTCATCGGCACCGAGATGTCCGCCCGGCTCCAGGACGTCCTGATCCTCGCCCAGGTCTTCTTCCTGCTCGCGTTCGCCGTGGTCGCCCTCTACCGCGTCTACGCCGGCACCAGCACCCTCGGCGGCACCCCGCCCTCCCTGAGCTGGCTCAACCCCTTCGGCGCCGGCGGCACCGCGCTCACCGCGGGGCTGCTGCTCGGCGTCTTCATCTACTGGGGCTGGGAGTCGGCCGTGAACCTCACCGAGGAGGTCGAGGACTCCGCCACCGCGCCCGGCAAGGCGGGCATCTGGTCCACCATCGTCCTCCTGGTGACCTACCTGTCCGTCGGCTACGCCGTCGTCGCCTACGCCGGTACGCAGTTCCTCGCCCAGAACGCCGGCGAGGAAGAGGCCGTCTTCGCCGTCCTCGCGCACGAGGTGATGGGCGGCTGGGACTGGATGGTGCTCCTCGCCGTCTGCACCTCCGCCCTCGCCTCCACCCAGACGACGATCATCCCCGCCTCCCGGACCGCCCTGTCGATGGCCCGCCGGCACGCCCTCCCACCGCACCTCGCGCACATCCACCCCCGCTTCCGCACCCCCGACGTGAGCACCTGGTGGGTGGCCGCCATCGCCATCGTCTGGTACCTCGCCGTCAACCAGATCAGCGAGAACGCCCTCCTCGACTCCCTCACCGCGCTCTCCCTGCTCATCGCCTTCTACTACGGCCTCACCGGTGTGGCCTGCGCCGTCTACTACCGCCGCCACCTGCTGGAGAACGCGCACAACTTCCTCCTCATCGGCCTCGGCCCGCTGGTCGGCGCGGGCCTGCTGACCTGGCTGCTGGTGGAGTCCGTGGGAGACATGTCGAACCCGGCGAACTCCGCGGGCGGGGTCTCCTGGTTCGGCCTCGGCCCGCCCCTCGTCATCGGCATCGGGATCGCCGTCGCCGGCTTCCTCCTCATGTGCTTCTGGCGGATCCGCGACGGCCGGTTCTGGCAGGAGCGCCGGGGCGTGGTCGACCCGGCCCTCGTACGCGGCAGGAAGTCCTGAGGAGGCCGGATGTCCGTGGTCCTGGGTTACGACGAGTCCCCCGGCGCCGAACGTGCCCTGCGCGTCGCGCTGGAGGTCGCCACCGCCTTCGGGGAACCGCTGGTCCTCGTCTACGGAGCCGCCGCGCCCGGAGCCACCGGCGAGGAGTACCGGGCCCACCGCGAGGCCCTCCTCCAGGCCGGCCGCAGCGCCCTGGCGCGGGCCGTCGAGGCCGCCGACGAGGCCGGGGTCCCCTCCACCGTCGAGGTGGTCGACGACAAGCCCGCCCAGGCGCTGCTGGACGCCGCCGCACGCCACGACGCCCGGGTCATCATCGTCGGCACCTGGGGCGACAGCCCGATCCGCGGCGCCCTCCTCGGCTCCACCCCGCACAAGCTGCTGCACCTCTCGCCCGTCCCGGTGCTCTGCGTGCCGACGGCGGACGAAGCGTAGGCCGGGGGAGGGCGCGATGGCGAAGCCGGCGGGGGCGAGCGGGAGGCGCGGGCTCTTCCACGGCCGGGACCGGGCGGTGATCGCGGCCGCCGCGATCTCGATGCTGCTGGTCCAGATGGACTGGTTCGCCCTCAACCTGATGCTCCCCGTCATCGGGCGCGAGTTCGACACCCCCACCACCAACCTCCAATGGCTGGTCAGCGGTTACATGCTCACCCTCGGCGCCCTGATGGTCACCGGCGGCCGGTCCGCCGACCTCTTCGGCAGGCGGCGGGTACTCGTCTGCGGGCTCACCGGCTTCGCCCTCGTCTCGGTGGTGTGCGCCGCCGCGCAGAACACCGCCTGGCTCACCGCAGGACGCTTCGTGCAGGGGTGCACCGCCGCACTGATCCTTCCCGTGTCCGTCGCCGTGGTCACCGCGTACTTCCGCGACGAACGGCAGGGCCGCGCCGTCGGCACCGTCCTCGCCTTCAGCGCCATCGGCACCGCCCTGGGACCCTTCGTCGGCGGGGCCTTCGCCGAACACGTCAGCTGGCGCGCCGTGTTCCTGCTCAACGTGCCCTTCGCCCTCGCCGCGGCCCTGCTCCTGCTGCGCTTCGTTCCCGAGACGCGGGACGAGGAGGCCGGACGCGGCCTGGACCTGCCCGGCGTGGTGACGCTCGCGGGCGGCCTGACGGCCCTGATGACCGGCGTGGACCAGGGCGCGCACTGGGGGTGGGGCTCCCCGGCGACCCTGTGCTGCCTCGTGGGCGGTGCGGTCCTGCTGGCCGTGTTCGTCCTGGTCGAGCGGCGCAGTCCGCAGCCCCTGCTGGACCTGGAACTCCTGCACAACGGCCCCTTCGTCGCCGTCACCCTCGCCGGATCCCTGTCCAACGTCGTGTACTGCCTCGTCGCCGTGTTCTCGGCCCTCTACCTCCAGCAGGCGCGCGGGCTCTCGCCCCTGGACTCCGGGCTGATCTTCCTGGCCCTGTCCGTCGGCGCCGGAGCCGCCAGCTACTGGTCCGGCCACCTCGCCCTGCGCGTGCGCCCCGAGCGGCTGATGGCCGCCGGGATGCTGCTGAGCGGAGTCAGCCTGTTCGTCCTGACGCTGGTCACCTCGCTCGTCGTCTACACGGCCGTGTTCGCGGTGGTCGGCGTCGGCGTCGGGCTCGCCTGGGCACTGACCAACGTCGCCACCCAGTCCTACGTCCCGCCCGGTCGCCTCGCGGCCGCCTCCGGGCTCGTGCTGACCTCCCTCGTCCTGCTGGGGGCCGTCGCGGTGGCCGTCGCCTCCACCGTCCTGGAGGTGATCAGCGGCTCCGTCGCGGGGGCCGCCTCGGACGGCCCCGCCATCGAGACCGTCCTGCGCGCGGCCGCCCTGCTGGCCGTGCTGGGCGCAGCCGGGATGGCCGCCGTCGTCCGCCGGGTTGCGGCCCCGGCCGTGGTCCCGGAGAGTTCCTAGGACCGCCACCGGGTGACACGGCTCCGGTGACACGGCTCCGGTGACACGGCCCGGGTGGCCCGGCCCCGCTGACACGGCCCGGACGGCCCGGCCCCGGAAGCTCAGCCCCCGGTGGCTCGGCTTCCGAACACCCCCGACAGGTACGCCGACAGCTCCCCGGCCGTCGGCGGGCACAGCCGGGCCCCGAGGTGGCCGTCCGGCCGGACCACGAAGGCGGTCGGCTCCCGGACCCCGTAGACCCGGCGGAACTCGCCGAGCCCGTCGAGGTACACCGGCATCGGGGCCCAGGCGGGCGCGGTCCCGCCCTCGGTGAGGACCGCGTACGCCGTGAGCCGTCCCGCGGGCAACCCGCCGGTCAGTGCGGCGAGTCCGGGGACGCAAGGGGCCTGCGGGCCGTCGGCGCAGACCAGCAGCACGTGCTCGCTGCCGCGCAACAGCTCGTACAGGCGCAAGGGCCCGCTCTCGATGCGCCCGATCAGCCCGGCGCAGTCGGGGGCGCGATCGCCGGGGCGCGGTCCGGGGCCGGCGCCGTCCGGATCCGGCGGGCGCACGAGCGGGCTGTCCGGGTAGCTGACGAGCAGCTGCGCCTCGCGCATCAGTACGGTGGTCAGGTCCTCGCCACCGGCCCGCACGCCCTGGCCGGCGTGCCGAACGGTCCGCCCGACGACCTCCTCGCCGACCGGCCGGCGCTCGGCGTCGTAACTGGCCGTCAACCGCGGGTGCGCGGCCCCGTCGACGGCCAGGGCCAGCTTCCAGGCCAGGTTCCAGGCGTCCTGGATACCGGTGTTCATGCCCTGCGCGCCGGTCGGCGGGTGGATGTGCGCCGCGTCCCCGGCGACGAAGACCCGCCCGTCCCCGTACCGGTCGACGATCCGGTGGCTGATCCGGAAGATCGAGGACCAGCGCAGGCCGGAGGCGGTCACCGGCTGCGGCGAGAGACGGTCCAGGACCGCCTGCACGTGGGACAGCCCGGGAGCCCGGCCGCCCTCCAGACCGTGAGCCACCCCGTCCTCGCCGACCGACGGGGAGGACAGCTCCGGCGGCACCAGCATCGACGCCCGGTACCGGCCCGGACCCGGCAGCGGAATGCACACCAGCAGGTCGTCCAGGGCGCCGCCGGCATCGTGGTGCAGGGACCGGACCCCGTACGCGTGGGGCAGGTCCCAGTCCACCACCACGTCGGCCAGCATGTACTCCTCGGGGAACGCCGCGCCCTCGAAGGTGAGTCCGAGCCCCTTGCGGACCGTGCTGTGGGCCCCGTCGCACCCCACCAGGAACCGGGTGCGCACCTCCTCCTCGCCGTCCGGTCCGACGAGCCGGCAGGTCACCCCGTCGGCGTCCTGCGCGAAGGAGACCAGTTCGGTGCGCCGCTCGATGCGGGTGTCGAAACGGGCGAGGAACTCCTCCAGGATCCGCTCGGTCTCGTTCTGCGGCAGCGCGGCGAAACCGAAGGGGACGTCGGCCGGCAGCGCCAACTCCAGCCGGTCCTGCTCGCGGCCGTCGACGTACACCAGCTGTCCGCGCATCGGGATCGCGGCGTCCAGCACGGTCCGCACCAGCCCCATCCGGTCCCACAGTTCCAGCGTGCGCGGCTGGATGCCCACCGCCTTCGCGTACGGCATCCGCTCCGGCAGCCGGTCCACGAGCCGGCAGCCGACCCCGCGCCGGCGCAACTCGATCGCCGCGGTCAGCCCCACCGGGCCCGCGCCCGCGACCAGAACGTCCACCGGTGCGCCGTGCACCCTCTCATGGTCGCCGCAGCTGCGGCCCCCGGCGACCGGGGCGGCGTCCGGCCTCCTGGAGTCCGGGTCGCGTTCAGACCTCGTCCTGTGTGCGGATGGCCTCCCGGAGCCGGCGGGCCGCCCGACCCGGCTCGCCGCGCTGCTGCTCCAGCAGCGCGGCGGCGATCGCGTCGAGCTTCTGCTGGATCGCGTGTTCGGCGCGGCGTTCGGCGTTCTTCAGCAGGGCCAGCAGCAGCAGCGACACGGCCGCCATCGTGTCCCCGGCGAACAGCTGCCAGCTCAGCGGCAGGCCCGCGAGGTGCACCGCCACGAATCCGCCGACCAGCACCAGGCACACGGCGGAGAACGCCGCCGAGCTCGTGAAATTGGAGGCGAGCTCGGCCATCTTCCCGAAACGGCCGATCCGCCCGTCGCCGTGCCTCTCCGCCGGATGCTCGAAGCTCATACCCGGCGGCTGCCCGCGGCGGAGCCCGGTACACCTCGCACGGGCCCCGGGGGCGATCGCGGCCCGGCGGGGGCGGGCCGCGGGACCGCGAGCGCCTCCGGCCCGGTTGCCGGGAGCCGCGCCGGGTAGCCGCGGACCAGGGGCGAAACCGCCGACCGAGGGGTGGCGCCGTGACGGGGCTGGATGCCTTCACCGACGCGCTGGACGGCCCGATGTACGTGGTCACGGCCGCGGCCGACGGCGCGAGGGCGGGCTGCCTGGTCGGCTTCGCCTCCCAGTGCTCCATCGCCCCGCCGCGCTTCGTCGTCTGGCTGTCCACGGCGAACCACACGTACCGGGTCGCGCGCGGGGCGGCGTACCTGACCGTGCACCTGCTGTCGCGGGACCAACGGGCACCGGCGGAGCTCTTCGGCGGGCGGACGGGGGACCGGGAGGACAAGTTCGTCCGGACCGGCTGGCGGCCGGGACGGGAGGGAAGCCCGGTGCTGACCGAGGTGCGCCCCTGGTTCACCGGCCGTGTCGAGCGGTGCGTCGGGGGCGGGGACCACGTGGGCTTCGTCCTGTCGCCCGTCGAGGAGTGCCCGCCTGGGCAGGGTGCGCCGCCCCCGGTGCTGCGCTACCGGGACGTCCGTGACCTGCGTCCCGGTCACCCCGCCTGACCACGGTTCGGTCACCCCGCCTGACCCCGTCCCGGTCACCCCGCCTGACCGGCGGGCCTCTCCACCGGGGCGCCACACGTGCCATGCTCGTCGCATGGACAGCGATGCTGCGTCCGTCGGCAGCGGCACGGCACCCGAGGTCCTCGCACTGGCCAGGACCGTCGCCAGGCTGCGCTCGGAGGTCGTGGACCTGAAGGGCGCCATCGCGACCGCGGTGGTCGTGGAGCGGGCCGAAGGCGTGCTCATGGGCAGGCTGGGGATCTCCGCCGAGGCCGCCCACGAGCGGCTCGTCGAGCATGCCGCGCTGCGCGGCCGGAGCGTCCTGGAAGAGTGCTGGATCACCCTGGCACGGGCGGGCGCGGACTCCCCGCCGCCGTCCCCGCCGTCCCCGCCGGATCGGCCCGCGCCGGTGCCCGTGCCGACGCCGGCCACGTCGTCCCGCCGTGACCGCGCAGCCCCCGGCCCGGCAGCCGCCGCCACGCTCCTGGCCCGGCTGGCCGAAGGGCTGGTGGGCGCGCGCACCGGCGACGACGTCGCCGAGCTGCTCCGCGGGGAGCTGGCCCCGGCGGAGGTCCCGGACCTGGACGGGGTGATGATCTACGTGACGGACCCCGGCGGCGCCCTGGAGCTGGTGGGCCACGCCGGCGTGGGCGACGCGGTGGCCGGTCAATGGCGCCACCTCCCGCCGATCGGAGGGCTCGCGGCCCTCCAGGCCCTCACCACGGGCGAGCCGGTGTGGCTGCAGGATCCTGTCCGCGACGCCCGGAGCCACCTGCTGATAGGCCCACCGGACCGCTGGCCCGCGCGCGCCTGGCTGCCCGTGTCCCGAGACGGTGCGCCCGGAGCCGTCATCGGCTTCCTGCTGACCGGACCGGGGCCCTTCGACCCGTCCACCAGGGACCTGCTGCGGCGTGCCGTACGGCTCTGCGGCGGCCCGCTCCGCGCGTTCGGGCACTCCGGCCCCGCCGCGGCCGACGGCACGGCGGAGCCCGCCGGGGCCCCTGCCGACACGGACGCCGTCCAGCGGATCCTGGACGCCCTGTCCGGGCCCGCCGTCCTGCTCACCCCCCTGCGCGGGGCCTCCGGCGAAGTGGAGGACTACCGGATCGACGCGGCCGCCCCCGGCTCGGTCGACGTGGCCGGACGCCGGGGCCGGGAACTCGTGGGCCTGCGCGTCCTGGAGACGTATCCCACCGTGGCGGGCACCGCCGTGTGGGACGGCTACCTGGACGTGCTGACGACGGGGAGTCCCTACGAGGGAGAACCGTTCACCTACGAGGAGGTGCTCGCCGGGGTGCAGAAGCGGTCCGTGTACTCGGTCCGGGCGACCGCGCTGGGCGAGCGGCTGGTCGTGTCCTGGGTCCGCCACGACGTCGACGAGCGGGAAGTCCGGCGCCTGGCGGACATGCAGCGGCTGGGCAACCTCGGCTGGGCCGGCTGGAACCCGGTGACGGGCACCGCCGTCTGGTCCGACCAGGTCTACGCGATCTTCGACCGCGACCCCGCCCTGGGCCCCGTACGGCTGGAGGACCTGTCCCGGCACCTGCCGACCGCGGACCGGCCCGCGGTGAGCGCGGCCCTCGCCCGGCTGCTGGGCCGGGGGGAGCCCGTGGACGAGGTCTTCCGCATCACCACCGCCCACGGCGTGCGCCACGTCCGGATGGTCGCCGAGGCACAGGCGGACGCCCACGGTCACCCGGTCGAGGTCCACGGACTCCTCCAGGACGTCACGGCCCGGCAGGACGCCGAACGCGCCCTGGTCGAGAGCGAACGCGACGTCCTCGTCCAACGCGGCAGGTTCGAGGCGGAGCGCGCGCTCGCCGCCAGCCTCCAGAACACCCTGCTGCCGATCCCCGAACAGTCCCTGGAACTCGCCGGTCTCTGCGTCGATGTCGCCTACGCGCCCGCCGACAGCGGCATCAACGTCGGCGGGGACTGGTACAGCGCCATCGAACTCCCCGACCGCAGCGCCCTGTTCGTCGTCGGGGACGTGGCCGGCCACGGGCTGCCCGCCGTCGGCACCATGGCCCAGCTGCGGTTCACCGCCAAGGGAATGACCGTCACGGGGTCGGCGCTGCCCGACGTCCTGGCCAGGCTCAACCGGCTGCTGCTCCACACCGCCGCCGACCCGTCCGGGGGCGCCACCGCCACCATGGTGATGGGCCGCTACCGGCCCTCGGACGGGCGCCTGACCTGGGTGCGGGCCGGGCATCTGCCGCCCCTGCTGATCCGCGGCGACGAGGCGGGCTTCCTCCCGCAGCCCAGGGGCGTCCTCCTCGGCGCCGCCTTCGGGTCCGAGTACGGGCAGTCCGTGACCGATCTGCTGCCCGGGGACCACCTGCTGCTGTACACCGACGGCCTCGTGGAGGATCCGGGGGAGGACATCGAAACCGGCCTCGCCCGGCTCGCCGACACCGCCCTGCGCCTCGTGCGCGAGGGCCGGGGCGAAACCCTGGCCCGGACCCTCGCCGCCCTGCGGCCGCCCCACCGCGACGACATGTGCGTACTGCACCTCCACGTCCCCGACGACGCCTGAACGGGCTGCCGGGGGTCAGGTCTTGAGCAGGCGGTTGAAGAAGGAGCGGTAGCGCTGCAGCGCCAGGCGCAGGTCCTCGGTCGGCACCCGCTCGCCGCGGTCCCACTGCCCCTCCAGCTCCCGCTTGTGCGTGGAGAAGCTGCTCGCCAGGGTCCGCATGACCTCCGCCACCAGGTTGTCCGCCGATTCGACGGCCTCCTTCGGGTCGTCGACGAAGCGGCCCTGGATCTCGCTCCACGACGTGCGGTAGGCGTCCGCGTCCGCGGGGGAGAGCAGCGGCTCGTCGGCGGTGCCGGGCTCGTGGGCCTCCTCGGCGGCGGTCCCTTCCACCGCGTCACCCGCCTCGGCCCCGTCCGTCCCGCCGGTGCCCGCCGGCCCGTCCGCCCTGTCCTTCCCGTCCGCCCCGTCCGGTCCCACCGACGTGGCCTCGCCCGGGTAGACGGCTGCCTTCCGCTCCTCCGTTTCCGCGCCCGTCTCCGGACGGGCCAGGTCCTCGGTCGTCAGCGCTCCCGGTTCGGGAGCCCGGATCTGCTTGCCTTCGTTCGTGTGCATGTCATCGACTCCTCTGGTCCGTCAGGAGGTCGTCGAACAGGGCGCGGTAGTGCACCATCGCCCCGCGCAGCTCCTCCGTCGTCGCCCCGTCCGTCCCGCTGCGCACCTTGACGTCGTGCGCGGCGCGGTAGTGGTCGAGGGTGCGTCCGTGCTCCACCGACAGGTCGCGCAGCTGTCCGTCGTACCCCTCCGTGGGGTAGCCGCGCTCGCGCATCAGCCGGGAGACCAGCGCGTCGGCCTCGGCGACCGAACCCTCGGGGCGGTCCACGAAGTGCTCCTGGACACTGCCCCACGAGTCGGTGTACTCACGGCGCCGCTCGGCGGGCAACTCCCTGATGTCGAGCCGGTCGTGGCGTTGCTCGCGGGCGTGCAGGTCGCGTTCGGCGGCCAGCGCGCCACCCTTCTCCTCGACGGTGCGTTCGTACTCCGGCCCGAACCGGTCGCGCAGGTGCCGCCGTCGGGCCAGCACCCACATCGTCGCGGTCACCGCGATCACCAGGACCGCCGCGACGACGATCACCACTGTCAACGTGCTCGTGGACATCTCCGGCCTCCGATCCGGGGCCCCCGCGCAGGGTGCGTGCCCCACGTGCGTGTGATGGTTCGGCTGCCCGCGTTGCCGCCCGGCAAACCCGGGAGGGGCAACCGGGACGGGCCGGAAGGCGGCGGGAAGGTGCCGTCGGGAGCCCCCGTCGGGGCGTCTCGCCGGGGACGGCGCACGCAGGGGGCCCGGACACCGGGGACCTCCGGTGTCCGGGCCCGTGGGGGCTCGACGGCTGCGGCGGACGCGCCGGGCAGGCCGGCTACGCGGCTTCGGGGCTCAGGGCCTTGTCGCCATGGGCCTGCACCGCGGAGCGGAAGGCCGTCATGCAGGGAGCGCAGTAGCGTTCGCCGGTCGTCTCGACGGATATGGCGGGGACGGCGGGCGGTGGCGGGGCGTGTCGGCCGCAGAGGGTGCCGGAGGAGGGTTCCTTGGCGAGGACGTGCCACAGGAGCTCACCTCGGCCGTCCGGGGATTCAGCGCGCATTTCGTACATGAGGACGCCTTTCCGCGCTTGCGTGGGTGGGCGGAAAACCGCCCGCTGTCCCATGAGAGCCCCCGATCGGCCGAGCGGCCACCGGACTTCGGCCGACCGGGGGAATCCGTCACGCGGGAGGTTTGACGCCGGTCCGGGGCGTCCCGGTCCGGAGGCCCCGCTCCGCCGTCCGGCCCCCCGGTCCGGGGGTCAGACGGCGAGGCCGGTCCCGTCCATTCCCCGCGGAGCGTGGTGGGCGCCGTCCGCGAGGCGGAGTTCCGCGGCGCGGAGGGCCTCGTGCGCCGTGGGGCGGCCCATCAGCACGCACAGCGTGTACGTGGCGTCGTCCATCGCCCGGCGGGCACCCGCGTCCGCCGGGTCGGCCCACAGCCACGCCCGGCATCCCCGGAAGCGGCCGAGGGCCTCCTGCGTCCGCTCCCGGCTGGGCACCAGCGGCCGGGCCGGAACGGTCCCCGCCCCCTCGGCCCCCGCCGTCCTGGCCGCCTCGACGGCCCGCCGCAGGGCCCGCTCCACTCCCTTGGGAGCCTTCACCCCCCACGCCGCGGCGGCCATCGCCGCCGCCAGCCCCTCGACGCCGATGTGCGCCGCCGCGGCCGCGGCGGCCAGTACGCGGTGCGCCTCCCGTGCCGGACAGGGAGTCACCACCATCACCACGCCCACCGCCCACGCGGTTGCGCACGGGGCGGAGGCTTCGCGTCCGCCGATCTGAGGAATGTGAGGAAACGCCACCGGATGATCCCTTCAACCCAAGGCCGAGCGCGCACATGTCCGCACGTATGAAAGGTATGCCCGCCTTGAAACCGGTCGGCACCCACACGTCGCCCCGGCTCCCCCCGGGCGGCGTTCCCCGCCGCCCCGGCCGTCGTACGGCGCGCTGCGTCCGATCGGGCGGGTGCTGCCGAGCCTCACCGTCCGTACGGTCCGGCAGGGCTACGGTGGGCCGGTTCCGTACGCCGCGCGGCAGAGGAGACGTGGGACCGGTGTCGACATCCAGCCATGAGCTCGCGGGCGTGCCCTGCTGGGTCAGCCTGATGACCCGGGACCTTCCGGCGGCCCAGGAGTTCTACGCCGCCGTGATGGGGTGGGAGTTCCGCGACACCGGGGACGGCCTCTCGGTCGCCTTCCGGAACGGGACGCCCGTCGCGGGCATCGGCGCGCCGGCCCCCTCGCCCGGTCTCCCCGTGGGCTGGACCCCCTACTTCGCCGTCGACGACGCCGACGTGACCGCCGCGCGCGTGCGCGAACGCGGCGCGACCGTGGCCGTCGGCCCGCTCCCCTTCGGTACAGGCCGCGCCGCGCTGGCGGCCGACCCCGACGGCGCCGTCTTCGGCTTCTGGCAGGGCGGGGTCATCCCCGACTGGAGCGTCGGACGGGGCTCCGCCCCCGCCTGGCTCGAACTGCGCACCCGCGACGCCTTCGCCGCCGCGATCTTCTACGGCCAGGTCCTCGACTGGGCCGACGACAGTCCCGGCTGCTGCACCGTCTCCTACGAGCACGACCGCGTGGTCCTGCGGCACGGCCGGGACACCGTCGCCCGGATCACCGGCGGCGCCGTCGAGGAGGACCCCGACCCGCACGTACGCCCCCGCTGGCACACCCACTTCCACGTCCCCGACCTCGAAGCCGCCGTCGAGCGCGCGACGGCCCTCGGCGGGACCGTCGCCTCCCCGGTCCACACCACGAGCACCAGCCGCTCCGTCACCCTGCGCGACCCCGACGGAGCCCTCTTCACGGCGGTGGCCCCCAATACCGCCTGACGCCCCCGCGCGGCCCGCCGGAGTGCGGCCCCCGTCGCAGCCTCGGTGGCCAGAGCCGCACCCCGTACGGCCGAACGTACCCGCCCTCGGGCCGTCCTGGTCCGCCGGCCGGATCCCGGTCGATTTCCGGCCGCTGCGGCTGTACCAATGGCCCAGTGGCACGGGGCCCGCTTGAGCCAGTGGGCCTCCGGATGGTTATCTGTGGCGTATCCATGTACTTACGGCGCCACGCAGCGCCGGACGGCAACGAGGCCGGTCCGGACCGTGGCGCCTTCGCCGTGCCCCCACACCGCCCACCACCCCCGGGCGGCGGGCGGCCCGGCGTGCTCCATCGCAAGGGGGGCGGCACACCGCCGTGAAGAGAATGTTCGTGGCTCCGGACCCGGGGCGCACCAGACTCAGGAACTCACTGCGCGCGGTCGTCGGCGTGGGACTCGCCGTCGTCGCGGCCGAACTGGCGGGCCTCTCCCTGACCGCCTCCATCACCGGCGGACTCGCCGCCCTGCTCGCGCTGTTCACCGTCCTCGACGCGGACGTGCGCGCCCAGCGGGTGACCACCGCCCTGCTGCCCGCCGCCGGTTTCCCGGTCCTGGCGCTGGCCACCACCCTGCACGGGATGCCGCAGGCCCGGGACGCGGGCTTCCTCGCCGTGGTCTTCGCCGGGGTGTACGCCCGCCGCTGGGGACCGCGCGGCCACGCCCTCGGCGTCTTCGCCTTCATGATGTTCTTCGTCACCCAGTTCCTGCACGCCGTGCCCGCCCAGCTCCCGGAACTGTTCGCGGCCGTCGGGCTGGCGCTCCTGTCCGCGGGGGCCGCGCGCTTCGTCCTGTGGCCCATCGAGCGCCGCACCCCGCCCCCGGCCGCCCCGCCGGGCCTGCCCGGCACCGGTCTGGCCCGGCCCACCACCCGGCAGGCCTTCCAGGCCACCGCCGCCTGCGGCTTCGCGCTCGCCGTCGGCCAGGCGCTGTCCGAGGACCGCTGGTACTGGGCCGTCGGCACCGCCTGGTGGATCTTCGTCAACACCGCCTCGCGCGGCGAGACCCTGGTCCGCGGTTTCCGCCGGGTGCTGGGCACCGTCATCGGCATCGCGGCCGGACTGCTGATCGCCGTACCGCTGCACGGAGCGCCCGCGCCCACCGCCGCCCTCGTCGCGGTGTGCGTCTTCGGCATCTTCTACACGGCCGCGCCCTCGTACTCCTGGATGATGTTCTTCGTCACCGTCATGGCGGGCCTCCTCTACGGGCTCCTCGGCGTGCTGCACCCCGGCCTGCTGCTGCTCCGCTTCCAGGAGACGGCCGTCGGCGCCCTGGGCGCGTCGCTCGCCGTGATCCTGGTCCTCCCGGTCACCACGCACGCCGCCAACGACGCCTGGATCCAGCGCGCGCTGCACTGCGTACGGGCGTCCACCGCCGCCTCCCTCGACCGGCTCGCGGGCGATCCGGACGCCGATCCGGCCCCCCACGCCGCCGAGCTGGAGCTGCTGCTGGGCCGGGTGCGGATGGCCCTCGCGCCGCTGGTCCACCCGCTGAGCCCGCTGCGCGCCCGCAAGGCCCGCGCCCGGCAGGTGCTGGCGCTGCTCGACGACTGCGCCCGCGAGGTGCGCGGGCTCGTGGCCGTCGCCGCCGACCCGCAGGCCTCGCACGACGCGCGGCTCGCCGCCGCCTGCTGGCGCGTGGAGGCGGCCGTCGAGGCGCTCACCGCCCCGCAGGGCACCGCCGGGCCCGCCGCCCCGCGGACCGCGCCCCGTCCGGCCGCAGCGGAGCCCGCGCTGGCGCACCTGCACGGCCTGGAGGAGGCCCTGACGGCCCTCGCCGCGCCCCTGCGCACCGACCCCCGCGCCCCGCTGGCTACCGTCGGGGCATGACGCTCCAGTACCGCACCGCCAGGCCCGGGGACCGGAAGGCGATGGAGGCCCTCGACGGGTCCTTCCACACGGACACCGTGTTCGAGGTGACCCGTTCCGAGGACGGCTTCGCCGTGCGGGAGGTTCCCGTCGATCCGCCGCTGCACAAGGTGTTCCCGCCCGAAGAGGGCGGCGTCGACCTCCCGGACGGCGGCGGCGGGGACGCGGAGGAGGACGCCCGGACCTTCGTCGCCCTGGACGGCGGGGTCCTGTGCGGTTTCGCGGCCGTCGGCTACGCCTCCTGGAACCGGCGGCTCACGGTCGAGGACATCGAGGTCGCCCCCGGCCACCGGGGCCGGGGGATCGGCCGGGCCCTCATGGACCTCGCCGCCGGCTTCGCCCGCGAACGGGGTGCCGCGCACCTCTGGCTGGAGGTCAGCAGCGTCAACACGCCCGCCGTGCACGCCTACCGGCGCATGGGCTTCACCCTCTGCGGCCTGGACACGGCCCTCTACGACGGCACGCCCGCGGCGGGGGAGCGCGCCCTGTTCATGAGCCGTCCCTGCGACTGACGGCCGGCCGCCGGCCGCCCCGGCCCACGGCCCGCCCGGCTCCCGGGCTGCGGCGGATAATACGACCGCTGGAGCCCTCACCGCACGACAACGGGCGAAGACCACTCGGACGAGTGTTCCGCGCTCGCCCCGCTCACGGCATTGACCTGCGACATGTACAACGGGTGATTGTTCATTGCACATTCATCCGGCACGTACAGGGTGGATCTGGTCGGACAGGGGGTAACCGGTCGGAATGGAAATTCTCCAGCAGTACGCGAGCGCCGCGCAGGTGTGGGAAGAAGCCGAGGAGTTCATCCGGCTCTTCCACCGGGAGAATCCGGAGGCGGGCGATCCGCGGGCCCGCCTCGCCGAGGTGCGGGGGGAGCTCGCGGACACCGGCACCTACCGGCACACCCCTCAGGAACTGGTCCACGGTGCCCGCGTGGCCTGGCGCAACAGCAACCGCTGCATAGGCCGGCTCTACTGGAACTCGCTGCGCGTGCGCGACCGCCGCGCGCTCACCGAGGCCGAGGACATAGCCGACGAGTGCTTCGAGCACCTGCGCGAGGCCACCAACGGCGGCCGGGTCCGCCCCACGATCACGGTCTTCGCCCCGGACGCCCCGGACCGCCCCGGCCCGCTGATCTGGAACGAGCAGCTGGTGCGCTACGCCGGCTACGGCGACCACCACTCCATAACCGTCGGGGACGCCCGCAACGCCCCGCTCACCGAGGCCCTCCTGCGGCACGGCTGGGCGGGCGGGGCCGGCACCCCCTTCGATCTCCTCCCGCTGGTGGTCCAGGGCGTCGACGACAAGCCCCGCTGGTTCGACACCCCCGCCGACGCCGTGCTGGAGGTGCCGATCCGGCATCCGGACGGGCAGGACGACTGGGGCGACTGGGACCTGCGCTGGCACGCCGTTCCCGCCATCTCCAACATGTGCCTGGAGATCGGCGGGGTGCACTATCCGGCCGCCCCCTTCAACGGCTGGTACATGGGCACCGAGATCGGTGCCCGCAACCTGGCCGACACCGACCGCTACAACCTCCTGCCGGCCGTGGCCCGCAGGCTCGGCCTGGCCACCACCAGCGACCGCTCGCTGTGGAAGGACCGCGCTCTGGTCGAACTCAACCGGGCCGTGCTGCACTCCTTCGACGAGGCCGGGGTCACCATCGCCGACCACCACACCGAGTCCCGGAGGTTCCTCTCCCACCTGGAGAGGGAGGAGCGCAAGGGGCGCGAGGTGGGCGCGGACTGGTCCTGGATCGTCCCGCCGATCTCCGGTGCGGCGACCCCGGTCTTCCACCGGACCTACGAGGACCGGCCGAGCGCCACCGCGTACGTGCACCACGCCGGTGCCCAGGAACGCGCCAGAGGCGAGGACTTGGTCTAGACCCTTCTGTTACGGTCGGCGCGTACGGATCGGGAACGGCGGAGAAGGGGCACCCGTGGACGACGCGGACAGTACGGACCACAGCGGCGGACACCGGGCCTACATCGGCTCGTTCACCTCGGGGGGCGGCCGCGGCATCACCACCGCGGCCGTGGATCCGGCCACCGGGGCGCTGACCCCGCTGGCGGCCGAGGGCTCCCTGCCGGACCCCTCCTACCTCGCGCTCGACCGCGGCACCGGCGTGCTCTACGCGGTCGGCGAGAGCGAACAGGGCGCGGCGGCCGCCTTCCGCCCCGTGGCCGGGGGGCTGGCACCCCTGGGCGCGCCCGTCCGCGTCGGCGGCTCGGGACCCACCCACCTCGCCCCGGCCGGGCGCCGGCTGCTCACCGCCAACTACGGCTCGGGCAGCGTCAGCAGCCTGGCCCTCACCCCGGACGGCGCCCTGCGCGGGCCCGCCTCCGTCCTCACCCACCGGGGCACCGGCCCCGACGCCGACCGGCAGGAGGCGCCCCACGCCCACCAGGTGCTCCCCGACCCCACCGGCCGGTGGGTGCTCAGCGTGGACCTGGGCACCGACTCGGTACGGATCTGCGCGCTCGACCCGGCCACCGGCGCGCTGCGCGTGCACGGGGAGACCGTGCTGCGCGCCGGCACCGGGCCGCGCCACCTCGCCTTCCACCCGTCGGGGGAGGTGGTCTACGTACTGCACGAGCTGGAGCCGCAGCTGACCGTCTGCCGCTGGAACGCGCTCTCCGGGCACCTGGAACCGGTCGGCGAGGTTCCGGTCGCCTCAGCGGGCGCCTCGGGGGCCGCACGGGCCTGCCCCTCCGCGATCGTGGCCTCGTCCGACGGGCGCTTCGTATGGGCCGCCGTCCGCGGCGCCGACACCCTCGTGACCTTCTCGCTCGCCGGAGACCCGGAAAAGCCGCAGCTCACCGGCACGGTCGCCTGTGGCGGCCACTGGCCGCGCGATCTCGCGGCCGATCCTTCGGGGCGCCGGCTCTACGCGGCCAACGAGCGCTCCGGCGACGTCACCTGGTTCGAGATCGACCCGTTGACCGGGCATCCGCGCCGCGCCGGTTCCGTCGCCGTACCGGCCGCCTCCTGCGTGGTCTTCGGCTGACCCGCGGAGCCGGAGCCGTGGGCCCCGGCGACGGTCCACGGACGCGGCGAGGGCCCGCCCCGGATCCGGGGCGGGCCCTCGCCGCGTCGTACGGGACCTCAGTGCGCGGCGGCGCCCAGCGTGATCCCGAGGGCGGCGCTGTACTGGGCGACGGCGAGCTTGCCGAGCGCCGGGTAGGCGCCGAGCACCTCGGCGGCGGCGCAGTCGGCCTCCTTGCCGGCGGTGTCCAGCAGCCCCTCGGCGGCCTCGGGGCCGATCAGGTAGGGCGCCAGGGCCAGCTGGCCGGATCCGGAGCCGCGGAGCTCGGCGGCGACGGCGGCCACCGAGCCCTCCTGGTCCAGGGCGGCGGCGATCACGGGCACCGCGAGGCGGGCGGCCAGCAGCATGCCGGTGATCCCGGCGGCCTGGACGGCCTCCTCGCCGCCGGTGGTGGCCAGGATGATGCCGTCGGCCGCGGTGGCCACGGTGAACAGGCGGGCCCGGTCGGCGCGGGCCAGGCCGGCCTCGGAGAGCCGTACGTGCAGGCCCTCGGCGAGCAACGGGTGCGGACCGAGTACGTCGGCCAGCTCGGCGGCGGCGGAGGAGTCCATCAGCGCCTGGCGGACCCGGCGCAGCAGGTCGCCGTCGGGGCCGGCCAGCAGGGGCACGACCACGGCGTCGGGGCCGGTCGGCGCGGGCACTTCGTGCCCGGCGGCGCGGGCGAACTCGGCGCGCGCGGTCCGCTCGTTCGCGACGGCGGTCAGCACGCCGGAGAGCGAGGGGAACTCGGCCCCCTCGGCGTCGTCGCCTTCGAGGTACCCGATCCGGGCGTCCAGGCCGGGCAGCTCGGAGCGGCCGATGCTGATGATCTCTTCCGCGAGACCGCGCGAGGCGGCGGAGGGGGCACCGGGCACGGCGAGCACCAGCGCGGGCGCGCCCTCGGGCGCCACCGCGGGCTCGGGCCGGCGGTGCCGCCCGGTCTGGCGGGGTCGCGGCATTCGTACGGGCAGGCCGTTGGCGGGCCCAGTGGGGGAGCTCATGGCGCCGCATGCTACTGGTTTATCGGAACGAGGTGTTCGGGCAGGGCCTCTTCGGGCGGCTTCTGTCCGTATTTATCCGTGGAATGTCGTAGCTCAATGTCATATAAGGTTCAACTGACCGCCGGAAGGTGCCAGTCGACGGGCTCCGCACCCTGGCGGACCAGCAGCTCATTGGTCTTGCTGAAGGGCCGGGAGCCGAAGAAGCCGTTGGCCGCGGACATCGGGGAGGGGTGGACCGACTCCACGGCGGGCAGCTCGCCCAGCAGCGGCCGGAGATTGCGGGCGTCACGCCCCCACAGCACGGACACCAGCGGCTTGCCGCGCGCCGCCAGAGCGCGGATCGCCTGCTCGGTGACCGCCTCCCAGCCCTTGCCGCGGTGACCGCCGGTCTTGCGGGGGGCGGTGGTGAGCGCGCGGTTCAGCAGCAGGACGCCCTGCCGGGTCCACGGGGTCAGGTCGCCGTTCAGCGGCCGGCCGGTGCCGAGGTCCGCGTGCAGCTCGCGGAAGATGTTGTCCAGGCTGGGCGGCCACGGGCTCACCTCGGGCGCCACGGAGAAGGACAGGCCCATCGCGTGCCCCGGGGTGGGGTACGGGTCCTGCCCGACGATGAGCACCTTCACCTCGTCGAAGGGCTGCTGGAAGGCGCGCAGGACGTTCGCGCCGGAGGGGACGTACGTCCTCCCGGCCGCGATCTCCCCGCGCAGGAAGTCGCCCATCGCGGCGATCTGACCCGCCACCGGCTCCAGGGCCCGGGCCCAGCCCGGCTCGACGATCTCGTTCAACGGTCTTGCTGCCATGGGTGATCACTCTACTGGCCCACACCGACAGCCGGTCCCGTTCAGTGCAGTACGGCGGCCCGGACGCACAGGACGTCGGGGAGGTGGGCGGCCAGCTGCCGCCAGCTGTCTCCGTCGTCGTGGCTGGCGTACAGCTCGCCGTTGCGGTTGCCGAAGTAGATGCCGGCCGGGTCGGCGTCGTCGGTGCACAGGGCGTCGCGCAGCACCGTGCCGTAGTGGTCCCCGGACGGCAGCCCTTTCGAGAGCGGCTCCCAGTGGGTTCCCGCGTCCTCGGTGCGGAAGACCCGGCACCGGTGCTGTGCCGGGACCCGGTCGGAGTCGGCGTTGAGCGGGAAGACGTAGGCGGTGTCGGGGCGGTGGGGGTGGGCGGCCACGGCGAAGCCGAAGTCGGAGGGCAGTCCGGCGCCGATGTCGGTCCACTCGGCGCCGGCGTCGTCGCTGCGGTACACGCCCCAGTGGTTCTGGAGGTAGAGCCGGCCGGAGGTCCCGGCGTCCCGGGCGATCTTGTGGACGCACTGGCCGAACTCGGGGTGCTGGTCGGGCAGGAACACCGCCGAGACCCCGTGGTTGGACGGCTGCCAGCGGGCCCCGCCGTCGCGGGTGCGGAAGACCCCGGCGGTGGAGACGGCCACCGTCACCGCCGCCGGATCGGCCGGGTCGGTGATCACCGTGTGCAGGCCCTCGCCCCCGCCGCCCGGAACCCAGGCGGAGCGGGTCGGGTGCTCCCACAGTGGCCGCACCAGCTCGAACGAGGCGCCGCGGTCGGTGGAGCGGAACAGGGCGGCCGGCTCGGTCCCGGCGTAGACCACGTCCGGGGCCTCGGGGCCCGCGGGGTGCAGCTGCCAGATCCGCTCCAGGGAGGCGCCCGTGTCCTTGGGGAACCTCACGGCGGGTGCGGCCGGCTCCTGCCAGGTGGCTCCCAGGTCGTCGGAGGTGAAGACGGACGGCCCCCAGTGCGAGCTGTCCCCGCCGGCCAGGAGCCGGGGCGCGGGCCCCCGTCCGTCGATGGCCACGGCGGACACGGCCTGGGCGTTGAAGAGGGGCCCTTCGAGCTCCCAGGGGCCGGCGTCCCGGCGGCGGCCGATGAACAGCCCCTTGCGCGTTCCCGCGAGCAACAGCACGTCGGTCATGGCCGGCACCTCCGGACGCCCTCGTCCACCGCTGTGGCTTTCCCGCCAGTCTGCACCCGTCCGCCGGCACCGGCCGGACGGCGCGCGGCGCCCCGGCGCACTGCTTGTACGTGAAGTCTCGTACTACGAGGGATTTCGTAGTACGGTGTTTCTCGTACTTAGCGCCGGCCCCCGGCGCGCGTCCGGTGACATCTGGAGAGCCCCCATGAGTGCTGCACCCGCCGCCTTCGCCGCCCTTTTCCAGCCCTACACCCTGCGGTCGGTGACCGTGCCGAACCGCGTCTGGATGGCGCCGATGTGCCAGTACAGCGCCGAGCCCTCCGGTCCCGACGCCGGTGTGGCCCACGACTGGCACTTCACGCACTACGCGGCCCGCGCCACCGGCGGCACCGGACTGATCGTCCAGGAGGCCACGGCCGTCTCTCCCGAGGGCCGGATCAGCCCCTACGACCTGGGCATCTGGAACGACACCCAGGTCGCGGCCCTGCGCCGGATCACCGACTTCGTGAAGTCCCAGGGCGCCGTTCCCGGTATCCAGATCGGTCATGCCGGCCGCAAGGCGTCCACCGAGCGGCCCTGGAAGGGCGGCCGCCCCGTCGGGCCCGAAGCGCACGGCTGGACGCCGGTCGCGCCGAGCGCCGTGCCGTTCGGCGACGGCGACCCGGAGCCGCGGGCCCTCACCGTGGAGGAGATCCGCGAGATCACCGAGCAGTTCGCCGCCGCCGCCGGGCGCGCGCTGGCCGCCGGGTACCAGGTGCTGGAGATCCACGGCGCCCACGGCTACCTGATCGGACAGTTCCTCTCCCCGCACAGCAACCGGCGCACCGACTCCTACGGCGGCTCCTTCGAGAACCGCACCCGCTTCGCCCTCGAAGTCGTCGACGCCGTACGGGAGGTGTGGCCCGGGGAGCTGCCGCTGCTCTTCCGCATCTCCGCCACCGACTGGCTGGACGGGGACGGCTGGACCGCCGACGACACCGTCCGGCTGTCCGCCCTGCTCCTGGAGCACGGGGTGGACCTGCTCGACGTCTCCACGGGCGGCCTCGCCCCGCACGCGAAGATCCCCGTCGGCCCCGACTACCAGGTGCCCTTCGCGGCCCGCGTCAAGAACGAGACGGCGCTCCCCGTGGCCGCCGTCGGCCTGATCACCGAGCCGGAACAGGCCGAGAAGATCCTGGCCAACGGAGAGGCGGACGCCGTCCTCCTCGGCCGCGAGCTGCTGCGCGACCCCTACTGGGCCCGCCGCGCGGCCGCCGAACTCGGCGGGGAACTGCGCATGCCCGCCCAGTACCACCGCTCCTGGTGAACCGGGTGCGGCGCGGGAGTTCCCCACGCCCGCGCCGCACCCCCACCCGTCCTACGACGGTTCTCGTACGATGGGGTCCGCCGCCGCCCGGCGGAGGCCGATCCGAACGAGAGGAGCCGGACATGACGGAACGGGACACCGCCCGCACCCTGGCCCACCCCGAGCCGGACGAGATCCGCCTCGAAGGCGTCCTGCACGCCCTGTCCGACCCGGTGAGGCTGTCCATCGTGCGCGATCTCGCGGCCACCGGAGCCGAACTCTCCTGCTCGCACTTCGACCTGCCGGTCACCAAGTCCACGACCACCCACCACTTCCGCGTCCTGCGCGAGAGCGGGGTCGTGCGCCAGACCTACCGCGGCACGGCCAAGATGAACGGTCTGCGCCGCACGGAACTCCACGCGCTCTTCCCCGGTCTCCTGGACGGCGTCCTGCTGGCCGCCGCCGCCGAAGAGGCCCGGCTCGGCCACCGGGCCTCCGCCCCGGGCGCGTCCTCGGCGTAGGGGCATCGGGTCGGGGAGATCCGTGTAGGAGGGCTCAGGCGATGCCCGCCGCGGCGCGCAGGCCCGGCCAGTCGGGGATCTTGACCGAGCGGCGGCCCAGCGAGCGGCCCAGGTCCTCCTCGGCCGCCTCGATGGCCAGCCAGCCCGGCCATTCCACGGGGTGCAGGCCGGCCGCGCGCAGGGCGGTGAGCGGATCGGCCGGCAGCTCGCGCCGGGCCAGCGGGCCCGCGTCCTGGAGCAGCGAGGACACCGTCTCCTTGGCGCACGGCCGGTTGGTGCCGATGACCCCGGTCGGCCCCCGCTTGATCCAGCCCGCCACGTACTCGCCGACCGAGGCCCGGCCCGCGCGCAGCACCCGGCCCGCCGCGTGCGGCACCGTCCCGGTGGCGGCGTCGAAGGGCAGCCCGGCCGGCGGCACGCCCAGGTAGCCCACCGAGCGCAGCACCAGTTCGGCGTCGAGGTCCTCGTACGCGCCCGTGCCCCGCACCCCGCCCCGGCCGTCCGGGGCGGTCCGCTCGAAGCGGACCGCGCGCACCCGGTCCCCGGGGCCGCCGAGCAGCTCGACCGGGCGCAGGTAGAAGCGCAGCGAGATCGACCGCCGTGCGCCGGGGTCCGGCGCCGCCCGGGCCCATCCGCGCAGCACCTCCACGTTCCGCCGGGCCACGGCGGGCAGGGCGGCCGCCGCGGCCGGTTCGGCCGGTTCGGCGCAGGCCGGGTCGAGGGCCAGCTCGGCCGGGTCCACCCGGGTGTCCACCTCCGCCAGCGTGCCCAGTTCGCGGAGTTCCTTGGTGGTGAACCTGCCCTGCGACGGGCCGCGCCGGGCCACCATCGTCACCGTCCGCAGCCCGCTGTCGGCCAGCACGCCCAGGGCCGGCTGCGGCATGTCGGTCGGCCGCAGCTCGGGCACGCCCCGGGCCAGGATCCGGGTCACGTCCACCGCGACGTTCCCGGCCCCGACCACCACCGCCGAGCGGACCCCGGCCAGGTCGAAGGGCCGGGCGTCGGGGTGTCCGCTGTACCAGGACACGAACTCCGTCGCGGAGTGCACCCCGGCCAGTTCCTCGCCGGGGATGCCCAGCGTCCGGTCGCGCGCCGCGCCCACGCAGTACACCACCGCGTGGTACAGCTCCAACAGCCGGGCGGTGGAGAGGAGTCCACCGCCGACCTCCACGTTCCCGAGGAAGCGGATCCGCTCGTCCTCCAGCACCGACCGCAGGCTTCCGGTCAGCGACTTGATCTTCTCGTGGTCGGGGGCCACCCCGTACCGTACGAGGCCGTACGGCGCCGGCAGCCGGTCCAGCACGTCGACGCGGACGCCCGGTACCTCCCGCTGCTGGACCAGTGCCTGAGCGGCGTAGACCCCACTGGGACCCGAACCGACGACGGCGACACGAAGCACGGCGGAGCTCCTCCCGCAGGTGCTCCCAGCATGACACCGGGGCCCCGGCCCGTCAGCCCATCGCGCGCATCCGGTGGATCTCGGCGGTCTGGGTGGCCACCACCTCGTTCGCCATCTCCTCGACGGCCCCGTTGTTGCCCCCGGCCAGCGCCTCGCCGGCCATCTTCACGGCGCCCTCGTGGTGGGCGGTCATCAGCTTCAGGAAGAGCCGGTCGAAGTCGGTGCCCCTGGCCCCGGTCAGCTCCTCGATCTGCTGCTCCGTGGCCATGCCGGGCATCGCGCCGTGGTCGTGGGCCGCGGCGCCGGAGCCGGGTGACGGGTAACGGGAGAGCCATTTCTCCATGGCCCCGATCTCGGGCCGCTGTGCGGCCGTGATGCGCTCGGCGAGGCGTTTGACGGCGTCCGAGGAGGCCCGGTCGGGGGCGAGGGCGCTCATCGTCAGGGCCTGGCGGTGGTGTTCGGTCATGTGGCGCACGTAGGTCTGGTCGGCGGCGTTGGGGGTGTCGTCGGGGCGTTCCCTCGCGGCCTGTTCGGGGGAGAGGGTGCGGGACTTCTCGCCCGGTTTGCCGGGGGCCACGACCACCGCGGCGTCTTCGCCGGCCCGTCCGCCGCCGCCGTCGTCGTCCTGGCAGCCGGTGAGTGTGAGGAGGAGTGCGGCGGCCAGAGCCGCCCCCAGGAATCGGCCGAGTAATGCGTTTGCCATGTCCATGGAAAGGAAGATACTGCCGGGGTCCAGGTTCCGTTCCCAGGAGGAGCGAAACGTTCGGGCCCCCACGGGAGGCACAGTGACCACGCTGCACACCGTCAGAGTGCGCCACCGGAGTCTGGGGGTGGCCCTGGCCGCCGCCGGACTCCTCACCACGCTCCTGGCCACCGCCGGACCGGCGGCCGCCACCCCCGACCCCGGCGACCTCACACCGGGAGCGGGTTCCCGGCAGAGCGCCGGCCCCGCGCAGGACCGCGAACTCGCACCCGGAGAGATCCCCGGCAAGGACGAGATCGTGCACAGCCGCAACGTCAAGCCCTTGGCCAACATCCCGAGCGCCAACCCCAACACCATCAACTCAGACCTGGCGTTCCAGGGGAACTACGCCTACGCCGGCAACTACGACGGCTTCACGATCTACGACATCGCCGATCCCAAGTCCCCGAAGGTGGTCACCCGGGTCCTGTGCCCCGGCGGCCAGAACGACGTCTCCGTCTCCGGCGACCTGCTCTTCCTCTCCACCGACTCCTCGCGCAGCGACGACTCGTGCAACAGCGTCTCGCAGCCCGCCACGGAGAAGTCGTCGTGGGAGGGCATCAAGATCTTCGACATCAAGGACAAGAAGAACCCCAAGTACATCAAGTCCGTCGAGACCGCCTGCGGTTCCCACACCCACACCCTGGTGCCGGGGGGCCGCGACATCTACCTCTACGTCGCCTCCTACTCGCCCAGCGAGGCCTTCCCGGACTGCCGGCCGCCGCACGACGGCATCTCGGTCGTCAAGGTCCCGAAGAAGGCGCCGACCCAGGCCGCCGTCGTCGCCTTCCCGGTGCTCTTCCCGGACGGCGGAAACCCCGGCGCGCCCACCAACCCCGGAGTCTCCAAGACCACCGGCTGCCACGACATCACCGTGCTGCCGTCCCAGGACCTGGCCGCCGGAGCCTGCATGGGCGACGGCATCCTCTTCGACATCAGCGAGCCCGAGCGGCCCCGCGTCATCGACAGGGTGCAGGACAACGTCAACTTCTCGTTCTGGCACTCCGCGACCTTCAACGAGCGCGCGGACAAGGTGGTGTTCACCGACGAGCTGGGCGGCGGGGGCGGCGCCACCTGCAACGCGGCCACCGGGCCCAACCGGGGCGCCGACGGCATCTACGACATCACCGGCCGCGGAGACCAGCGCAAACTGGTCTTCAAGGGCTACTTCAAGATCCCGCGCGCCCAGGCCGACACCGAGAACTGCGTGGCCCACAACGGCTCGCTGATCCCGGTCGGCGGAGGCCGCGACATCATGGTCCAGGCCTGGTACCAGGGCGGTGTGTCCGTCTGGGACTTCACCGACTCCACCAGCCCCAAGGAGATCGGCTACTTCGAGCGCGGCCCGCTGAGCACCGACCAGCTCGGCATCGGCGGTTCCTGGTCGGCGTACTACTACAACGGCCACATCTACTCGAACGACATAGCCAAGGGCCTGGACGTGCTGCGGCTCGACGACTGGCGCACCGAGAGCGCCAAGTGGGTCCGGATGGACCGGCTCAACGTGCAGAGCCAGCCCGAGTACCACTGACGGGCCCCGCCCGGAACTACCGGGAGAACGTTCCGCCGGGCGGTCCGCCGTCCGGCGGAACGCCCAGCTCCCAGTCCAGCCCGTACCGCTGGAACAGCTCCGCCCGCAGCCGGGACGCGGGCATCGGCGCCCCCGGCAGCAGCACCGCCACCACCGCCCCCATCAGCAGCGCCCGCAGCAGCGGATAGTCCGTGTCCACGTCCTGCGAGCCGTACCGGACCACGGTGTCGCGCAGCAGCGCCGCGAGCCGCTGCTGCTCGGGGCACTGGATGAACCCGTCCGCCTGGAGGATCCCCGCCATGTGCGTCCGCATCAGCCGCGGCTGGTCGCGGGCCAGCCCCAGGATCGCGTCGACGGCACGGGCGAGCCGCTCGCGGCCGTCGTCGCTGCGCGGCTCGCGCTCCAGCCCCGCCTCCAGCGTCAGGTGCATCAGCCGGTGCACGGCCGACTGCAGCAGCTGCCGCTTGCCGGGGAAGTAGTACGAGACCAGGCCGCGGGCCGCGCCCGCCCGGTCGGCGATGTCGCCGAGCTTGGTCGCCTCGTAGCCGCGCTCGGCGACCAGTTCGACCGTCGCCTGCAGCAGCCGCTCCCGGGAACGTCTGCGCAATTCTTCATTGACCGATGCGCTGCGCGGGGACATGCTTACTCCTGCGTTGACTGGCTCCGAGCCAATATACTCAGCGCGCGGGACCGTCTGCCCGGGGTGACGCGGGGGATCACCCCGGGCAGGCACCCCTTCCCCCCTTCCTTGCGTTCCCTCCTCTCCGCGCTCCGGCCGTCCTCCACCACGGCTCCAGCGGAACCCTTCCTTCCATGCCGCCGTGCCACCGCCGCCGGGCGGGCGACCGCGCACGGGCGCATTCTGGCCAGGTGGAGCGCTCTGCCGAGCCGGAGGAGGAAAGCGACGTGGACGCGGTACTCGAAGGAACGGTCGCCCTGGTCACGGGCGCCTCCAGCGGCATCGGCGCCGCCACGGCCGAGGTCCTGACGGCCCACGGCGCGGCCGTGGCGCTCGTCGCCCGGCGCGCCGACCGGCTGGACGAACTCTCCGCGCGCCTGCGCGCCGCCGGGGGGACCGCGCTCGTCATCGCCGCCGACATGGCGTTCGAGGCCCAGGTGCGCGAGGCCGTCGAGCGGACGGTCACGGAACTGGGCCGGCTCGACACCCTCGTCAACAACGCGGGCCTGATGATCCTCGGGCCGGCCGCCGCCGCCACGACCGACGAGTGGCGGCGCATGATCGACATCAACCTGACCGGACTGATGAACACCACCCACGCGGCCCTGCCCCACCTGGCCGCGGCCGCCGCCGAGGGCTCCCGGCGGGTCGCCGACGTCGTCAACGTCTCCTCGGTCGCCGGCCGCGTCGCCTTCGCCGGCAGCAGCGCCTACTGCGCCACCAAGTACGGGGTCGTCGCCTTCAGCGAGGCCCTGCGCCAGGAGACCGCCGGCCGGCACGTCCGGGTGTCCGTGGTGGAGCCGGGCAGCGTGGACACCGAGCTGCGCGACCACAACAGCCCCGAGGTCCAGGAGGCGCTCACGCGCCGGTTCGGCGCGATCGAACGGCTCCAGGCCCGGGACGTCGCCGACACGATCGGCTACGTCGTCACCCGCCCCCGGCACGTGGCGGTGGCCGAGCTGCTGGTGCGCCCCACCGAGCAGGTCTGACCCGGCCCGCCCCGGGCGCCGTCCTACGCCAGCGCGCTGAGCCCCGGTACGAAGGCCACCAGCAGCGGCACCGCGGGCGCCAGGGTGGCCAGGGCCGTCAGCCGCAGCCTGCGGCCCGCGGAGAGACGGGGTGCGGGGGTCAGCAGCCGGCGCACCCGCTGCGGTACGTGGGCCTGCGTCGGGCAGGGGCCGAAGACGCCCCGGTCCTCGTTCAGCCCGACCAGCGCCAGGGCCACCGTCAGCCGCCCGTAACGCCGCGAGGCCATGTCGTCGGCGGCCAGCTCCACCAGCCGGTGCATCTCCGCCTCGAACGCCGCGAACACCGGCACCTGGGGGAACCCCTGGGACAGCGCCCGCGAGCAGTGCAGCAGCCAGTCGTGCCGCGCCGTCACGTGGCCCTGCTCGTGCGCGAGCACCGCGTCCAGCTGGCTGCCCTTGAGCCGGCCCAGCGCCGCGGTGGTCACCACCAGCCGGGGAGCGGCTCCCGGCTGCCACCAGGCTTCCGGACGCGGGCCCTCCAAGACCACCAGCTTCGTCCCCGCGGGGTCCTCGCCGGGCAACAGCGGGGCGCGCAGCTCCAGTTCGGCCCCGCTCGTGCGCCGCCGGGCCCGTGCCCGCAGCACCTCCCGGGTCAGCATCGCCCCGGTCCACAGCCCTCCGCAGGCCAGTGCGAGGGCCGTCCCGGTGGCCCACCGTCCGCCTCCGGCCCCCAGCCCGTACGCGTCGACCACCCCGTGGGGCGCCGCCGCGAAGAGCCGGCCGCGCACCGCCTGCCAGGCGGCGGCCGCGCTGAGCAGCATGGACAGCGCCAGGCACAACAGGGTGGCACCCACCACGCACTGCCACGCCCACAGCGCGACGACGGGTTCACGCTCGGGCCATCGGGCCCGGGCCAGCAGGCGGGGCGCGAGGAACGCGGTCAGAGCGCCGAGCAGCAGAAGGGCGGCGGGGACCATCATGTCCGCCAGCCTATGAGTGGCGCACTTCCCGCGGGTACGCTCCCGGGACATTGGTGACGCAGGACACGTTCGGCTCCCGGTCCGGCGGGGCCTCACATGGTCAGCAGCATCGCCAACATCCCCGTCCCCATGGCGAGTCGGCAGGCCCGCGCGAGGTCGTCCACGCCGCTTTCCGCGTCCACCCCGCTTTCCGTGTCCGCCCCGCTTCCCCCGGCCGCGCGGATCCCGGCCCCCGCCCCCGCCGCGCTCCCCGCCCCCGCCGCGGCGGGCAGGGCGCCGGCGCCCGCCGTCACCAGCCGCGCCCCGCCGAGCAGCACGTACCCGGCGTAGTAGACGAGGAGCGCACCCGTCACCGATGGCAGCCCCGCCCGGACGTGCCCGTGCTCAGGCCCGCCGCCGAGCGTCAGCGCCATGTAGGCCATCGCGAGCGAGCCGACCAGGTGGTGCGCGTGGTGCACCCCGTCGCGCAGCAGCCACAGGGCGTGGACCGAGGCCGCGCAGAAGACCGCCAGCAGGACCGGCGGCCCCCAGGATCCCGTCCCCACCGGCACGGCCATCACCGCCATCCCCAGGCCCATCACCGCCTCGCCCCCCGCCGCCCCGCGCGCCCGTCGCTCCGCTCTGCGCGCCCGCAGCAGACAGTACGTACCGCTCACGGCGCACAGCAGGACCAGCAGCCAGGCGGAGACGGCGGAGGCGGAGAAGGGGGAGAGGGGCATCGCGGGACCGTGCACGGCGGAACCTCCCGGTTCGTCGGCGTCACCGGAAGGGATGCCCGCCCGGCGGCCCTCTCACGCAGCGCTCACGGGGCCCCGCGTTAGGCTCTCCCTGCCGCACCCGGCGCGCCCGTGCGCGCCGCCGCACCGAACGGAGCCCTCCCGATGCCGACCGCCCCCTCCGCAGCCCTGAGTTTCCGCGGCGCCGTGGACGCCGACGTACCGGAGCTGGTGGCTCTCGTCGAGTCCGCCTACCGGGGGGACGCGAGCCGGGCCGGCTGGACCACCGAGGCCGACTTCCTCGACGGGCAGCGCACCGACCCCGACGGAGTCCGCGCGGTCATCGCCAACGCGGACGCCGTCCTCCTCGTCGTCGAGCGGGCCGGCGAGCTGATCGCCTGCTGCCAGCTCGAACACCGTGGTGACCACGTCTACTTCGGCATGTTCGCCGTCCGCCCCGGGCTCCAGGGCGGCGGCCTAGGCAAGGAGATCATGGCGGAGGCCGAGCGCCGCGCCCGCGAGACGTGGGACGCCAAGGAGATGCGGATGACGGTGGTCAACGTACGGGAGGAGCTCATCGCCTACTACGTGCGCCGCGGCTACGAGCGCACCGGCGAACTGAGCCCCTTCCCCTACGGTGACGAGCGCTTCGGCGTGCCGCTCCGCGACGACCTGGCCTTCGAGCTGCTCGTCAAGGCCCTCTGAGGACCGCTGCCGGGACCGCTCCGGAGGTTCCGGCGTTCCGGCGATTCCGGCCGCTCACGCCGTGAAGCGGCCCGTGCTGCGGATCTCCGGGAAGTCGGTGGCGGCGCCGTCCAGTTGCAGGGCCCGCGCCAGCCGCAGCTGGTCCAGCGTGTTGACCGTCCAGCCCGTCACCCGCAGTCCGGCCGCGTGCGCCGCCTCCACCGTCTCCAGGGAGATCCGGCGGATGTCGAGCGCGAGGGTCCGTGCCCCCGCCGCCCGGCCCAGGTCCACGACGTCCTCCCGGTGCCCGGCGACCCGCAGGACGGTGCGGACGCCCGGGGCCCGGTCGGCGACGGAGGTGAGGAGGCCGCCGTCACCGGAGGCCACCTCCACCCGTGAGGTCAGGTCCCGGCGCACGACCAGCTCCGCGAGCGCCCGGGCGGCGCCCCGGTCGTGCACCGCCACCAGGAGCGGGGGCCGCACGGCGTCGAGCACCTCGTCCAGGAGCGGTACGCGTTCGCCGTCGCCGGCGTCCAGTCCGCGCAGTTCGGCCAGGGTCAGGTCGGCGACGGCGCCCGCGCCGTCGGTGGTGCGGTCGACCTCGGCGTCGTGCAGGACGACGAGGGCGCCGTCCTTGCTGAGACGGACGTCCAGCGCGATCACGTCCATCCCGCAGCGTTCCGCGCGGACGAACGACCGCACGGTGTTCTCCGGTTCGACGCCCATGACCCCGCGGTGACCGATGGTGAGGAAAGTCAAGGTTCTCTCGCTTCCGTCGACGGCGGCTCGGCGCGCGTTCGCGGTGTCCCTTCCGGCCGCGCGCGCGGTGAGGTCGCATGCTAGTGCGCCGCGGTCACGAGGGGACCGGCCGTGCAAGGCCTCGCGGAAGCCCCCCGGCCGCTTCCCGACAGGGCCGTGCGCGCCGGGCGGCGCCGGGGAGCCCCTGCCGCGTCACCCGGGCGTGGGCGAGTCCCCGTCGGCTTGACGGCCGGGGTCCGCGAGGGCCCCGGCGGCCGGGTCGGCGGGCCCGGCCTGCGCGAGGTCCGCCAGCAGGGCCTCGGCGAGTTCCAGTTCGGCCAGGTGCTGGCGCTCGCTCCAGCGCAGGGCCAGCGCGGGGAAGGCCCACTCCGGGACCTCCGTCGCGTGCGCCATGGCCTCCCGTACGGCGGCCAGCTCGGCCAGCGTCCGGTCCATGTGCTCCTCCACCATCGCGCGCAGCCGCTCCGGCTCCGACAGGTGCCCGAGCCAGACGCGCAGCAGCAGCCCGTGCTTGAGCACCGGCGGGCCCGCCTCGGCCGTGTCCGAGGCCCAGCCGGCCAGGGCGGCGCGCCCCGCGTCGGTGATGGCGTAGCGGCGCTTGGCGCGGACCTCCTCGGGTCCCGAGCGCACGGAGGCCGCGTAGCCGAGCTCCTCCAGCCGCCGCAGTTCCGCGTAGATCTGGCTGATGGCCGGAGACCAGTAGAAGAAGCGCAGGGAGGAGTCCGCCCACTTCTTCAGTTCGTACCCGGTGCGCTCCCCGGGGAACGACAGCAGGCCGAGGACGGCCCACGCGGTCGGCGGGAGCTCTTGCTTGTTCGAGGTCTGACTACTAGTCATATTTCGAATAGAAGTGAGTCCGGGCAGTGGACGCGATCCTGGAGGCACCGTGATTTTCTCCGTCATCTTCGAAGCTCAGCTCGCCGACCCGACCGTGGAACGGGAGCACCAGGTGATCCGCGACTGCGTCGAGCAGGCGGTGCTCGCCGAACGCATGGGATTCGACCGGATCTGGGCCGTGGAACACCACTCCTTGAAGTGGTACTCCCACCTGTCCGCCCCGGAGGTCTTCCTGAGCTACGTCGCGGCCCGGACGCACACCATACGCATCGGGCACGGCGTCGTGTGCATGCCCTTCAACTTCAACCATCCGGTCCGGGTCGCCGAGCGCGCCGCCATGCTCGACCTGCTCTCCGGCGGCCGCCTCGACCTGGGCGCCGGGCGCGGTGGCACCGCGCAGGAGACCTCGCTCTGCGGGGTCGACCCGCTGCGCACCACCGCCGAGGTGGAGGAGGCGCTGCGGATCATCGGCAAGGCCTGGCAGGAGGACGAGCTGGAGTACCACGGCCCGCTCGTGGACATCGACCCGCACCCGATCCTGCCGCGCCCGGCCCAGAGGCCGCACCCGCCGCTCTTCCTCGCGTGCAGCCGGGGCGAGACCCTGGTGCGGGCCGCCGAGCTGGGGGTCGGGGTGCTGGTGATGGGCTTCGCCGGGCCGGAGGCGGTCGCGGGGATGCGGGCCGTGTACGACGGGGCGCGCGAGGCCCGGGACGGCGGCGCGTTCGTCTCGACGGTCGTCAACGACCACTTCTCCGTGCTCTGCCCGACGATCGTGCTCGACGATCCCGAGGAGGCCCGGCGGATCGGGGTGCGGGGCCAGCGCTTCTTCGCGCAGTCCATCGGCCACTGGTACGGGGGAGCCGGCGTCCCGGACGAGGCGGTGGAGGAGAGGGGTGACGAGGAGGCCCGGATGCGCGGGGCCGCCGAGCAGGTCGTGGCCCGGCTGCACGAGCTGGACATCCCGGTCCGGCCCACCGCCACCGCCACCTTCAACGCCGATCACGCCTATGGGAGCGCGGAGGAGGCCATCGCGTACGTGGAGCGCCTGCGGCGGGCGGGCGCCGACGAGGTGATGTGCCTGATCCAGATGGGCACGGTGCCGCAGGAGGCCTGCCTGGAGACCATTCGGCAGTGGGGGGAGAAGGTGATCCCGCACTTCACGGGCAAAACGGGCGCTCGGGGTCCCTCTGTCAGCGGTGTGTGAGGTATTCCACCGACGGCGCTCCAGGCACCCCGGATACCCCTTCGAGTCTTGGAGCGTCTAGGCGGAGTGGTGGCCTCCACCCATACGGACGGGAAGAATTTCGGTGGAGAAGGGGGTCGGGCAGGATAATTTCCCGCATTCCCTCTTGAGTGGGAGAGCCACGCATGCATACGCTGTCTTGACGTGAGGTTCTCCTGTGGAGGAAGTGACATGACGGAAACTCTTGTGCCGGGTGCCGGCGGTGCCGTGATAACCGCTGGGACGCGGGTGGTCGACCACCCTGCGTGGCTCGCGCTCAAGGCCGCCGTGGAGGAGATCCGCCCCTGGCAGTCCAAGGACGGTTCGATCGACTTCGAGGCGGCCGGAGCCCCCGCCCCGGTCGACGTCGAGTCCGCCGTGGAGCGGGCCGTCGACGCCGTGGAGACGCTGTCCCCGCTGCTGCCGCACGCCGCCGTGTACCACCGTGCGCTCGTCGCCGACCTGCGCAAGTGGGTCGCGGACGGCTTCAGGGTGCCGGACTTCCTGGACTCCCTGCTGGCCTTCCACCCGGCCGCTGAGCGCGCCGACGGGCTCCAGCACCTCGTCGTCTTCCCCATGTACACGCAGAACGGCAACCTCGACCGCAACTTCGAGGCCGTCGTCCTGAAGATGGTGTGGCCCGAGTGGCTCTCCGAGCTGGAGCGCACCCGGTACGACAACCCGCTGTTCCTCGGCATCACCTTCGAGGACTTCACCCCGGGCTACGACACCCACTCCGCCGTGCTCTTCCCGGAGACCATCGCCGTCCGCGAGGCCCCCGAGCGCTTCACCTGGGGCGGCATCTTCTGCGACCGCGAGGCCGCCCGCTACCGCAAGGTGACCGAGGCCGCCGTCGACATCCTCGGCATCGAGCTGCCCGAGGACATCGCCCGCATGGTCGAGGACCAGGAGCGCTGCGAGAAGGCCTTCGTCCTGTGGGACATGGTCCACGACCGCACGCACAGCCACGGCGACCTGCCGTTCGACCCCTTCATGATCAAGCAGCGCCAGCCGTTCTGGATGTACGGCCTGGAAGAGCTGCGCTGCGACCTCACCGCCTTCAAGGAGGCCGTGAAGCTGGAGTCCGAGGGCAACGAGCACGGCCGTGACGTCCAGTACGCCGTCCTCTTCGACCGGATGTTCCGCTTCCCGGTCTCGGGCGACCGCAACCGCAACTACGACGGCCTCGGCGGCCAGCTGCTCTTCGCGTACCTCCACAAGCACGACGTCGTGCGCTGGACGGACAACAAGCTGAAGATCGACTGGATGCGGGCCCCGCAGGTCACCAACCAGCTGTGCGCCGAGATCGAGGACCTCTACCGGGCCGGCATCGACCGCCCGAAGCTCGTCCACTGGTTCAAGGCGTACGAGCTCGTCTCCACCTACCTCGCCCCGCACCCGGGCTCCAAGTGGGCCAAGGGTCCCGACGCCCTCGACCTGACGCAGCCGCCGCGCAAGCTCGTCGACGACGTGCTCGCGGACGAGTTTCCGCTCAGCATGTTCTATGAGGCCCTCGCCAAGAAGCTCAAGGGTGTGATCGCCTCGACCAAGGGCATCACCGCCCTGAACGCCGCAACGGCCGAGCGGGCCGACGCGTGAGCACTCGCCCTCAGGAGGCTGCACAGATGAACGGCTCCGGGAACGGCAACGGCGCGCTCCGTGGAGCGGTGGTGGCGGTGGCCGGGGCCGCCGGCCCCGCCGGCCGCGCCACCCTGCTCCGCCTGGCCGAGGCGGGCGCCACCGTGGTCGCCGCCGACGCGGACGCGGCACGGCTCGCGGAGGCCGTCGACGCGGCCCGCTACGCCCACGGCGGCGCGACCGTCACCGGCGACACCGTCGACCTGCTCGACCTGGAGGCCACCAAGGCCTGGGCCGAGCGCACGGAGAAGGAGTTCGGCCGGATCGACGGCGTCGTCCACTTGGTCGGCGGCTGGCGCGGCAGCAAGACCTTCACCGACGTGGACCTCGCGGACTGGGGCTTCCTGGAGAAGCTCCTCATCCGCACCGTCCAGCACACCTCGCTCGCCTTCCACGACGGCCTGCTGCGCAGCGACCGTGGACGCTACGTGCTGATCAGCCAGTCCGGCGCGCACAAGCCGGTCGCCAACAACGCCGCGTACAACGCGGGCAAGGCGGCCGCCGAGGCCTGGACCCTGGCCATGGCGGATTCCTTCCGCAAGGCCGGGGGCGAGGACGGTCCGAGCGCCGCGGCTGCGATCCTGGTCATCAAGGCACTGGTGCACGACGCGATGCGCGCCGAGCGTCCCAATGCGAAGTTCGCGGGCTTCACCGACGTCAAGGAGCTGGCCGAGGCCATCGCCGGCGTGTGGGAGCGGCCCGCCTCCGAAGTGAACGGACAGCGTCTGTGGCTCACCCCGCAACCGTGAGGACCGAGACCGGCAAGACCGACGCCCGGCGTCACCACGACCCGGCCGTGCGCGGATTCGCCAGCGACAACTACGCGGGCGTGCACCCCGAGGTGCTCGCCGCCGTCGCGCTCGCCAACGGTGGCCACCAGGTCTCCTACGGCGAGGACGAGTACACCGAACACCTGCAGAAGATCTTCCGCAGTCACTTCGGGCCGTCCGCGCAGGCCTTCCCGGTCTTCAACGGCACCGGCGCCAACGTCACGGCCCTCCAGGCCATGACCGACCGCTGGGGCGCGGTGATCTGCGCCAAGACCGCCCACATCAACGTGGACGAGGGCGGCGCGCCCGAGCGGATGGCGGGCATCAAGCTGCTCGCCGTACCGACGCCGGACGGCAAGCTCACCCCGGAGCTGATCGACCAGGAGGCCTGGGGCTTCGAGGACGAGCACCGGGCGATGCCCCAGGTCGTCTCGATCACGCAGAACACCGAGCTCGGCACGGTCTACACCCCGGACGAGATCAGGGCGATCTGCGAGCACGCGCACGGCCTCGGCATGAAGGTGCACCTCGACGGTGCCCGGATAGCCAACGCCGCGGCCTCGCTCGACGTGCCGATGCGCACCTTCACCAACGCGGTCGGCGTGGACGTGCTGTCGTACGGCGGCACGAAGAACGGCATGATGTTCGGCGAGGCCGTGGTGGTGCTGAACCCGGACGCGGTCCGGCAGATGAAGCACATCCGCAAGATGTCGATGCAGCTCGCCTCCAAGATGCGGTTCGTCTCGGTGCAGCTGGAAGCGCTGCTCGCGAAGGACCTGTGGCTGCGCAACGCCCGCCACGGCAACGCGATGGCGCAGCGGCTCGCGGCCGGTGTGCGCGAGACCGACGGGGTGGAGATCCTCTACCCGGTGCAGGCCAACGCCGTCTTCGCGCGGCTCCCGCACGAGGTCACGCGCCGGCTCCAGCAGCGCTACCGCTTCTACTTCTGGGACGAGGCGGCCGGTGACGTCCGCTGGATGTGCGGCTTCGACACCCAGGAGGAGGACGTCGACGGCTTCCTCCAGGCGCTCAAGGAGGAGCTGGCCCGGTAGCCACCTCCCCGCACAAAACTGAATACGTATGCCTCCGACCGCAAATCTATTGATCTGCGGTCGGAGGCATGCCTATGCTGCGGATCATGGAACTCATCCAGCAGGACCCGGATATCCACGCCTATTTGGCGTCCGACGAAGCCATCGACCACTGGCATCCCCTGGTGCAAGAAACCGCCGACGTCCTCTGGATCGCCACCGGCGACGCATATTCATACGCCGAAGCCGCCTTCGAATTCGTCCGCGACACGATCCCGCACTCCGCCGACTCCGGGGACACGCGGGTCTCCTGGCGCGCCTCCGACGTGCTGGGCACGCGCAACGGCATCTGCTACGCCAAATCCCACGCCCTCGTCGCCCTGCTGCGCGCCCAGGGGATCCCCGCGGGCCTCTGCTACCAGCTGCTCGCCGACGACGACGGCTCCCGTGCGGTGGTCCACGGCCTGGTGGCCCTGCGGCTGCCCGGCGGCGAACGCTGGGCCCGCGTCGACCCCCGGGGCAACAAGCCCGGTGTCGACGCCCGGTTCACCCTCGACCACGAGCGGCTCGCCTTCCCCGTGCGCCCGGAACTCGGCGAGGTCGACTACCCCGAGCTCCACGCGGCCCCGCACCCCGCCGCGCTCAAGGCCCTCCGGGAGTCCGCCGACCGGCAGGAGCTGTGGCGGAAGCTGCCGGCCGCCCTGTAGCCGGGACCCGTGCCACCCGCCCGCGCGCCGACACCAGCAGGTGCAGTGCGGCGGCCGCGAGCTGCAGCACGGCGATCCCGAGCAGCAGCGTCCACGGAGGCGCACCGGCGGCCAGCCCGACCAGGGCGGCACCCGACGAAGCCGCCGTCACCTTCAGCCCCGCCCCCAGGGTGAACACCTGGGCCCGCACCGCGCCCGGGGCGTGCTCCGAGCGGATCCGCAGCGTGGCCGTCAGAAGCGGCCCGTCGCACACCCCCGCCGCCGCGAACGCGGCCGCCGTCAGCGCGACCGACGGCGCGAACGCCGCCACCCCGAGAGCGGCCCCCGTCCCCGCCATGGCCCAGCGGGCCAGCCGGCCCGGCGCCACCGACGTCAGCCGGCCCAACGTCAGCGACCCGGCCAGCGCACCCACCGCGAAGGCCGTCATCAACACCCCGCCCGCGCCGGGCCGGCCGAGCCCGCGGGCCAGCAGCACCGAGGTGGTGGTCAGCGCCCCGACACCGACGAAGGCCAGTGTCGTCGCCGAGGTGATCGCCCGCAGCTCCCGGACCCGCCACAGCGTGGCCAGCCCCGCGCCCAGACCGGCCCTGGGCGCCTTGCCCGGCGGGCCCGCGCCCGGGCCCTCGTACGCGTCCCCCCGGGGGCTCCCGTTCGGCCCCTCGTACGGCAGGGACGCGGCCAGGGCCGCCGCCAGTGCCGCGGAGACCGCCAGCACCCCCATCGCGGGCCCCGCCGAGACCATCGCCCCGGCCAGGCCGACCGCCGCCGGGGCCGTGACCGAGGCCGCGTTGTACGTGGAGGCGTCCCAGCCGTACGCCCGGTCGCGCCCCGGGCCCTGCGGGACCAGCCCCGCCACCAGGCTCGACAGCCCGCCCGTCACCACCGGCCCGCAGGAACCGCCCAGTACCGCCACCGCGATCACCACCGGCACCGGGGCCCGGCCCAGCAGCGCAGCCAGGGCCGCCACGGCGGCCGTGAAACCGGCCAGCGCGCCCGCGTAGAACAGCCGGGGCCGGCGCGCCCGCGCCGCGGCGGCGCCCGCCAGCGGCGCGGCCAGCACGTGCGGGGCCATCCAGGCCGTCAGTACGAACGCCCCGTGCGCGGCGCTCCCCGTCCGCTCCAGGGCCAGCAGCACCACACCCATGCCCATGCCCTCGGAGGCGAAGCGAGCGGCGAGTGCCGCTGCCAGATACCGCCCGAACCCGCCCACCGGCGAACCCCCTCCGCGTCCCGGTCACGTGCTGCGTGATCAGGACGTTACGCCGGACGGGTGAAGGGCGGAAGGATCCTCGGGGGGCGCCCGGTGGGCTCGAACATCGGCACGGGGAGTGAGCCGGCCGACGGCGCGTGCGCGGCCGGAGCGCCCCGGTGGACCGCCCCCGCCGGGAGGTGGGTCAGCCGGCTTCCTTGACCTGCGCCGCCGTCGGGGCCGTGCCGCCGAGGTGCGCGGGCAGCCACCAGGAGTCCTCGGGGCCCTTGGGCTTGGCCGGGTAGGCGGCCTGCGCGGCGTCCAGCAGCTCCTGCACGCGCTCGCGCAGACGGCGCGTGATGGCGCCCGCGTACTGGTCGGCCGGGGCCTCCAGGGGCTCGCCGACGCGCATCGTCACCGGGATGTGGCTGCGCTTGAGGTCCTTGGGCCGGCCCTTGGTCCACAGCCGCTGGGTACCCCACAGCGCGACCGGGATCAGCGGGACACCGGCCTCCTGCGCCATGCGCGCGGCACCGGACTTGAAGCTCTTGAGGGTGAAGGACTGGGAGATCGTCGCCTCCGGGAACACCCCGATGATCTCGCCGGAGCGCAGCGAGTCCAGCGCGCGCTGGTAGGCGTCCTCACCCTGCTTGCGGTCCACCGGGATGTGCTTCATCGCGCGCATCAGGGGGCCGGACACCTTGTGCCGGAACACCGACTCCTTGGCCATGAAGCGGACCAGGCGCTTCTGCGGCCGCGCGGTCAGGCCCGCGAAGATGAAGTCGAGGTACCCGATGTGGTTCGACACCAGGACCGCCCCACCCTTGCGCGGGATGTTCTCGGTGCCCTTCATGTCGATGCGGATGTCCAGCGCACGGAAGAGGGTGTGCGCGGCGCCGATCACTGGGGGGTAGACGAGCTCAGCCATGGTGGGGAGACCCCGCTTTCTGCCTGGGGAGGTGCTCCCGGCCGGAAGTTACGGAAGCGTAGGTACGCGACCATGGGGATGGTGCCCCAAACGCGGCGCGCTGGCCAGCCCAGACGCCCGCGCCCGGGGAGATTCTCGTCACGCGGGGAATGCGCGGCGACGGACGAGTGCTGCGATCAGCGTACGTACATACGGACGGGGCGGACGGGAGCGGGCGTGCAGGGGCGCGAACAGGGTGGTCGGGGCGCGGGCGGACAGGGCCCGCTGGGCGCCGCCGAGCTGGGGGAGGAGCCGGGGGAGCGGGCGAGTCTGGTCCAGTTCTCCAGCGCCTTCTGCCAGCCCTGCCGGGCCACCCGGCGGATCCTCTCCGAGGTCGCCGCCATGGTCGACGGGGTCGCGCACATCGAGATCGACGCCGAGCGCAACCTCCCCCTGGTGCGGGCCCTCGGCATCGAGAAGACCCCGACCGTGCTCGTCCTGGACTCCGCCGGGCGGATCGTCCGGCGTGCGGCGGGGATGCCGCGCAAGGCGGACGTGATCGCGGCCCTGGGGGCCGCGGTATGACGGGCGCGCCGGTCCGTGCGCCCGCACGCAGCGTGACGCGCCTGACATCTGACCGTCGCGGCTTGACTGTGTACACGTGAGATCGCCAGGCTGACGACATGCGGTATGAACTCCTGCTCCACGGGCGGGTCCACGTGGACCTCGTCCGCCACGCGAGCGCGCGCTGTCGGGACCACTGAACGCCCCCGGCCCCCGATCCCTCGACTGCGCCCGCGATCCCCGCGGCAGAAGGAAGTCTTCCCATGACGGCCCCGACGCTCCCGACGGCCTCGTACGCACCTTTCGCCCCTGACGCCTCCGCCGCATCCGACGCCACCGGCGGTGCGGACCGGGCGGCCCCCGTCGGGGCCGTCGACGGGTCCCCCGGTCCCCGGGGCGGCCCGGCCCGGCCCGGATCGCCGGAGCTGCTGCGCTCGGTCTTCCGCCGCCACGCCGCCGGTGTCGCCGTGATCACCGCGGAGTCCGGCGGCCGGCCCGCCGGATTCACCGCGACCTCGCTGAACTCCGTCTCGGCGGAACCCCCGCTGCTCTCGTTCACCATCGGCACCGGCTCCTCCAGCTGGCCCGCCGTACGGGACTGCGAGTACCTCGGCGTCCACATACTCGGTGAGCACCAGCGGGAGCTGGCCGGCCTCTTCGCGCGCAGCGGGGCGGACCGCTTCGGCCCGGGCACCGGCTGGGCCGCGGGGCCGCACGGCGTGCCGCTGCTCGACGGGGTGCTGGCGTGGCTGGTGTGCCGGGTGGTGGCCAGGGTGCCAGCCGGTGAGCATCGTGTGATCATCGCGGAAGCGGTGGCCGGGGACCCGGCGGGCGAGGGCCGGCCGCTGCTGTACCACCAGGGACGCTTCAACGCGTTGCGCGACTGAATCGTCCCTGCTGGGGTGGGTTCGGGCGGCGTTGGCCAGATCACAGTTCAGTGGCCTTGCCTCCGGGGAGGACCCGTTGTGTACTGACGAGTAACATTCCCTTCGGAGCGCGGGCCGCCCCGACCGGGATCCGCCCCACAAGGCGCCTATGCTGCCTGCACAAGGCGGTACCAGTAAAAGACGATGCGGTAGGAGAGTCGGCGTGAGCCTGAGGATCGTTGTCTGTGTGAAGTACGTGCCCGACGCCACCGGTGACCGGCACTTCGCCGATGACCTGACCGTGGACCGCGACGACGTCGACGGCCTGCTGTCGGAGCTCGACGAGTACGCCGTCGAGCAGGCGCTGCAGATCGCCGACGAGGCGGACGACGCCGAGATCACCGTTCTGACGGTGGGCCCCGAGGACGCCAAGGACGCGCTGCGCAAGGCGCTGTCGATGGGCGCCGACAAGGCCATCCACGTCGAGGACGACGACCTGCACGGCAGCGACGTCATGGGCACCTCCCTGGTGCTCGCCAAGGCGATCGAGAAGGCCGGCTACGACCTGGTCATCACCGGCATGGCGTCGACGGACGGCACCATGGGTGTCCTCCCGGCGATCCTGGCCGAGCGCCTGGGCGTCCCGCAGGTCACGCTGCTCTCCGAGGTCAAGGTCGAGGACGGCACCGTGACCGGCCGTCGCGACGGTGACTCCGCGAGCGAGCAGCTCGAGGCCTCCCTCCCCGCCGTCGTCTCCGTGACCGACCAGTCCGGTGAGGCCCGCTACCCGTCCTTCAAGGGCATCATGGCCGCCAAGAAGAAGCCGGTGGAGTCCTGGGACCTGGACGAGCTGGACATCGAGGCCGAAGAGGTCGGTCTCGAAGGCTCCTGGACCGCGGTCGACTCCGCGGCGCAGCGTCCGGCCCGCACCGCCGGCACGATCGTCAAGGACGAGGGCGAGGGCGGCAAGCAGCTGGCCGAGTTCCTGGCCGGCCAGAAGTTCATCTAAGAACTTCAGCCCCCTTAGTAGCCCCCAGACACTTCGCAATCGCAGGAGAGCAGTCCCATGGCTGAAGTTCTCGTCTACGTCGACCACGTGGACGGCGCCGTCCGCAAGCCCACCCTCGAGCTGCTGACGCTGGCCCGCCGCATCGGCGAGCCCGTCGCCGTCGCCCTCGGCGCCGGTGCCGAGGCCACCGCCGCCGTGCTCGCCGAGCACGGTGCGGTCAAGGTCCTCACCGCCGACGCCCCCGAGTTCACCGAGTACCTCGTCGTACCGAAGGTGGACGCGCTCCAGGCCGCGTACGACGCCGTCTCCCCGGCCGCCGTGCTCGTCCCGTCCTCCGCCGAGGGCAAGGAGATCGCCGCCCGCCTCGCCGTGCGCATCGGCTCGGGCATCATCACGGACGCCATCGACCTGGAGGCCGGTGACGAGGGTCCGGTCGCGACGCAGGCCGCCTTCGCCGCGTCGTTCACCACCAAGTCCCGCGTCTCCAAGGGCACCCCGGTCATCACCGTGAAGCCGAACTCGGCCCCGGTCGAGGCCGCTCCGGCCGCCGGCGCCGTCGAGGCGCTCGCCGTCACCTTCGGCGCCCTGGCCACCGGCACCAAGGTCACCTCGCGCACCCCGCGCGAGTCGACCGGCCGTCCGGAGCTGACCGAGGCCGCGATCGTCGTCTCCGGCGGCCGTGGCGTCAACGGCGCGGAGAACTTCCACATCATCGAGGACCTCGCGGACTCCCTCGGTGCGGCGGTCGGCGCCTCCCGCGCCGCCGTGGACGCCGGCTGGTACCCGCACTCCAACCAGGTCGGCCAGACCGGCAAGTCGGTCTCCCCGCAGCTGTACATCGCCTCCGGCATCTCCGGCGCGATCCAGCACCGCGCCGGCATGCAGACCTCGAAGACCATCGTGGCCATCAACAAGGACGCCGAGGCCCCGATCTTCGACCTGGTCGACTACGGCGTGGTCGGCGACCTCTTCGAGGTCGTCCCGCAGCTGACCGGCGAGATCAAGGCGCGCAAGGGCTAACCCCCGGGTCACTCGCTGACCTGCGTACTCTCCGCCTCCGGGGCCGTGTGGTGATTGTCACCGCACGGCCCCGAGTCGTTTGTCCAGGACGGCGGAGGCACCATTGACGGAGCGGAACCCCGTGGCTAAATTCTGCTATGCGGATCTAAGCTTCCGTGAAGCGGAAAAGAGGAGAGTGCACGATGGGTCAGCAGGAGAAGGTGGCGACGAGCCTCGCAGGCGCGGTCAGCGAGGGCATCAGCGCCTCCCTGGCGCCGGTGGACGCGGAACTCGCGCGTCACTACCCGGGCGACCCCGGCACCCGTCAGCCCATCCACACCGTCTACGTGCCCGGTGACGTCTTCGCCGCCGACACCATCCGCTCCTGGGGCGACCAGGCCCTGGCGGCCCTCGACGAGCACGCCCCGGACGCCGCCACCTTCGCCAAGGTGCTCGGCATCTCCGACGAACTGGCCGTTCCCGTCTACGACCGCGTCCGCGCCAAGCTCGCCTCCGAGCCCATCGAGGACCTCCGCGTGGACTTCGAGGACGGCTTCGGCGTCCGCTCCGACGAGGAGGAGGACCAGGCCGCGGCGCGCGCCGCCCGCCTCGTCTCGGAGGCCTTCGCCAACGGCACCAACGCCCCGTACATGGGCATCCGCATGAAGTGCATGGAGTCCAACGTCCGCGACCGCGGCATCCGCACCACGGACGTCTTCCTCTCCGGCCTCCTGGAGCACGGCGGCCTCCCCGAGGGCCTCGTGCTGACCCTCCCCAAGGTCACCTACGCCGAGCAGGTCAGCGCCTTCGTCAAGCTGCTGGAGGCCTTCGAGACCAGCCGCGGCCTGCGCCCCGGCCGGATCGGCTTCGAGATCCAGATCGAGACCAGCCAGTCCATCCTGGCCTCGGACGGCACCGCCACCGTCGCCCGGATGATCGAGGCCGCCAAGGGCCGCGCCACCGGCCTGCACTACGGCACCTTCGACTACAGCGCCTGCGTCGGTGTCTCGGCCGCGTACCAGGCCAGCGACCACCCGGCGGCCGACCACGCCAAGGCGATCATGCAGGTCGCGGCCGCCGGCACCGGCGTACGCGTGTCCGACGGCTCGACGAACGTCCTGCCGATCGGCACCACCGACAAGGTCCACGAGGCCTGGAAGCTCCACTACGGCCTCACCCGCCGCGCCCTGGCCCGCGCCTACTACCAGGGCTGGGACATGCACCCCGGCCACCTCCCGACCCGCTACGCCGCGGTGTTCACGTTCTACCGCGAGGGCCTGGAAGCCGCGGCGGCGCGCCTCAAGGCGTACGTGGCCAAGATCGAGGGCGACGTGATGGACGAGCCCGCCACCGCGAAGGCCCTGGCCGGCTACCTGGTCCGCGGCCTGGACTGCGGCGCGGTCGGCGCCGACGAGGTCACCGCCCTGACGGGCCTGACCCGCGCCGAACTCGACGCCTTCGCCATCCCCCGCCGCTCGGCCACCCTGACGGCGACCGCCTGACCGCCCGCCGCCGGGGATGCCGAGCGTGCGGGACAAGCCCCGCAGGCTCGCGGACATCGCGCAGAAGTGCGACCGCTTCGTCAACGCGGCCGGCGTTCCGACCTCGACGGGGCCGGCGGGACGCCCCTCCGGCAGGCGGAGCGGGTCGCCTGCGCCCGTTCCCTGCGCGACCGGCCCGGTGAGGGGGAACGGCCGCAGCCGCCGGACGCGCCCGGTGCCGCACTCGCCCGGCGTCTGACGACGTTGCCGGACCTGGAGCCTCCAGGAGGCGCCCGCACTGGCCGGCCAGGCGGTCCTCCTGGGGATCGACCACGCCCTGGCGCCGCTGCTCGGGGCTCAGTAGACCGGCGGGAGTTCGCCCGAGCCGCGGGGGATCAGGCGGGTGGGGAGTTCGAAGCGGGACGGGGGCAGGGTGGCGCCGGCCAGCCGCTGGAAGAGCCGGTCGGTGGCCACCCGGCCCAGGGCCGCCGCGTCCTGGGCCACCACCGTGACCCCCGGGCGCAGCAGGTCGGCCAGCTCGAAGTCGTCGAAGCCGACCAGCGCCACCGGGCGCGGGCGCTCGGCCAGGACGCGGACCACCGTCACGGTCACCCGGTTGTTGCCCGCGAAGACCGCCGTCACCGCATCGGGTCCCTCCAGCATCGACCGCGTCGCCGCCGTCACCCGGCCGGGGGCCGTCGCGCCGAGCGACACCCACGCCTCGGCCACCGGCAGGCCCGCCCGGCCCATGGCCTCGCGGTAGCCGCGCAGACGTTCCGTGGCGGTGTGGATGCGGGGGTTGTCGCCGATGAACCCGATCCGCCGGTGCCCGCCGGCGATCAGGTGGGCCACCCCGCCCAGGGCGCCGCCGAAGTTGTCGGAGAGGACGACGTCCGCCTCGATCCGGCCGGCCGGACGGTCCACGAACACCGTGGCCACGCCCGCGCGGATCTCGGGCTCCAGGTAGCGGTGGTCCTCCCCGGCCGGGATCACGATCAGCCCGTCCACGCGGCGGGCGCACAGCGCGAGCGCCAACTCCTTCTCGCGGTCCGGGTCCTCGGCGCTGGAGCCGTTGATGAGCAGGGCGCCGTGCGTCCGGGCCACCTCCTCCACGGCACGGTTGAGGGGACCGTAGAAGGGGTCGGCGAGGTCCTCCAGGACCAGGCCCACGGTCGCGGTGCGGCCCTTGCGCAGCACGCGCGCGCTGTCGTTGCGGCGGAAGCCGAGGGCCTCGATGGCCTCCCGGACCCGCTGCTCCGTGTCGGGGGTGACCCCCGGCTCGCCGTTGACGACCCGTGAGACCGTCTTCAGGCCCACGCCCGCCCGGGCCGCCACGTCCTTCATGGTCGGCCGGTTGCCGTAGCGGGGCTCGGACGGCTGGCGGGTCTGCGGCACGGCGGGGAACCTCCGGAAGTGACGGCGGCGGGGCTTCGATCCCGCCGCTGACCCTGAGGATAAGCACTCGGCCGGTGAGCGGGTTTCCGTGGCAGGGTGGTGCGGGCAAGCCTCAGGGGGCTTCGGAGGCGAGCCATGGGGAGAGGGGTAGACGTGATTGTCTGGATCAACGGCACGTTCGGTGCCGGGAAGACCAGCACGGCGCGCGAACTGGCCGGGCTCCTGCCCGACGGCACCCTGTACGACCCGGAGGTCGTGGGCGACGCGCTGCGTCGGCTCCTGCCGCACAAACGCCTGGCCGAGGTCTGCGACTACCAGGACCTGCCGAGCTGGCGGCGGCTCGTCGTGGACGCGGCCGCGGCGATGCTCGCGGAGCTGGGCGGGGTGCTGGTGGTGCCGATGACACTGCTGCGCCAGGAGTACCGCGACGAGATCTTCGGTGGCCTGGCCGCGCGCCGGATACCGGTGCGACACGTGCTCCTGGCCCCGGCGGAAACGATCCTGCGGGAGCGCATCGCGCGGCGTCAGGAGGCGGAGCCCGAACCGGCGGACCCCCGGGACAAGACCTGGGCGTACGACCACATCCCGGTGTACAGGCAGGCGCTGGGCTGGCTCACCGCCGACGCGCACGTCATCGACAACGGCCCGCTGACGGTACGGGAGACCGCCGAGCGGATCGCCGAGGCCGTCCGCAGCGACGCGGCGGGGATCTGCGACATCGTGCAGACCCCGGAGCCGACGCGGGAGACGGTGGCCGCGGGGGTGCTGCTCTTCGACGACCAGGACCGGGTGCTCCTGGTGGATCCGACGTACAAGCCGGGCTGGGAGTTCCCCGGCGGCGTGGTCGAGGCGGGAGAGGCGCCGGCGTGCGGGGGCGTACGGGAGGTCGAGGAGGAGCTGGGCCTGACGCTGGACCGGGTCCCGGGGCTGCTCGTGGTCGACTGGGAGCCGCCCCGCTCACCCGCCTACGGTGGCCTGCGGCTGCTGTTCGACGGCGGCCGGCTGACGGAGGCGGACACGGCGCGCCTGCGGCTGCCGGGACCGGAGCTGCGCGCCTGGCGGTTCGTCACCGAGACCGAGGCCGCCGGGCTGTTGCCTCCGCAGCGCTACGAGCGGCTGCGCTGGGCCCTGCGCGCCCGCGAGCGGGGCCACCCGCTGTACCTGGAAGCGGGCCGCCCGACACCGTGACACCGGGCCGCCCGCCCCGGTCGGCGGGGCGTGAACCGCGGCCCCGGCGACCGGCCCCGGCGACCGGCGCCGGCGCGGATGGAGGTCCGTGCGCGGCCGCGGTTCGGTCCCGTTCACCCGGTCAGGCCCGCTCCGTCCGGCACGCCCGCGGCCCGTCGGCCGGCGAGGGAGCGGCCGTACGCGGCGAGGGCGAGGGCGGTCGTGATCAGGGCGGTGGCGACCGCGAAGGTGGTCCGCGTTCCGGTGGCGACGGCTTCCGGGCCCGCCGTCGAGACGTCCGCCGCCGACGAGGCGAGGGCGAACACGGCGCCCATGACCGAGGCTCCGGTGACGAGCCCGAGGTTGCGCGACAGGTTGAGCAGGCCGGAGACGACGCCCCGCCGGTCCGGGTGGACCTCCGCCATGACGGCGGTGTTGTTGGCCGTCTGGAACACCGCGTAGCCGAGGGTGACGACCGCGAGCGGGCCCACGTAGCCGGGTATGCCCAACCGGGCGGGCAGCAACGACAGGAGGCCGGCGCCGGCCGCCATGGTGATGAGCCCGGCGAACGTCGTCCGCCGCGCGCCGAACCGGTCCACGAGGCGGCCGGCCGGCACACCGGCCGTCGCGGCGACCAACGGCCCCGCCGACAGGACGAGTCCGACGAGCGCCGTGCCGAGCCCGAGCGTGCGCGAGAGGTAGAACGGGCCGACCACCAGCGTCGACATCATCACCGTGGAGACGAGCGCGCTCATGGCGAGGCTCGTGCTCAGCACCGGATCGCGGAACGCCGCCGGCCGGATCAGCGGCGAGGCCGCCCGCGCCTCGACGCGTACGAAGACCACGGCCCCGCAGCCGGCGCCCGCCAGCAGGAGGAGCGTGAGCGGGCCGAAGGAGCCGCCGCCCCGGGTCAGGGCGAGCGCGTACGCGCCCAGGGTCGCCGCCAGCAGCAGGGTGCCCAGCCGGTCGAAGCGGGCCCGCCCCGCCCGGGACTCGCGACGGTCGGCGGGCAGGTGCCGCCGCGCCAGGAGGAACGTGAGGACGCCGAGCGGCACGTTGACGAGGAAGACCGCCCGCCAGCCGGGTCCGGCGAGCAGCACTCCGCCCAGCGACGGGCCCAGGGCGGTGCCGATCGCCGAGGTGGTGCCGAGCAGCCCCATGGCCCGGCCGGTGGCCTCCTCGGGGACCGTCTCGCCGACGAAGGCCATGGTCAGGGCCATCATGACGGCCGCTCCCAGGCCCTGCGCCGCCCGGGCGGCGATCAGCAGCCACAGGCCGGGCGCGACCCCGCACAGGACCGAGGCCCCGGTGAACAGCAGGATGCCCGCCAGCAACAGCCGCCGCCGCCCGATGAGGTCACCGAGCCGTCCGACGCTGACGATCAGGGTGGTGACGGCGAGCAGGTATGCGAGGACGATCCACTGCACTGCCTGGAAGGAGGCGTCGAACGCCTGCGCGAGGGCCGGTAGGGCGACGTTGGCGATGCCGGCGCCGAGCGAGGACAGCAGCATGGACAGGCCGAGGCCCGCGAGTGCCCACAGCGCCGCGTGCCGTGGCGGCTCCGGCTTCATCGGGCCGGACGCGTTCCGGCGAAGACCGTGGCGGCCGACAACAGGAAGACGTCGGGGCGCCGCCGGAGGCCCTCCGGCGCGGCCGGGTCGAGCAGGCGGTCGAGGGTCTCCATGTCCGGAGCGTCCAGGGAACCGTCCGACGCGTCCCGCAGCCGCGTCAGCTGGGAGTGCAGGAAGTCCCGGCCCGGCTCGCCCAGGGGGGCGGGCAGGTCGAGCAGGGTGGTGAAGGCCCTCGTGCCGGTCAGCCCGGCGCGGCGGAGCATCGCCGGCCAGTCCTCGACCACGGGGACGCTGCCGGGCAGACCGGCCCGCATGGCCTGGTACCGGTCCTCCTGCAGGGCGTCGAGCCGGGTCTGCAGCCCCGGCCTGCCGAAGCCGAGGTCGCGGGGGAGGAAGCGCATCGGCAGGCCGCCCTCGGCCACGGCGAGCATCCCGCCGGGGCGCAGCACGCGGACCAGGGCGTCCAGGGCGCCCTGTTGGTCGCCGAGGTGGTGCACGGCCTTGCTGCTCCAGACCAGGTCCGCCGTGCCGAGGGCGTCGTCGGCCAGGCCCTCGGGCAGCCGGGCGTGGCGGACGCTCACCCGGCCGGCGAGGCCGAGGCGCTCGGCGCGCGCCAGGGCGCGGTCGAGCAGCGCGGGCGTGCCGTCGACGGCCACGACCTCGGCGTCCGGGAAGGCCTCGGCGAACACGCAGGTCATGACGCCGGGCCCGCTGCCGATGTCGAGGACGCGCCGGACCTGACGGTCGGGACCGACGAGTTCGCGCAGGCGGGCCGCGGTGCTGCGGTGGGCCGGGAGGTGCAGCTCGCCACCGGTCTCCAGGTGGGTGGCCAGGAGCTCCCAGTCGAGGTCGTCGGCGACGGTGTTGTGGGTGTGGCCGTGGGTGTGGCCCTGGGTGTGGGAGCCGCCGTGCCGGTGGGCGTGGCCCGGGGCGTGGCCCGGGGCGTGGCCGGGGTGGTCGTGGTGCTGTCCGGGATCCTTCGGTGCGTTCATGCCGAGGAGGGTGCGTCCGGCGGAACGGATCCGGCAACTCCTGTTGCCGATTCCGGGAAACCGGGGTGGAATGCCCGCATGGACACACCGGCCCCGTACCAGACGGTCCTCGACGAGGTGGCTCCCCGGCTCAAGCGGCTGCGCGCCCAGCGCGGCCTCACCCTGGCGGCGCTCTCCGAGGCGACCGGCATCTCCAAGAGCACCCTGTCCCGCCTGGAGGCCGGGCAGCGCCGTCCGAGCCTGGAGCTGCTGCTCCCGCTCGCCGGCGCGTACCGGGTCCCCCTCGACGACCTCGTCGGGGCGCCCGAGGTGGGGGACCCCCGGGTCCGGCTGAAGCCCCACCCGCTGCCCAACGGCGGTACGTTCGTCCCCTTGACCCGGAGTCCGGGCCCCCTCCAGGCCTACAAAATGATCATCACGGACCGGGGCCCCGAACCCGACCACCGCACGCACGAGGGCTACGAGTGGCTCTACGTGCTCAACGGCCGGCTGCGGCTCGTCCTCGCCGACCACGACCTCGTCCTCGGGCCCGGCGAGGCCGCCGAGTTCGACACCCGCCTGCCCCACTGGTTCAGCAGCGCGGACGGGCGGCCCGTCGAGATCCTGAGCCTCTTCGGGAGGCAGGGCGAGCGCATGCACGTACGGGCCAAACCCCAGGACCAGGCCCAAGACCAGGCCCAAGACCAGGCCCAGGACTGACGCCGCGCCGGCAGTGTCCGGCCTGTCCGGCCCGCTCGGTCCGCCCCCCGGGGCGCCCGCTCAGTCCGCGTGCGCAGGGGCCTGCGCCGCCGCCCGGAGGGTGGGCGCCGTGTCCGTCACCCAGGGGTCGCCGTGGCCGAAGCAGGCCACCGCCGGGTCCAGGGCGGCGAGGCGCCGGAAGGAGGCGAGCGCCTCATCGGGGTCCACGTTGATCACGCCCAGCATCACCTGTCCCACCCCCGCGATGCTGTCGCCGGTGAACAGCACTCCGTGGCGCGGCAGATGGACGCCGATGCTGCCCGGGGTGTGGCCGGGGGCGTGGACCACGACCGCCCCGTCGCCGAACGGCAGCACCTCCCCGTCCCGGAGTTCCCGGTCGACCGGGGTCGGCGGGGCCTCGGGGACCGTGAGGCCGTTCACGTGGATCGGGACCTCCCAGTCCAGCACGACCGGCTCGGGAACCGGCCGGTCACCGCGGATGACCGGGGCGTCCAACCGGTGCGCCGCCACCTCGGCGCCCCAGCGGGCGGCGAGTTCACCGGCCGCGCCGACGTGGTCGCGGTGGCAGTGCGTGAGGACGATCAGCCCCAGGCGTTCGGGCGCGAGACCGAGGGACCGTATCGCCCCCTCGATGGCGTCGGCGTGCCCGGCGTGCCCGGCGTCGATCAGCGTCAGGGCACCCTCGTCCTGCCAGAGGTAGGCCTGCCCGATGGGGAAGCGCAGCATGTGGAGCCGGTTCGGGATGACTTCGACGAGTTCCATGCCGCGAACGTACACACCCGGCCCCGGCCCCCGCACGGGACTTCGCCGGGAGCGGAGTACGCGCAGAGCGCAGGGTCCACGGGAACCCGGGGCTGCAGGCGTCCGGGCATCGAGGCGTCCGGGCGTCCGGGAGGGCCGCCCGGCCCGTGTGTCCACGGGCCGGGCCGGTGCCCGCGGGAATCAGACGCGCTTGGACTCCGCGTAGTTGACGAGGAAGAGGGCCTCGGCCACCGACAGGCGCTCCAGCTCCTCCGGGGAGACGCTCTCGTTCACGGCGTGGATCTGGGCCTCCGGCTCGCTCAGGCCGATCAGCAGCATCTCCGCCTCCGGGTACAGCGACGTCAGCGTGTTGCAGAGCGGGATCGACCCGCCCATGCCGCTGACCTGCATCTCCTGGCCGGGGTACGCGACCTGCATGGCCGCGGCCATCGATGCGTACGCCGGGCTGGAGGTGTCCGCCCGGAACGGCTGCCCCTGACCCACGACTTCGAGCTCCAGCTTCGCCTGCCACGGGGTGTGCGCGATCAGGTGCGCCTCCAGCAGCTTGATGGCCTCGGCGGTGTCCACGCCCGGCGGCACGCGCAGGCTGATCAGCGCACCGGCGCTCGCGTGCACCGAGGGGGTGGCACCGACCACCGACGGGCAGTCGATGCCGAGCACGGTGACGGCCGGACGGGCCCACAGCCGGTCCGCGATCGTGCCCTCGCCGATCAGGCCGACCCCGTCCAGCACCTTCGCGTCGGCCCGGAAGTCCGCCTCCGGGTACTGGAGGCCCTCCCACACCGCGTCCGAGGCCAGTCCGTCGACGGTCGTCGAACCGTCCGCCGAGCGCAGCGAGTCCAGCAGGCGGATCAGCGCGGCCAGTGCGTCGGGGGCGACGCCGCCGAACATGCCCGAGTGCAGGTTGCCGCCCAGCGTGTCGATCTTCACCTTGACCAGCGTCATGCCGCGCAGGGTGGCCGTCACCGTGGGCAGGCCCAGGCGGAAGTTGCCCGCGTCGCCGATGACGATGGTGTCGGCGGCCAGCAGCTCCGGGTGCGCCTCGGCGTACTGCTGGAGGCCGCCGGTGCCCTGCTCCTCCGAGCCCTCGACGATCACCTTCACGCCGACCGGCACGCCGCCGTTCGCCTTCAGCGCACGCAGCGCCAGCAGGTGCATGATGAAGCCGCCCTTGCAGTCCGCCGCGCCGCGTCCGTACCAGCGGCCGTCGCGCTCGGTCAGTTCGAACGCGGGGGAGACCCAGGCGTCGTCGTCCAGCGGGGGCTGCACGTCGTAGTGGGCGTACAGCAGGACGGTCGGGGCGCCCTCGGGGCCGGGCAGGTAGCCGTACACCGACTGGGTGCCGTCGGGGGTGTCGAGCAGGGCCACGTCCTGGAAGCCCTCGGCGCGCAGGGCGTCGGCCACCCAGTTCGCGGCGCCCTCGCTCTCGCTCTTGGGGAACTGGGCCCAGTCCGCGACCGACTGGAAGGCCACCAGCTCGGCGAGCTCCGCCTTGGCGCGGGGCATCAGCGAGGCGATGGTCTCGGCGATCGGATTCTGGGACATGGGCACGCTCCTCGTGGGTGCGACGTTGGTGTAGGTGCCGGGGTGCGGCGAAAGTAAGGCGAAAGACAGTGCCGATCCTCGCACAGAGGGGCGGGAGGCACTCTCGCCGTAGGATTTCCACGGCATCGGAGCAACCGCGTGATCAGGAGCAGCAGCACATCGTGAGCAGCGACGACGACGTACACGGCGCAGGCGCAGGGCAGGTCGCTCGGGGGGCGGACGCAGGGACGGACGCCGGGGCGGCGACAGGGGCGGACACAGGGGCGGACACGGGGGCCCGGAAGGGTCAGGGGGACGGGACGGCCGCGGGTGCGGCCGAGGTGACGGTGGGGGTGACGTCGGAGACGGTCGCGGCAGCGGCGGCGGACGAGGACGCGGTTGCCGGCGGGGCCGCCGGGGAGGTCCCCGTACCGGTCCACGTGCCGGCTCCCGTGCCGGCCCCCGACGGGCTTCCCGAGACAGCCGCTTCCGGGGCGGCACCCGAGGGCACCGGCGAGGTGTGGGACGTCGTCGTGGTCGGCGCGGGACCGGCCGGCGCCTCGGCGGCCTACGCGGCGGCCACCGCGGGGCGCCGCGTCCTGCTGCTGGAGAAGGCCGAACTGCCCCGGTACAAGACCTGCGGCGGCGGCATCATCGGCCCCTCGCGCGACGCCCTCCCGCCGGGCTTCGTCCTGCCCTTCAAGGACCGCATCCACGCGGTCACCTTCTCCTACGACGGGAAGCTGGCCCGCACCCGGCGCTCGAAGGGCATGCTCTTCGGGCTCATCAACCGGCCGGAGTTCGACGCGGCGCTGGTCGCGGAGGCCGAGAAGGCCGGCGCGACGCTCCGTACGGGTACGGCCGTGTCCCGCGTCGAGCAGCACGGCGCGGCGGTGCCCGACCGGCGCACGGTCGCTGTGGTCCTGGCCGACGGCGAGACGGTGCTCGCCCGTGCCGTGGTCGGCGCGGACGGCAGCGCCAGCCGGATCGGCGCCCACGTGGGGGTCGAGATGGACCAGGTCGACCTCGGCCTGGAGGCGGAGATCCCCGTCCCGCAGACTGTGGCCGACGACTGGAAGGGCCGCGTCCTCATCGACTGGGGTCCGCTGCCCGGCAGTTACGGATGGGTCTTCCCCAAGGGCGACACCCTCACCGTCGGGGTCATCTCGGCGAAGGGCGAGGGCGCCGCGACCAAGCGGTACCTGGACGACTTCATCGCCCGGCTGGGGCTGGCCGGCTTCGAACCGGCCGTCTCCTCCGGGCACCTGACCCGCTGCCGCAAGCCCGGTTCGCCGCTCTCGCGCGGCCGGGTGCTGGTGGCGGGGGACGCGGCCGGACTCCTGGAACCGTGGACCCGTGAGGGCATCTCCTTCGCGCTGCGCTCGGGGCGGCTCGCGGGGGAGTGGGCCGTCAAGATCTCGGAGGCACAGGACGCGGTGGACGCGCGCCGCCAGGCGCTCAACTACGCCTTCGCGGTCAAGGCCGGGCTGGGCGTGGAGATGGGCGTCGGCAAGCGGATGCTGAGCCTGTTCGAGTCCCGCCCCGGGATGTTCCACGCGGCGCTCACGGGTCTGCGGCCCGCGTGGCTGGCCTTCGCCCGCATCACGCGGGGGTCGACGACGCTGGGCGACCTGGTGCGTACGTACCCGCTCGCGCGAAAGGCGCTGCACCTGCTGGACGCCCGCCAGGCCCGCACCGGCCGCGGCTGACAGACACGGCTCCCTCCGTCCCTGCGGGCCGACCGGCCGTCTCCCGGGGATCACCTCGCGGCCCGGACGTGCGGGCCGCGAGGCGGAGGGCCGCCTGGCCGATGGTCGCCCGGTGGATGGCCGTAGTCGTAGTTGTGGTCGCCGTGGTCGCCGTGGTCGCCGCCGTCCTCGTCCGCGGGGAAGGGGGGCGTCCCCGACCCGTCCCGACAACACGCCTAGTGGGCCGCGCGGCAGGCTCCGTTCGAGTCGTTCGTGGAGATGCCGGCCTGCTGGAGGCTCGCGACGCAGCTGGTCTGGTTGCCGATGGATCCCTGGTAGCAGGCCTGGGAGGTGTCGGCCGTCGCCGACTTGCCGTGCGATACGAGGTACTGCTGACAGTCCTGGACGCTGGCGGAGGCGGCCGGGGCCGCGAAGAAGGCGCCGCCGGCGGCGAGGACCAGGCCGGCGAGGATGCTGGGGATACGAGCCGAACGACGCATGCGGATGCACCTGCTCTCTCGGTCGGTCACGCGATCCGAGGGTGCGCCGGACCGCGGGCGGGGGCGGCGCGGAGCGGGCGCTCGGGGGGCGACCGGCTCGACGCATCGGTCACCCCCGCCCTTTCGACGCTAGAGCACCGCACCGGCACCCGCACCACGGCCGAACGGGGGCCCGGGCCGCCCCTGCCCCCGCCGTTCTCGGCGCGGCGCGCGGCCGGTCGGCCCCGCGGGGTGGGGCGCTGGGGCGGTGGTGCCGGGCGGGAGGTCTCCGGCCTGGTCGTCGCGCGTCCGTCCGGGGGCGGGCGGCCGGCCGTGTGGGCCTCGGGGCGGCCCCGCCGCGCTCGGGGTGGCGTACGGGTGGCGTGCCGGGCGGCCCCGGGTGCGTGAGCGCGTGGTGGGGCGGGATCCGGGGAGCGCGGGGCGGTCTGCTCGGCGGTGGCGTGCGCTGCTGCGTGAGTCCGTTTGGTGGGTGGGCGTCAGGTTCCGGTGGCCGGCCGGGTGTCGGCGCCGCGAGGCGGACGGCCGGTGGGCCGGCCGGGTGCCGCCGGTGTGGGCCGCGTGTCCGGCGGGCGGGATGCCGGGGGCGTCGGCCGGGCAGGGGGACCGGGGGCCGTCGTATGCCCGCCGTTCGGGTGGGGGAGCGGCGGGTCGGCCGTTCCCGGGGGTCAGTTCGACACCGTGATGCGGAAGACCGGGTGGTCCCCGGCAGCCGCCTGGAGCTCGGCGTCGGAGGACTTCGCGGTGACGCCCTGGAAGAACCGGTTGACCTCCCAGCCCCACTTCTCCAGGTAGGCGCGCAGTACGACGGCCTTCTGCGCCGGGTCCGTGAGCTCCGTGACGGTGAAGGTCCGGATCTTGCGGCCCACGCGCAGCTCGCCGCCGCCCGCCACCCGCATGTTGCGGACCCACTGGGAGTGGCCCCGGGCCGAGACCAGGTACTGGGCGCCGTCGTGGGTGTGCGGGTTGACCGGGATCCGCTGCATCTCGCCGGACTTGCGGCCGCGCACCGAGAGCTCGGCCGTTCCGGCCAGGCTGATGCCGAGCCGGGCGAGCCGGCCGAAGAGGGCGTTGAAGCGGATGCCGAGCGGGCTGGCCTGGACGTAGTAGGGGGCGGACGCGTTCACGGGAACCTCCGGAGCGGATTGGGAGAGCGGTGCTCTCGCTTGAGACCAGTGTGCACGGATCGCCGCACCAAAACAAGAGCAGTGCTCTCGCAAGTGAGCGCCGCTCACGTTTTTGTGCACTGCTCCATATGCATGGCACACTGACCTGCATGAGCACTGTGCGAGGAGCCAGGGAACGGGCCCGCCTTGAGGTCACCGCCGCCATCAAGGACGAGGCGCGCCGCAGACTCGCCGCCGAGGGCGCCGCCAAGCTCTCGCTGCGCGCCGTCGCCCGCGAGCTGGGCATGGTATCCTCCGCCCTCTACCGCTACTTCCCGAGCCGCGACGAACTGCTGACCGCCCTGATCATCGACGCCTACGACAGCGTCGGCGTCGCGGCCGAAACGGCCGGCGCGGCTTCCCTCGCCGCGGGTGCCCCGCCCCGCGCCCGCTGGATCGCCGTCTGTGAAGCGGTGCGCGCCTGGGCGCTCGCGCACCCGCACGAATACGCGTTGATCTACGGTTCCCCGGTCCCCGGCTACAGCGCCCCCGCGGACACCATCGGCCCCGCCTCCCGGGTCGCCAACGTCCTCATCGGCATCCTCCGCTCCGCCTGCGAGGGCCGCGGCCTGTCCCTGCCGCCGCTGCCCCCCGCCCTGCGCTCCGAAGCGGACCGGATGACCGCCGATTTCGCCGAGGGGCTGCCCCCCGAGGTGACCGCCGCCCTGGTCGCGGCCTGGGCGCAGCTCGTCGGTCTGATCTCCTTCGAGCTGTTCGGCCAGTTCAACCGGGTCGTCGAGGAACGGGACGTGTTCTTCGCGCACGCCGTCGACCGGCTGGCGCACGAGGTGGGACTGCCCGTCGCCTGACGGGGCGCGCGCCGGCGGGGCGCGCGTCGACGGGGCGCCTCCCGCCCGCCGGCGCGGGTTCGGATGATGAGGTGACAGATCGCTTTTCTGTTCCTCCCGTCAATGTGGGTGGTTCGCCCTTCACCGACTTGCCGCGCGTCTACTGTTCCTCGGGTCGCCCCCCTGCCCGCCGGAGGAACAGCCCATGGCCCGCGCCCGCGCCGTGAAGGCCCTGTACGCCGTTCTGGTGACCTGGCTGCTCACCGCCCCGGCACCCGCCCCGTCCGCTGCGCCCGTCCCGGCCGAGGCGGCCCGTGCCGACCGTGCCGACCGGGCGGCCCGCGCCGACCGGGGCCCGTCACCGCACCCCGCGCCCTCCAGACCCGGCGGGGCGGAACCGGACATGGCTTCCGCCCCCTCGCCCGCCTCCGTACCCGCCCCCGCGGTCACGCCGGTACCCCGCCGTCCCGGCGTCCGCGGTCTGGAGATCGCCGTGCCCGCCTACGTCTGGGCGGACGACCCGGTACTGGCCGACCTCGCCGCCACCGGCCCGGCCCCCTCCGTGGTCGTCCTCAACCCGGGCAACGGGGACGCCCCCTTCGACGCCCCGTGGCAGGCCCGCGCGGACGCCCTGCGCGCCGGGACCACGGCCACGGGCGAGAAGACCAAGGTCCTCGGCTACGTCCACACCGACCACGGCAGCCGGGACCCCGCCGCCGTCAAGGCGTCCGTCGACAACTACCTCAAGCCCTCCGGCAACGGGGACGGGCGCCTCCACGTGGACGGCATCTTCTTCGACGTCGTCAGCCGCGACTGCGGCCCCGGCAACGCCACTCGCGACCGCTACGCCGCCCTGCGCCGCTACGTCCAGGACACGATGCACGCCGCCGACCCGGACGCCGCCGAACTGGTCGTCGACAACCCCGGCACGGCCATCGCCGACTGCTACCTCGAACCCGGCCACCGCACCGCCGACGTCTTCGTCACCTTCGAGGACACGTACGCGGCGTACACCTCGGGCGGCTGGCGGGGCGGCAACGTGTTCGACCCGCTCGGCGGATACCGCGCGGGCACCGAACTCGACCCGAGCGGGACCGCGTTCTGGCACCTCGTCCACGACGTCCCCGACGCCGCGGCCATGCGCACCACCCTGCGCACCGCCTTCGAACGCGGCGCCGGCTACGCCTATGCCACCAGCGCGGTCATGCCCAACCCCTGGAACGCCGCTCCCGAGTGGACGTACGGCCTCCAGACCGGTTACGCGGCCACCCTCGGCTGAACCGGCCCGACGGCCCCGCCCTGGTTCGCCCCCGCCCCACCCCGCCCGACGTCCGGACGTCCCGACGTCCTACGGCGCGTCGGCCCCGCCGGCCCGCGCCGAGGCGTCCCCGAAGTACCCCACCGCGAAGTCCGCGAAGCTCCGGGCGCCCGGGGACGCGTAGGCGCCCCCGGCCCGGACGAGGCGCAGTTCCCGGCGGGCCTCGGGCGAGGCCAGCCGGGCCCAGGCCACGATGTCCCGGGTGCCGGACTCCCGGGCGAGGGCCGGCACCAGCGCCACTCCGAGCCCGGCGGCGACCAGGTCCAGAACCGCTCCCGGCTCGTCCCCCTCGCACACGACCGTCGGCCGCACCCCGGCGCGCTCGAACAGCCCGTCGGCCAGTACCCGTTGCCAGTGCCCCCGCCCCGGGGTGACGAACGGCTCCCCGGCCAGCTCCGTCACCGCCACCCGCTCCCGCCCGGCCAGCCGGTGCCCGCGGGGCACCGCGAGCAGCACCTCCTCGGTGAGCAGCACCACCGACTCCAGAGCGGACGCGGCGAGCGGCTGCGAGGCGAAGCAGAAGTCCGCCTCCCGGGTCCGCAGCAGGCGCGCCATCGTCTCCGCGGACGCCTGCCGCAGCCGGACGTCGACCCCGGGACGGGCCGCCCGGAAACGGGCCAGCAGCCCGGTGAGGGTCAGCAGGGTCTCGCTCGCCACCGTCACGCTGCCGCCCCCGCCCCCTCGCGCGGCGTCCGCCAACTCGCGCCGCCCGTCCTCCAGTTCGGCGAGCGCCCGGTCCACCCGCAGCAGGAAGGCCGCTCCGTGCCGGTTGAGTTGGATCCGGCGGCCCCGCCGGTCGAAGAGCGGCACCCCCAGTTCGGCCTCCAGCCGCGCGATCGTCCGGCTCACCGACGGCTGGGCGGTGCGCAGTTCGTCCGCCGCCCGGCTGATGTGCTCGTACCGCGCGACGACCTGGAAGCACCGCAACGACAGCAGGTCCACCGACCGCCCCTTTCATAACCCTGCGAGCACGTTCTCATGGCGGAACCGGTCTTGGACGACATGAGCGAGCGCCTCCTAACCTCCGAGGACGACCCCGCCCCTCCCACAGGACCCCAGAAGAAAGGGGCAGCACCGTCATGTCCGGATCCCCGCGACCGCACAGCGAGAGCTACGTGGACGCCCTCCTCGCCGTCCTCGCCCGCCCGGAGCTCCCGCCCGCGCGGACCGTGCTCACCACCGCCGACCGGACCGTCGACGCCCGCTCCCTCCGCACCGGCATCCACCGGGCCGCACGGCTGCTGGCGGCCCACGGCGTCACCCGCGCGAGCACGGTCGCCCTGCTCACCGGGAACCACCCCGAGACCCTCATCGCCCGCTACGGGGCCAACCTGCTCGGTGCCAGGGTGGTGCACCTGAGCCCCACCGCGCCGGCCGCGGCGCGGGCCCGGATCCTGGAGGCCACCGCCGCGGTCCTGCTCCTGGTGGACCCCGCCACGCGGGAATTGCCGACCGGGACCCCCGAGCCCCTCCGGCTGACCCTGGAACCCGGCCTGTTCACCGACGACCGGCCCGGCCGGCTCCCGGACCGGCACACCGTACTGACCCCGGCCGCGGTCCGCCCCGAGGACGACTGGTGCCTGCGCTTCACCGGCGGAACCACCGGTCCGCCCAAGCTGGTCCGGCTGGCACACGGCCCCTACCGGAGGATCCTGGCCGCGCACGCCGCCCACATCCCCTCCGGCGCCCCGGCCCGGTTCCTCGCCTGCACCACCCTCGCGCACCTGGCCGGCATCGTCTCCGACGCCACCCTGCTCGCCGGTGGCTCCGTCGTCCTGCAGGAGGGCTTCGAGCCGGCCGCGGTCCTGGCGGCCGTCGAGCGGCACCGGGTGACCGACCTCTGGCTCCTGCCGCCGCTCCTCCACGAGCTGCTGGACCACCCGGACCTCGCCACCACCGACGTCCGCGCCCTGCGCCGCCTCTTCTACGGGGGCACGCCCGCGTCCGCCGCGCGGCTGCGCCGGGCCGCGGAGGTCTTCGGCCCCGTCCTGCACGGCTCGTACGGGCAGACCGAGACGGGCCCGATCGCGGAGGTACTCCCGCACGAGCACGTCGTCACCGGCCCCGGCGGCCGCGTCACCGCCGGCCGGCCGCTGCCCGGCGTCGACATCGAGATCCGGGACCCGTCCGGCGCCGTGCTCCCTCCCGGGGGTACGGGGGAGGTCCACGTCCGCACGCCCACGGCGATGTCCGGCTACTGGGGGCGCCCCGAACCGGCCGCGGAGGTGGTCCGCGACGGCTGGGCGGCCACCGGGGACCTGGGACTCCTCGACGGCCAGGGCTACCTCCACCTCGTCGACCGGCTGAAGGAGACGGTCATCGTCGTGGGCGCCCATCTCCATCCGGCGGAGGTGGAGGAGGTCCTGCACGCGCACCCGGCCGTCGCCCGCTGCGCGGCCTTCGGGATCCGCGCGGCGGACGGGAACGAGGAACTCCACGTCGCGGTCGTCCCCACCCCGGGCCGGGCCCCGGACGCCGCCCGGCTGCTCGCGGACTTCGTGACCGCCCGCCTGGGCACGGCGTACGAACCGGCCGCGATCCACGTCATGGACCGGCTGCCGCTCACCGAGGCGGGCAAACCGGACAAGGTCCGCCTGCGGAGCCGGTTCGGGGGAGGGGCGGAGGAACAGGCCCGGCACGCCCCCGGCCCGGTCGGCTGACCCCGCGGCACGCCGGACGGATGATCATCCGGTGGGTACGCGGAGCCGGGGGAGCGAGGGGGCCGGGGCGGGTCCGCCGCGTCCTGCGGCCGGCCGGTCCGCCGTCCCCCGACCCACCGCGGGCCGCCGCGCAACCGACGTCAGGCAGGTCTGGGAGTGCACCCGGGACAGGGGCCGGTGAAGGGCGGGCGCTTGCGCGGGGAGTACTCCGCGGCCGGCATCAGCCGGCACGCGCCGTCCGCCCGGTCGATGAACACCGGTGCCCCGACCGACACCCCGCCGACCGGGGCGATCTCGAACACGTACCCGTCCTCACGGGACGCCCACTCGTTCCATTTCAGCGTCCAGCCGTCGTCCGTCCATCCCCGGATCCGACCGCGCAGAAAGACGCGCGCGAGTCGCTCGGCCTCCTCGACCGTCACGTCCCCCACGTCCCCCACCCCTGCCGTCAGCTCCTTCGCCGCGTCGGTCCAGCCGTCCCCGCCCCCGGCGGCCTCACGCTCCATGGCCGGAATCGGCCGGGCCCTCCCCGAACGGCCCGTCCTTCGCGAAGGCCAGCTCGGCGAAGCGCTCCCCGATCCGGCGGTGGCCGGCCGGGTCCGGGTGCAGGCCGTCCGGCAGTGGGAACTCGGCGAAGTCGGCCTCCCCGTAGAGGGAGCGGCCGTCGATGTAGTGCAGGTGCGGGTCGTCCGCGGCGCGCTCGGCGGTGATGCGGGCGAGCTCGCGGCGGACGACGGTGAGCGTGAGCCGTCCGGCGGCGACCTCCGCCGGATCTCCCAGGGCCCGCAGGTTCAGCTTCCCGTCGCGCAGGTCCGGGGCGAGCGGCCCCGGGGTGTCCTCCTGGAGCGGGCACAGGACGGGCGAGACGACCAGCAGCGGAGTGTCGGGGTGTCCCTCGCGGATGGTGTCGAGGAAGCCGTGCACCGCCGGTCCGAAGGCACGCAGCCGCATCAGATCGGTGTTGACGATGTTGATGCCGATCTTCACGCTGATCAGGTCGGCGGGGGTGTCCCGCAGGGCGCGCGCGGTGAACGGGTCGAGGAGGGCGTTGCCGCCCAGCCCCAGGTTGACCAGCTCCACACCGCCCAGCGAGGCGGCCAGCGCCGGCCAGATCGTCGTAGGGCCCGCCGCGTTGGAGCCGTGGCTGATGGAACTGCCGTGGTGCAGCCACACCCGGCGGCCGTGATCCCGCGGCGGCTCGACGGGAGCATCGCCGCGCAGCGCGATCAGCTCGATGACCTCGTTGTACGGCAGCCAGATCTCGACGTCCTTGAGCCGCGCGGGCAGCCCGTCGAAGCGGACGGTTCCGACCGGACCGGGCACGAGTTCCGCGGAGCCGGTGGCCATGTCGACCATCAGGACGTTGCCGCCGTTCGAGGTGGCCCGGCCGGCCGGGTGGCCGTCCACGAGCAGTTCGTACACGCCGTCGGGGCGGGGCGGAACGTTCCGGTAGCCGTTCTTGGTGCGGAGCGCGTCGAGTTCGACGGCGGTGGCCCGCGTGCGGAAGGCCAGCCGGACCCCGGAGGGCTGCGTCTCGACGGTGGCGAGGTAGGCGTCGGGGAACTGCCGGCGGGCCCGTGCCGGCAGCCGGTGCGGCAGCACGCCGCGCGCGGTGCGTTCCACCTCCAGGGCGCCGCGCAGCAGGTCCGCCCCGATCGGCGTGGTGGTCCATCCGGCCGCGCCCGGGGTGTGCGGATCATCGGTCGCGTCGTTGAGCTGGGAGTTCATGCCCACCACCCTGTCAACCGGGTTCCCGATCCGCACATACATTTTCGCGGCGCGTTCGCGCCCTTCCGAGGCCGGCCGCGGCCTCCCCTCCCGGGGGAGGCCGCTCCAGCCGTCAGACGCGGCCGGTCTCCTGCCAGAGCGCCGTCAGCGAGGCGTCGCCGCTCACCTCCGGGCCGGCCAGCGGGAGCCGGTTCCACAGGGCCGCGTACAGCCAGGACGCCGCACCGGTCAGCTCGCAGTCCACCGGGTCGCCGGTGTCGCCGCGCACCGTGCGCGCGGGCTCCTTCGACAGGTGCACCGTCCACACCGCACCGGTGTCCGCCGCCCGGATGCGCAGCACCTTCGGCTCCTCGGTACGCACCCGGCTGCGCGGCCGGGCGTGGAAGCCGGTCAGCAGCTCGTCCACCCCGTCCTCCGCGAACTCCGGGGTGACCGACGAGAAGCCCGGCCCCAGCGCGGACTCGGCGTCGAAGCGGTGCACGGTCGTCTCGTGCGCCTGCCGCCGGGCCCAGAACGCCAGCGCCGACGGCGGTGCGGTCGGCAGGAAGGTCCAGCACACCAGCTCCGCCGGGGCCGCGGCCAGCGCCCGCACCAGCTCCGCGTGCCCCTCCCGGAACCAGGCCAGCAGCTCGGTCCCCGACAGCTCCGGCGCGTCCGGGAACGGCACCGGCTCCACCAGGCCGTCCGCGACGAAGCCCGTCGCCCAGCGGTGCACCGCCCCGGTGTGCCGCAGCAGGTCGCCGACCCGCCACCCCGGACAGGTCGGCACCAGGGCCTCCGTGCCGGTCCGTCCGGCGGTGTCGGCCAGCAGCTCGCCCTCCCGGGCGAGGGTCTCCACGTATTCGGTGATCTTCATGCCGCGAGTGTGCCAGCGCACCCCGACAATGGAGGGGTGGTCGGTGAACTGTTCCCGCGCGAGCGGGCCGAGATCGCCCCCGGTGCCGTCCATCTGCCCGACTGGATCGGCCCCGGGCGCCAGGGCGAGCTGCTCGCCGCCTGCCGGGAGTGGGCGCGCCCGCCCGCCGGACTGCGCACCGTGCGCACCCCCGGCGGCGGGACGATGACCGCCCGGCAGGTGTGCCTGGGGCTGCACTGGTACCCGTACGGATACGCGCGGACGGCGGTCGACGGCGACGGGGCCCCCGTCAAACCGATGCCCGCATGGCTGGCCGCACTGGGCCGGGAGGCCGTCCTCGCCGCGTACGGCACACCGCTGCCGCCCGGGGAGGAGTACGACATCGCGCTGGTCAACCTCTACGCCGGCGACTCCCGGATGGGCATGCACCGGGACGCCGAGGAGCGGTCCGGGGCCCCGGTGGTCTCGCTCAGTCTCGGCGACTCCTGCCTCTTCCGCTTCGGCAACACCGTCTCGCGCACACGTCCGTTCCGGGACGTCGAGCTGCGCAGCGGGGACCTGTTCGTCTTCGGCGGACCGAGCCGGCGGGCCTTCCACGGCGTGCCGAAGGTCCTGCCCGGCACCGCGCCGCCCGGCCTGGGGCTGACCGGGAGGCTCAACATCACCCTGCGCGTCGGCGGCCTCGGGCCGTAGCCGGGCACCCGGTGCCTCCCGATCATGCGAGGATCCATGTCATGAACGGCAACGGGGCCCCGCCGCGGGTGGGGGATGTGACCACGGTGTCCACGACGTCCACGGCGGCCGGGGCCGCGGATACGGCGTCCACCGCTTCGGGGACCTCCGGGACTTCGGGGACCTCCGGGACATCGGCGGCCTCCGAGGCCTCGGCGGCCTCGGCGGCGTCCGCGAGGACCAGGCTGGAGCGGGGCCGGGGCGCGCTCGGCCCCGCGCTGGAGCTCGTCCACACCGGCCGGGCCCCGACCCGTGCGGTCCTGACGGCCGAGCTCGGCGTCACCCGCGCCACCGCGGGCGCGGTCGCCGCCGAGCTGGAGGCGCTCGGCCTGATCCGCGTCGACTCCCGCCCCGGCGGGGCGGGCGGGGCCCAGGGCCGTCCCTCGCACCGGCTGTCGGTCGACGAGAACGGGCCGGTGGCACTGGCCGCCCAGGTGCACCCGGACGGGTTCCGGGCGGCGCTGGTGGGCCTCGGCGGGCGGATCGTGGCCACCGCGCCCGGCAAGGTCACGGTCTCCGCCGACCCGGCGCAGGTCCTCGGCGCGGTCGTCGACGCCGGCGCCGCGCTGCTGGCCGAGTCCGGGCGGCGCTGCGTCGGCGCCGGCCTGGCCGTGCCCTCCGCGGTCGCGGAGCCCGAGGGCACCGCCCTGAACCCGCTGCACCTGGCCTGGCCGGCCGGTGCTCCCGTACGGGCCATCTTCGCGGAGCGCGTCAAGGCGGCCGGGATCGACGGACCGGCCCTGACCGGCAACGACGTCAACCTCGCCGCGCTCGCCGAGCACCGGCACGGCGCGGGCCGCAGCGCCCAGCACCTGCTCTGCGTGGCGACCGGGCACCGTGGCGTCGGCGGGGCGCTGGTCCTGGACGGCCGGCTGCACAGCGGGAGCGCGGGGCTGGCCCTGGAGGTCGGCCACCTCACCGTCAACCCGGAGGGGCGGGCCTGCCACTGCGGCAGCCGGGGCTGCCTGGACGTGGAGGCCGACCCGCTGGCCTTCCTCACCGCCGCGGGCCGCATCCCCGGCCCCGAGGTGTCCCTGCTCCAGCAGGCCCGTGACCTGTTGCGCGCCGAGTACGCGGACCCGGGCGTGCGGGCCGCCGCCGAGGAGCTCATCGACCGGCTCGGGCTCGGGCTCGCGGGGCTGGTCAACATCCTGAACCCGGACCGGATCATCCTCGGCGGACTGCACCGGGAGCTGCTGCACGCCGACCCGGAGCGGCTGCGCGCGGTCGTCGCCGACCGCAGCCTGTGGGGGCGCAGCGGCGGCGTGCCGATCCTGCCGTGCACCCTCGACCACAACAGCCTGGTCGGGGCGGCGGAGCTGGCGTGGCAGCCGGTGCTGGACGACCCGCTGGGGGCCTTGGGCGCGGCTGCCTGAGGCGGTGGCCCGGAGGGCTTACCAGGCGGGATTCCCGAGACGGGCTTCCGAGCGGGCGGCCCGAGGCGGTGGCCCCGGGGGTGGCCCGCGGCAGGGTGCCGTGAGGCGGCCCCAGGCGGTGGCGCCGGGCGGCGGTCCGGTGGTGGGCCGGGGACGGGCCCGGGTGCCCTCGGGGTGCGGCGGGGCGGGCGTCCGGGCCGGGTCCGCGGGTGTGCGGCCGGGGGCGTCACCCGGGCCCGGTGCCGACCGGGACCGGTACCGGCACGGCGACCGGGACGGCCTGCGCGTCCACGGCGGTGAGCACCGCCCGCGCGGGTTCCCGTACCGGCTTGTTCACGCCGATACGGACCGTGCCCATGGGCACCGCCGGCGCGGGGGCGGCCCGTAGAGAGAACCACACCACCTTGCCGGGGCCGTCCGGCAGGAGCCGGGCCCCCCAGGCCTCGCTCACGGCCTCCACGAGCGCGAGCCCGCGCCCGCAGGTCTCCAGCTCATCGGCGGCCCGGACCACGGGCAGCCTCGGATCGCTGTCGGAGACGGAGACGGTCAGCCGCCCGAGGCGCAGTTCGATCTCGACCGTGCAGACCTTGTCGGGCTGCGCATGGCGGTGGACGTTGCTGAGCAGCTCCGTCACGCCGAGCGCAGCCCGGTCTATGAGCGGATCGAGCTGCCAGTGGCGCAGTTGCGCGGAGACGATTCTGCGGACCTGACCGATCCGCGCTGGCAAGGCCTGCAGTTCGACGACGCAGTGCCTGCGGGAATGACTGATCACGGCTGCGACTCCCCGACATCAGTGTTACGGGTGCTGCACCCTCGGTAGCGCACCACCAGGGTCACCCACGGTGGCCTCCGGTGCAACCGAACGCGACCGAAAGCGATCCGCATGGAAACCCAAAGTAACCATTTGTGCAGGTGGGAGGGGTACATTGCGAAAGCAGGGGGCCACGGAACCGACAAAGGAGCAAGGCGCATGAGCACCACCGGTACCACCGGTACGACGGACGCGAGCGTGGCCGCGAACAAGGCCGCGGGCGCGGTCATGACGACGGTCGACGTAGACCGGAGCGACGCGGAGTACCGCGTCTGGCTCAAGGAAGCCGTCCGCAAGGTCCAGGCGGACGCGAACCGCTCCGCCGACACCCACCTGCTGCGCTTCCCCCTCCCCGAGGCGTGGGGCATCGACCTGTACCTCAAGGACGAGTCCACGCACCCGACGGGCTCCCTCAAGCACAGACTCGCCCGCTCCCTGTTCCTGTACGCGCTCTGCAACGGCTGGATCCGCCCCGGCCGCCCGGTCATCGAGGCCTCCAGCGGCTCGACCGCCGTCTCCGAGGCCTACTTCGCCAAGCTGATCGGTGTCCCCTTCGTCGCGGTGATGCCGAAGACCACCAGCCCGGAGAAGTGCCGCCTCATCGAATTCCACGGCGGCACCTGCCACTTCGTCGACGACTCGATGAAGATGTACGAGGAGTCCGCCGACCTGGCCGCACGCACCGGCGGCCACTACATGGACCAGTTCACCTACGCGGAGCGGGCCACCGACTGGCGCGGCAACAACAACATCGCGGAGTCGATGTACCAGCAGCTCCGCCTGGAGCGGTACCCCGAACCGGCCTGGATCGTCGCGACGGCCGGCACCGGCGGCACCTCCGCCACCATCGCGCGCTACGTGCACTACATGCAGCACGACACCCGCATCTGCGTCCCCGACCCGGAGAACTCCTGTTTCTTCGACGGCTGGACCCTGGGCGACCCCCACGCGAGCAGCGACTGCGGCTCGCGCATCGAGGGTATCGGGCGGCCGCGGATGGAGCCGAGCTTCGTGCCGGGCGCCATCGACCGCATGATGAAGGTGCCGGACGCGGCGAGCGTCGCCGCGTGCCGCGCCCTGGAGCAGGCCATAGGGCGCAAGGCGGGCGGCTCCACCGGCACCGGACTGTGGAGCGCCCTGAAGATCATCTCCGAGATGGTCGCGGAGGGCCGCACGGGCAGCGTCGTCACCCTGCTCTGCGACCCGGGCGACCGCTACCTCGACAAGTACTACTCGGACGAATGGCTGGCCGCGCAGGGCCTCGACATCGCCCCGTACGCCGAGACGATCGAGACGCTCCTGCGGACGGGGGACTGGCGCGAGCCCACCGCCTGAGCCGGCGCGCGGTGAGGGCCCGCCCGGTGGCGGTCCGTCAGCCGCGGGTGCGGCCCGCCAGGCGGGCGTCGAGCGTGCGCACCGCGGTGCGGAAGGAGTGGCCGAGGGCCGGGCGGGAGGCGGCCAGCGCCAGCCGGAAGGCGGGCGGGCCGTCGGCGGCGAAGGTCCAGCGGACCAGGGTGCCCGGGGCGGCGTCGCCGGCGGTGACGGGCGCGGCGGGGGTGGCGTGGGCGGCAGGCGCGGCGGGGGTGGCAGGCTTGCCGGACGCGGACGCGGACGCGGGCGCGGTGCCGGGGGCGCGGTCCGCCGGGGTCAGGAGCCACTCCTCCAGCAGGGCGCGCACGGCGGGCACGTTGGTCTCGTCGACCCGGTAGGCGTAGCGCCGCCCGGGATCCGCTGCCATGACCGTCTCCCGGAAGCGGACCCCGCCCATCAGCCGGACCTCGCGGCCCCCGCCGCCGCGCGTGGGCCGGGCCAGCGTCACGGCCCGGAACCAGGACGGCCAGCCCGTCACCTCCTCCGCGAGCGCCCGGTACACGGCGTCGGGTGCGGCCGAGGCGCGGGCGGTGAACACCAGGCGCGTCGGAGCGTGTTCGGTGAAACCCAGCCCCACGGGGCGGAGTCGGCGGGTCATGTCGTTACCCCCTGCGCGGTGCGGGGCGCGGGGTGCGCCGCCGCCGCGCCACCATAACCGGCGGCCCGTCAGAAGTCTCCGGACGGCCGGGACATCGCCCGTCCCGGGCCGTGCAGGGCTCCGCACGTCCTTCACACGCACGGGGCCTGGGCAGGGACGCCCCGGGGCGGGATGCTGAAGGGGCCGCCCCGCGCGCACCAGCCCCTCACCTGCGGAGGCCCCATGCCGGACCCCGTCGCCGCCTCCCAACCGCCGCCCCCGGGCCCGCCGCCCGCGCTCGAACTGCTCGTCCACGGCGTGGGCGGAGCCTCCCCCGCGGAGCTGCTCCGGGACCCGTACCCCGTCCGGATCACCGGCGACTCGACCGCCGCCGTGTTCCGCCGCCCCGAGGACGCCGACGCCGAGGACCGTCCCGGACGCCACGGCGGCCGCCCCGTGCCCGAGGCCTACTGCTGGTCCCGCCTCACCTCCGGCAACGGAGCCCGGGCCCTGTGGCTGCTGCTCCTGCCGTTCATGGTCGCCAACCTCGCCCACTGGGCCCGGCCCGCCGCCGCCCCCGGCAAGGCGGCCGCGCGGGCCGTGCGCACGTACGGACTCCTCGTACGGGTCCTCGCCCTCAGCCTCACCGTCCTCCTCGTCGCGGCGGCCTGCGAGGTCGCGCTGGACCTCCTCGCCTGGCAGTGCGCGGGCAACACCGCCTGCTCCGGCTCCCGTTCCCCGCTCGGCGTCCTGCGGCCCGGCACCTGGTGGGGTCAGCCCGGACGCCGCCTCGCGGTCGGCGCCCTGGTCCCGGCCGCCCTGACCGGCCTGCTCTGGTACCTCTCGACCCGCACCTGGAGCGCCTACGAGTCCCAGCCGCCGCCCGCCGGCTCCGCCACCCCGGGCGCCCCCGCACCGGGGGAGGAGGAGGCGCCGCTGGGGCAGCCCGGGTTCTGGTACGGGCGGCGGATCGTGGCACGGCTGCGCGCCGCGCACACCGCCGCCGGACTCCTCACCGTGGCGGTGGCGGTCGCCGCCCCCGCCGTCCGCCACGACCGGGCCGCCACCGCCACGGCCCCCGCGCTCCAGGCCGCCGGGTGGGCCGTCCAGGCGCTGCTCGCCACCGGCGGCGCCATCGTCCTGTGGGTCGTCTGCCGGCGCGGCCGCACCGAGGCCCGGCCCGACCACCGGCTCGACCGGGCCGCGATCACCCTGCTGCCCGGCGGCGCCCTCGCCCTGCTCGCCACGGTCCTCCTCTACGCGGGCTGGTCCCGCCCCGGCTGGGTCTCGGCCGGGCGTCTCCCGGGGGACTTCGCGTTCGGGGTGCTCATGCTCGGCCAGGGCTGCTGCGCGCTGGCCCTCGCCTTCGTCGCCCACCGCCTGCACCGCGGCACCCCCCAGCCCGGCGCCGCCCTGCGGGGCCTCGGCGGCCCCGCCGTCGCCGTACTCGGCTGCGCCCTCGGCGGGGTCATGTCCGGCGGGGTCGCCCAGCGCGTCGCCGACTGGCTCGACGGGGGCGCCACACCGGGCGCGCCCGGGGCCGCGCTGCCCGGACCGCCCGTCCTGCTGTCCTGGCAGGCCGCCGTGCTGCCGCCGCTGCTGATCGCCCTGCTGCTGCCGGCCGCCTGGGCCGTCGCCCGCGCCGCCCTGCACCGGCGCCGGACGGCTGCGGGCCTCGCCGCCGAGTACCCGGGAGAGCCCGCCGACCCCGACCGCAGCCGCCGGATCGCCGGGGCGCGGGCGGCCGCCGCGCTCACCGACTCCGCGCCGTGGTTCGTGGGGGCCGTCGCCTGGATCACCCTGCTGCTGGGCACCGGCGCCCTCGCCGGAGCATGGATCAGCGGACGGGTCCCGGCCGAGGCCGCCCGGGGAGCCCACCCGCTGCTGGCCGGTGCCGCCCGCGCCGCCCAGGACACCGGGTCCTGGCTGATAGGGCTCGGCGTCGCCGCCTTCGTCGCGTGGGGCCGGCGCGCCTACCGCGACCCCGCCGCCCGCCGGACCGTCGGGATCCTCTGGGACGTCGGCACCTTCTGGCCGCGCGCCGCCCACCCCTTCGCCCCGCCCTGCTACGCCGAGCGGGCCGTCCCCGACCTGACCTGGCGGATGACCGGCTGGACCGCCCGTACCGGGGGCCGCCTCGTCATCTCCGGACACTCCCAGGGCAGCGTGCTCGCGGCGGCCGCCGTCTGGCAACTGCCGCCCGAAGTGCGCGGCCGCGTCGGGCTGCTGACCTACGGCTCACCGCTGGCCCGGCTCTACGGCCGCTGGTTCCCCGACTTCTTCGGCCCCGGCCGGCTGGCCGCCCTCCACCGCGACCTCGACTGCTGGCGCAACCTGTGGCGGGCCACCGACCCCATAGGAGGGCCCGTCGAGACCGGCGCCGCCGTCGGCGAACCCGTCGACCGGGGCCCCCTGCGCGACCCGCTCGCCTACGGGCGCAGCCCCCGGTACCCGCTGCCCGCGCCGATCCTCGGCCACGGCGACTACCAGGCCGATCCGGCCTTCACCGCCGAACGCGACGCACTCCTCGCGCGACTGGACGCCGCCGCGCGTGCCGACGTACACGACACCCGGGAGGTTCCCGGCCCGCGGATCAGCACGGTGCGGACAGAGCCGGCAGATCCGCCGGGAAGAGCAGGGTGAGCTCGTCCGTACTCGGCTCGGCCAGCTGCGCCACCCGCCCCGCGTGCCGTTCCACCATGGACTCGAAGGTCTGGCGCGCGGTGCGGCCGTTGCCGAACGCCGGACCCTTGGGCAGCTCCGTGAAGTACGTCAGCAGCGCCTCGCCCGTGCCCTCGCCCAGCCGGTACTCGTGCTCCTCCGCCTGCTGCTCCACGATCCGCAGCAGCTCCCGGGGCCCGTAGTCGCCGAAGGTGATGGTGCGGGAGAAACGCGACGCCACCCCCGGGTTGACGGTCAGGAAGCGCTCCATCTCCTCCGTGTACCCGGCGACGATCACGACCACGGCGTCCCGGTGGTCCTCCATCAGCTTCACCAGCGTGTCGATCGCCTCGCGCCCGAAGTCCCGCCCGGAGTCCTCCGGCGCGAGCGCGTACGCCTCGTCGATGAACAGCACCCCGCCGCGCGCCCGCTCGAAGGCCTCCTGCGTACGGATCGCGGTCGAGCCGATGTGCTCACCGACCAGGTCCACCCGGGACACCTCCACCAGGTGGCCGCGCTCCAGCACCCCGAGGGAGGCCAGGACCTCCCCGTACAGCCGGGCCACCGTCGTCTTGCCGGTGCCGGGGGAGCCCGTGAAGACCAGGTGCCTGCGCACCGAGGCCGCCTTCAGGCCCGCCCGCTGCCGTCGCCGCCCGACCTCGATCATGTCGGTGAGGGCCCGGACCTCGCGTTTCACGCTCTCCAGCCCGACCAGCGCGTCCAGCTGACCCAGCACCTCGCCCGAACCGCGGCCCGCTCCCGCGGCGGCCGCCGCGGGAGGCGCCGGGTCCGGGGGCCGCTGCCCGGGCACCTCGGCGGGCACTGCCGCCCGGTCCTGCACGGCCGACGCCGTTCGGATCCCCGGCTGCGCCCCGGCGAGCGTGTCGCCCGAGGCCGCCCGCGCGCCGAGCCGTGCCCCCAACTCGTCGCCGGTGCACCCCTCGGCGAGCGGGCCGTCCTCCGCGAACTCGTACCCGCCGCGTGCGCAGCGCTCGGTGTGGCAGCGGGTCAGAGTGGTCCGGCAGCCGTCGATGACGTGGAAGCCGAAACCGGAACTGCCGCTCACCCGGCAGGCCGTGAACGTGCCGCGGCCGCCCGCCGACACGTAGAAACCGGCCTCGGCGGCCGAACCGACGGTGCACCGCTCCACCACCGGGTCGGCGCCCTTGGTCACGATCACGCCGGACTGCACGTTCTCGATGGTGCAGTTGGCGAGGGTGCCGCCGCTGCCGTGGTCACGGAACCACGCCCCGGTGCCGGCCTCCCGGATGCGGCAGTCGTCGAGCTGCGCGTCGGCGCCGTCGCTGACGGAGACGGCCGTGTTGCGGACCTGCCAGAGGTCGCTGTCGACGACGTCCACGCGCGAACCCCGGTCCAGTACGAACAGGGCGTCCGGCACGTCGTGCACCCGGCAGGAGTCCAGGGAGACCGTGGCCCCGTCGCTGATCCACACCGCCGGGTAGTCACCCGTGCTGTCGTGGATCTCGCAGGACTCGGCATCGACCCGGGTACCGGGATCCCACACCGACAGGCCGTTGCGCCCGAACCGGCGGACCGTGCTGCGGCTGAGGGTCAGCACCGAACGGGACCGCAGGTCGACCGCGTTCTCCGGGATGTCGTGGATGTCGCAGCCGGCGAGGGTGAGCACGGCGTCGGTGTCGAGGGTGACCCCGTCGGCGGAGGTGCGGTGCACCGCGCAGTCCGTGAGGCGGGCCGCGGCGCGCGCCGCGATCTGCACCCCGGTGCCCTTGATCTCGTACACCTCGCAGCCCAGCGCCTCCAGGCCCGAGCCCTCCCCGGTCACGGCGATGCCCGCGCCCGTGGCGTGGTGGACGCGGCAGCGCTCCAGCCGCGGGTGCCCGCCGCGCACCGAGACGCCGGCCTGCCCGGCGGCCACCACCTCGCACTCCTCGAACACCCCGCCGCCGCCGTCCAGGACGGAGATGCCGACCCCGGCCGGATTCTCCACCGTGCACCGGCGCACCAGCGGCCGGGCCCCGCCGCGCACCTCGATGCCGGCCGAGGAGCGGGTGTGCACGCGCAGGTCGATCAGCTCCGGACAGCCGTCCTCGACCAGCAGCGCGGGCGCCGCCCGGTCCGCACCCTCCAGGTGGAGGTCCTGGACCACCGCCGATGCGCGCACCGTCAGCGCGACCCCGTCGAGCGGGGCGATCCGCACCGAGCCGGCCACGGCGCCCTCGGGCCCGCGCAGGGTGACGGCATGACGCAGGACCAGGTTCTCCCGGTAGGTGCCGGGGGCGATGGACAGGACGTCGCCGTCGCCCGCGGCGGCGAGCGCGGCGCTCAGCGTCGGATACTCACCGGAGCGCCGCCGCCACCGCGAGGCCCCGCCGTGCGTCACCTGGACCGTGCCCTGAGCCATCGCGCTGCCGTGCCCCCACCCTCGTACTCGTGTTGCAGAAGTTCCCGGAGCGGCCGGAGCCGTCCCCTGCGGCCGAAGCGGCCGGACCGGACTCCGGCTCCACGGTAGCGCGCGCGGGGCCGGTGAGTTGCCAGGTCAGCTGCCCGCGCCCGCCCGGCCCCAGTCGGGTCCGGCCGCGGCCCACGCTCGGTCCAGACGGGTGTACCGCCGATGCATGAGCCGGCGTACGACCAGCCGCCGGAGCGTCTCCGCCAGCGCGGCCGCCGTCAGCGCCGCGGCCAGCCCGGCCACGCCCGCGTGGAAGGAGGCGGCGGACGGGTCGAGGGGCTGCCCCACCAGCCGCCCCCGGATGTCGGTCCATATCCGGAACCGGTCGCCGGGAAGGGGCGGTTCCTCCGCCGCCGGGACCGTGCCCTCGTGGCTGCTGCCGTCGGGCGCGGTCCAGGAAGCCACGATCCGCGTCCGCTCCGGGGCCTGACGCCCCGCGCCCGGATCGGTGGCCGAGCCGGCGACCGGATCCGGCGTCGGCCGGACCACCACCGCCGGGACCAGGTACCGCTCGTGCCGCTGTTCGCGCGCGGCCCGCTGCAGCGTGCCGTCCACCTTCAGGCCCGCCGCGCAGCCGAGGGCCGGAGCCACCAGCAGTACGCACACGAGCGCGGCGAAGGCCACCCACGCCTCGAAGAGATCGGTCGGCCTGCGCAGCGGATTGCGCCGCCAACGCCACACACCCATTGCTGTCCGCACGGTCCCGGCTCCCCCTACTTGCGCCAGCCATCCGTCTGTCTGCGCGTCCCAGCCTTCCGCATGCCCGGCGGACGCGCATTCCGGGACGCGCGGGACCCGTGCCACCCGATCCGGTACGGACGGTCGCGGTGGGTGTTCACACGTCCTGTCTGTTCCAACGGCCCCGCCCCGCCCGTTGGTTCCATCGGGCACCCGGAGCCCCTCGAAGGTGTCATTCCACCCGCCGTGGTCAGCGGCGAGCGGGGCTCTGCCGGGTCCTGTGGGGCCGTGCGGGGCCACCGTGGGATCACTCCAGCACGCGCACCTCGTCGCCCACCCGCACCGTACCCAGGACCACCGGCACCAGCTGCCTCCCGAAGGCGAGGGACTTCCCGATCCGCCGGTGCACGGCCAGCGTCTTCAGCGGCTCCCGGCCGCGCTCCGCCGTCTCCTGGTCGGTGGTGGTGATGATGCAGCGCCCGCACTCGCGCACGCCGCGGAAGACGGCGTCACCGATCGCGATCCGCCGCCAGCCGTCCTCGGCCCACGGCTCAGCCGGGCCGCCGACCACCAGGTTCGGGCGGAACCGGTTCATGGGCAGGGGTCCCTCGTGGGCGTCGTCGCCCCCTGCGATCAGCTCGTTGAGGGCGTCGAGCGAGGCGGCCGTGGTCAGCAGCAGCGGATAGGCGTCGGCCAGGCTGACGGTCTCGCCGGGGAGCGCGTAGTCGGGGTCCACGGGACGGCGCACGGCCGGATCGTCGAGGTGGACCAGCCGCACGGGCTGCCCGAGGTAGGCGCTGAACCAGTCGGCGGCGGTGCTCGCCGCGACGACGGTGTCGATCTTCTTGCCGAACAGGACGACGGGCTCCAGCGGGCCCGGCTCCGGCACGTCCACCACCAGCTCCGCCATCCCGGGCCCGGACAGCGCGACCCGCCCGTCCGGCAGCGGACGGGCGGAGGCCAAGGCCAGTCGCGCCTGCTGGCGTTGGGTGATGACCGCGCCCGCCGTGTCGACCACCGCCCAGCGGCGGTCCCCGGACAAGCCCCAGGGCTCCACGGTCACCTCGTCGGGAGCAGTCCCCGCTACCGACTTGACGGGATGGACATGGAGCGACTGGACGTACAGATTCGACATGAGTGCATTTTGCCAGCCTTCCGTGCCGGAGCCCCAGCCCGTTTTCCGCGGGGCCCGGCGGCGGGGTGCCGGGTCAGTAGCCGCGCCCCTGGAACTGGCGGCCGTACGGATCCTCGTAGGAGGGGACCTGCGCGGGGGCCGCCACCGGACGGGGCGCCGCCGGGCGCATGGCCTCGTAGCCGGTGCCCATGGCGGCCGGGCGCGGCTGCTGCTGCGGCTGGGGCTGCTGGACGTACCCCGCGCGGGCCGCCATCGGCTGCTGCTGCGGGATGTACGGCGCGGGCGCGTTCTGGAGCGGCACCGGCATCGCCATCGGCATCTGCTGCTGGGGTGCGGCCTGCTGCTGGTACTGGTACCCGTACCCCGGGGACCCCTGCTGCTGCGGCGCGGACGGCGCGGACGGCAGGGCGGGAAGGGCGGACGGGAGGGCCGGCAGGTACCCACCGCTCGAATAGCCGGCACTGGGCGACTCGTAGGCGGCCGGAACGCGGATGGGGGCGATCTGCGGAGTGCCGCGTTCGGCTACGAGGGAGTCGTAGATGGGGGTGTCTTTGAAGGAGGGCGCGGAGTAGTAACCGCCGCCATAAGTGGAGCGGGGGGAGGTCATGGGACCTAAGTTAAGCCCACGACTTCACCGGGTCCATAGCGAGGTGTCGTCAACACCGCCCTGACCTGCATATTCCCAGGTCAGCGCCTCGGCTTTCACTTGAAGTTCACCTGCACGATTCGTCACTTGCACCCCGGCTTGTTCCTACTCGTACTCACCGGTTGGGTGTTGCACCTATCTGGTGCTGACGCACGGTCACAATGCGATGACCTCGGATGACGTTCCCTCAGCCGGCGCGCGGACCGGGTCCGCGTGCCGGAAGCCGGACGATTCAGGCATCACCGGGCCGGGCGTAGGTGCGCCCCTTCCACGCGGCCCCGCGCCCCCGGTAGTGCAGGACCGCCGAGTCGACGGTCATCAGCAGGTACAGCAGCGCGGTAAGCGGAAGCAGCGGGGCGAGCAGCGGCGACTGGCGGTAGTGGCGCAGCATCGGCAGGTAGGTGCCGGCCATCAGCAGCCAGGCCAGGCCCCCGGCCCAGGCCACGGCGGGCCGCCCGGCGGCGAGCCCCGCGCCGAGGGCGGCCGGGGGCACCAGGTAGACGAGGACCAGCCCGGCCACCGTCCCGGCCAGCAGCAGGGGCCGGTGGCGCAGTTGGGCGTACGCGCTGCGCGACACCATCCGCCACAGGTCGCCGAGGCCGGAGTACGGGCGCACGCTGTCCACCCGCTCCGCCAGCCCGAGCCAGATCCGGCCGCCGGCGCGGCGGACCGCGCCGGCGAGGGCGACGTCGTCGATGACGGCCTGATGGATCGAGTCGGGGATCCGGGCCCGGACGGCCGCCTCCGTGCGCAGCAGCACGCAGCCGCCAGCGGCCGCGGAGGTCCGGGCGCCGGGCCGGTTGATCCGGCGGAAGGGGTACAGCTGGGCGAAGAAGTACACGAACGCCGGCACGACGAGCCGCTCCCACACGTTCACCACGCGCAGGCGGGCCATCTGCGAGACGAGGTCGAGGTCGGCGGAGGTCGCGGCGGCGACCAGTTCGCGGAGGCTGTCGGGCTCGTGGGCGATGTCGGCGTCGGTGAGGAGCAGGAACTCCGGCCCGGGGCGGTGCGGGCCGTCTTCGCCGCCGCCTCCCGGGCCGCCCTGCGCGTGCCCGGTTCCGTGCCCGTGCCCGTTGACGTGTGCGCGGGTGTGCTCGGTGCGGACGTGGGCGATGCCGTGGCGCACGGCCCACAGCTTGCCCGTCCACCCGGGCGGGGGATCCCCCGGCGAGACCACGGTGAGGGGCAGGCCCGGCTGCCCGTCGGCCAGACGGGCGGCGAGGGCGGCGGTGCCGTCGCCGCTGCCGTCGTCGACGAGGACGATCCGGGCCTCGCCGGGATAGTCCTGGGCGAGGAGGGACGGAAGGCTGAAGGGGAGCACCTCGGCCTCGTCACGCGCGGGGACGATGATCGCGACGGAGGGCCAGCGGGCGGGGGCGGAGCGCGGGGGGAGACGGACGTCGGTGCGCCAGAACATGCCCTGGGCGAAGGTGAGCCAGAGCCAGGCGGCGAGGGAGGCGTACGCGGCGATGAGGAGGCCCATGTCCGCAGTGTGCCGAACCCCGCGGACCCTGTCGCGCACCCCGCCGGTACGGCGCTCCCCCGCGCGGCGGGGGGCGGCGGGAGCAGGGTCCGCCCGGGGCGCCGTCCAGGCCCCGTCCGCTTCGGGTGCCCTGGGTGGGGGGTGCGCTCGTCCACCTCGCCGGGGGCGTCCGGAGGGGGCCCGCCGCGGGCCGCGGCGGCGGGCCTTCGGCCGTGCGCGCCGTCCGGCTCCCGGCCGTCCCGGTGACCCCCGGGGCGTCGGGGCATCCCGTCCGCCTGAGGGTGTGCGGCCCGGACGGGGGCGCGGCGTCGATTAAGGTGACCAGGTGAAGATCGCCCTCATGGACTCCGGAATCGGCCTCCTCGCTGCGGCCGCCGTCACGCGTCGGCTGCGGCCCGACGCCGATCTGCTGCTGTCCTCGGATCCCGACGGGATGCCCTGGGGGCCGCGCACGCCCGCCGACCTGACCGAGCGCGCCCGCGGCGTCGCCCGGGCCGCCGCGGCCCTGGGTCCGGACGCGCTGATCGTCGCCTGCAACACCGCCTCCGTGCACTCCCTGGACACCCTGCGGGCCGACCTGGAGCCCGGCATCCCCGTCATCGGAACCGTGCCGGCGATCAAGCCCGCCGCCGTGGCCGGCGGGCGCGTGGCGATCTGGGCCACTCCCGCCACCACCGGCAGCCCGTACCAGCGCGGCCTGATCCGTGATTTCGCCGCCGGGGCCCGGGTCACCGAGGTGCCCTGCCCCGGACTCGCCGACGCCGTCGAGGCCGCGGACGAGGCCGCCATCGTCCGGACGGTCGCGGCCGCCGCGGCACTCACCCCGGTCGACGTCACCGACGTGGTCCTCGGCTGCACCCACTACGAGCTGGTCGAGGAAACCATCCGGGCCGCCCTCGCCGCGCGCACCGGCGGCGCCGAGCTGATCTACCACGGTTCCGCCGGGGCGGTCGCCGTCCAGGCCCTGCGCCGCATCGGCGCCGAGCCCGCACCCGGTCTGCCCCCCACCGGCCGGCTGACCGTCCTGCACAGCGGGAGGACGTCCGTGCTGTCGGCGGCGGCACTGAGCTACGCCGAGGGCCGGCTGCTCGCCGGGCGGGAACACGGCGCACCCGTCGCGGGCTGACCCCGCGACGGCCGGGCGGGAATCCCCGTTCCGCGGTGGCCCTGGCGCTCCCATACTGGGCCGGTGACCGCCTACGCCAAGCACCTGCCCACCGGGGCGACGCCGGCAAGTGACATCGGTACCTGGGGAGTCGAGGCGGCCGAGCGCTGGCGCGCGGCACGCGCCCCGGCCGTCTTCGCCCCCGGCGCCGGAAGCCGGATCCTCGGCCTCCTCGTCGTCCTCGCGCTCACCCTGATCCTCTGGAACGACGCACCCGGCCCACCGGCCGGGACGGCATGGCGGGCCTATCCCGACGCGGTGCTGCTCGCGGCGCTGCCGCTCTGGTACCGGTACCTGCCGGGGGCGACCGTCGTGTCCGCGACGCTGCTCGCGGTGGAGTCGGCCGTCACCCTTCCCGCACGCCCCGCCACCGACACCGCGGGCCGGACCGGGCTGTTCCTCGTCTGCCTGCTGTCGCTGTGGGCGCTGACCGGGGCGGCGCTGCGGCTGCGGGCCCGCCGCAGGCAGACCCTGCTCGCCCGCGCCGCGGCCGGCCCGGACCGTTTCCCGGTCCCCGTCCGGCTGCCGACCGGGCACGACCGGCGCGGCAACGGGCGCCTCCTGGGCGGTGCCTTCCTCTGCCTCGTCGGCGCGGGCATCCTCCTCGACGGGATCCTCGGCGACTTCGGCGCGCACGGCGGCCCCCACCCGTACGACGCCGTCGGCCAGCAGTGCTTCGCCCTGCCCCTGCTGGTCCTCGGGAGCACCCTGCTGGGCGCGGGCTGGAGCGCCGACCTGGCCGCGCGGCGCCTGCACCACGCACCGCAGCCCGTGCTGCTGGTCGGCGTACGGGCCGCCCCGTCGGGGCACTTCTGGCTCTACCCGGACGCCGACACGATCGCCGGGCGGCCGCTGATCCCGTACCGGCCGCGCCGCGAGGACACGCTCGGCTCCGTACGGCTGCTCGCGCGCGGGGCGCAGATATCCCTCCCGCGCGGACTGCACGACATAGACGCCCGCGCCGAGCCCTTCGAGGCCGTCCTGTACGGGGCCCCGTACGACGGCGCCGAGGTGGTCCTGGAGTACGCGGTCCACGGCGGAGCCGGCATCTCCGCATCCGTCACGGCGGCCGCCCTGCTGCCGCGCCGACGGCACGGGCTCGACCGGTGGATCCCGGCCGGCGTCTCCTACGAGAAGACCCTGGAACGGCGTCGGGAACGGGAGCGGGAGCGGTTCCGTACGGTCGACCCGCCCACGTGGCGCAAGCGGACCACCCGGGGCACGGCGGCCACCACCGGCGCGGGCGCCGCGGCCACCGGCGGCTGCGGAGGCGACGGCGGGGGCTGCGGGGGGAGCGGGTGCGGGGGCGGCTGCGGCGGGGGCTGCGGAGGGTGCGGCTGCGGCTGACCCCGACACGCGGCGAGCGGGGACGGACGGCCGGATCCGGCACCCCGTCAGGCCACCCCGGTCCGGTCCCGGGTCCCGGTCCGGCCACCGCCCTGGCGGTCCTGGGCCGGTCACCGCTCCGGTCCGGTCACGGCCGCGGTCCGGTCACGGCCCAGTCACCACGTCGGCCCAGTCACCACCTCGGCCCAGTCACCATCTCGGCCCAGTCACCGCCCCGGTCCGGTCACGGGCCTCCGGTCCCCGGGCCCCGCGTCCGCGAGTCGCCGGGCCAGGGCACGCAGGGCTTCGGCGTCCAGGACACGGTCCGGCACCCGGCCGCTGCCGTGCTGCCCCCGGTCCGGCCCCGCCCCGGGCAGCGGCACGTGGAGGGGGTCCGTCCACTCCCGGGGAACCGCGCGGGCCCCGTAGACCGCCCCGGCCAGCGCCCCGGTCACCGCGGCGACCGTGTCGGTGTCCCCGCCCAGGTCCACGGCGGCCCGTACGGCCGGCGCGAACCCGCTGGTCGTGCGCAGTGCCCACACCGCCGACCCCAGGCAGGGCCACACCGCCCCGTTGAACTCGGTGGCCAGGTCCGGATACCAGCCGGGGCCGAGCACGCGGGCGTACCGCTCGCGGTGCTCCGGGTGCACGGCGTCCAGCACCGCGGGCAGGGCGGCGAGCGGATCGGCCCCGTCCAGGGCCACCCGTACGAGCTCGTGCAGAACGGCGGTGCCCTCCCAGGCGGCCCGGTCGCCGTGGGTGAGGGCCGCGATCCGCCGGGCGGCGTCCATGGTGGCCTCGCGCCCGGCCGCGGCGAACCAGACGGCCGAGGTCGAGGCCCGCATCAGGGAACCGTTGCCCGCCGCCCGCGCGTTGACCCGGAAGTGCCGGGCGGCGGCCAGGTCCCAGGGGTCGCCGCTGCTCAGCACGTCCTCGGTCTGGAGGCCGATGTCCTTGGGTTCCCAGGCCGCCCAGTGCCGGAACCGCGCGAAGACGTCGGCGGGTTCCAGACCGTCGTGTTCGAGGAGCGATTCGCCGACCAGCACCGCCATCTGGGTGTCGTCCGTCGCCTCGCCCGGATCCCAGCCGCCGCCGCCACGCATCTCCTCGCCCCGCGCGCTCAGCGCGCCCGCCGGGCCGAATTCGTACGGAGCGCCGAGCGCGTCGCCCGCCGCCGAACCGAGCACGGCCCCCACGGCCCGGTCCAGCCAGTCCGGCCGCTCCAGCCAGTCCGGCCGTTCCGCCCGCGCGCCCCGTAGCCCCCGCCCTCGGTCCTGATCCATCCCACCACCCCACCACAGGCGCGGTACCGGGCACAGAGGGGACCCCGCCCGCTGCGCCGAGTGGCGCAGGGCCGGTGGTGCTCCGGCGGAACGTGGGTACGCTGCTGGACATGACGGTTCACCCCCCGGGTCCGCTGTGGACGGGACGGGCCTCCAACCGCGTCCAGTGGCTGCTCGCCGCGGCCGGCGCGGCGTGTCTCGCGCTCGGCATCGAGCTCGCCGTCGACAACGCCTGGACCTCCGGCATGGTGCCGCTGCTCATGTCGGTGATCGGCTGCCTCGCGGCCGGGCTGCTGATCCTCTACGGCACCCTCGCGTTCGTGCACGTGGCCGTCACCGTCGACTCCGAACGCCTCGACGTGCGCTGCGGCCACATGGGACTGCCGCGCCGCACGATCCGGCTCTGCGACGTCGTCGCCGCCGAGTTCCTGCCCAGCATCACCCCGCAGCAGTGGGGAGGCTGGGGCTACCGCTGGCGACCGGACAAGGGCACCGCGATCATCGTCCGGCGCGGCGAGGGCGTCGAGCTCGTGCTCGGCGACGGCAAGCTCTTCACGGTCACCGTCGATGACGCCGAGAACGCCGTCCGCGTCATCCGCACGCACCTGCGCGCGCTCGCCCGCTAGGCCGACGGCGACCGCGCCCGTTCCGCCACCCGTCCGCCCTGCCGCACCGCGCCCGGTGTCCGGTGTGCGGTGTCTCCTTACCGGCCCTTGGGACACGGGGACGTACACTCCGCCAGATGAGCAGCAGTGTCACCAGCGCCGCCGGGAGCGGGCCCTCGCAGCCCGCCGGACGAGCCGAAGCGGGTACCGAGACCACGGCCGGAGCCACGGCCGCAGCCGAGGCCGCGGCCGCCGCCGGCCCGGGGAAGCGGAAGGCGGGCTGGCTGCTGCGGGCCGCCCTCGCCGCCGTCGCCGGAGTGCTGCTCTACCTCAGCTTCCCGCCCCGCCCCCTGTGGTGGCTGGCCCCCTTCGCCCTCGCCCTGCTGGCCGGCTGCCTGCGCGGCCGCCGCGCCCGGGCGGGCTTCGGGCTCGGCTTCCTCTTCGGGCTCGGCTACCTGCTGCCGCTGCTCGTGTGGACCGGCGAGGGGGTCGGCCCCGTGCCCTGGCTGGCCCTCGTCACCCTCGAAGCCCTGCTGATCGGCCTGGCCGGCCTCGGCATCGCCCTCGTCGGCAAGCTCCCCGGCTGGCCCCTGTGGGCGGCGGCCGTCTGGGTCGCGGACGAGGCCCTGCGCGCCCGTGCCCCCTTCGGTGGCTTCTCCTGGGGCCGGCTCGCCTTCGGCCAGGCCGAGGGGGTCTTCACCCCGCTCGCCGCCGTCGGCGGCACCCCGCTGCTCTCCTTCGGCGTGGCGCTGTGCGGATTCGGGCTCTACGAGGTGGCCCGCATCGCCCGCCGCCATCCGGGCCGGACCACCGCCGCGCTCGCCGCGGTCGCCGTCGTCGCCCCGATCGGCGCGGCCCTCGCCGCCCGCCCGCTGGTCTCCGACGCCGCCGAGGACGGCACCGCCGTGGCCGCCGTCATCCAGGGCAACGTGCCCCGAGCCGGGTTCGACTTCAACGCCCAGCGCCGCCAGGTCCTGGACAACCACGCGAACCGCACCCTCCAGCTCGCCGAGGACGTCAAGGCGGGCCGGGTCGCCAAGCCCGACTTCGTGGTGTGGCCGGAGAACTCCTCCGACATCGACCCCTTCACACAGCCCGACGCCTACTCCGTGATCGACCGGGCGGTGAAGGCCATCGGCGTGCCCGTCGCGATCGGCTCCGTACTGGCCCCCGAAACCGGCCCGCTGCGCAACACGATGATCCTGTGGGACCCGGTCAAGGGCCCCACCGCCACCTACGACAAGCGCAAGATCCAGCCCTTCGGCGAGCGGATCCCGATGCGCTCCTTCGTCCGGCTCTTCAGCTCCGACGTGGACCGCGTCCGCCGCGACTTCGGCCCCGGCAAGGAGCCCGGGGTCTTCGGCATGGGGGGCAGCGGGATCGGCATGGTCACCTGCTACGAGGCCGCCTTCGACGACGCCGTCCGCTCCACCGTCACGGCCGGCGCCCAGGTCATCGCCGTCCCCAGCAACAACGCCACCTTCGGCCGGACCGAGATGACCTACCAGCAGCTCGCCATGGACCGGATCCGCGCGGTCGAGCACAGCCGCAGCGTCCTCGTCCCCGTCACCAGCGGGGTCAGCGCCGTCATCCGCCCCGACGGCTCGATCGTGTCGCAGACGAAGATGTTCACCGCCGACGCGCTCGTGGCCGAGATCCCGCTGCGTTCCACGCAGACCCCGGCCACCCGGATGGGCCCGCTGCCGGAGTACGCGCTGGTCCTGGTCGCCGCGGCCGGCCTGGGGACGGTCCTCTTCCGCCGCGTTCGCGCCCGCCGGGCCGCATGACGACGGTGACCGGCGAGCGGCCTCGTAAGGTCGGGGCATGACCACTCCCGAATTCATCCGCGCGATCCGGGCGGGCGCCGGGCAGCTGCTGCTCCTGCTGCCCGGGGTGACCGCCGTCGTCTTCGACGACCGGGGCCGGGTGCTGCTCGGCCGCCGCGCCGACACCGGCCGCTGGTCCGTCATCGGCGGGATCGCCGAGCCGGGGGAGCAGCCCGCCGACACGGCGGTGCGCGAGGTGTTCGAGGAGACGGCCGTGCGGTGCGTGCCGGAACGGGTCGTGCTCGTCCAGATGCTCGAACCGGTCACCTACCCGAACGGCGACGTCTGCCAGTTCCAGGACATCACCTTCCGCTGCCGCGCGACCGGCGGCGAGGCCCGCGCCGCCGACGGGGAGCTGCTGGAGGTCGCCTGGTGCGACCCGGAGGAGCTGCCGCCGCTGGAGCCCTTCGCGCTGGACCGCGTACGGCGCGCACGGCGCGAGGAGCCCACCTGGTTCGAGGCGCCCGCGGGCCCCGCGGAGCGGTAGCGGCTCAGCCCGCCGAGACGGCCGCCTCGCGGTAGAGCTCCAGGGCCTGGTCGCCCATCACCGCGCTGTAGGAGACCTCCGGGACCGTACCGCCCCCCTCGTAGCCGCCCAGGACCCCGGCCAGCGCGCCGTCCACCAGCCAGGGGCTGCCGCTGGTGCCGCCGCTCAGATCGGGGCAGTCGATGCGCCGCTGGGTCTCGGAGAACAGGCTCGTGGCGTTGGAGCAGCGCAGCGGGGCGTCCAGCGTGCTGGGATATCCGAGGATCGTCACCGTGACGTCGTCGGGCTGCTCCGTGACGACCGGGAACCCGCCGACGACGTCCTCGATCCGCGCCCCGTCCAACGGCGCGACGGTCGCGAAGGCGATGTCGTCGTCGGGGTCCTTGCCGTCGGTCCAGTCCCCGGCCACGTTCACACCGGTCAGCCGCCACACCCCGTACGGGGCCTTCCCGTCCCGGTAGCCCGGGGCGAACACGGTGGTGTCCGGGTGGTCGAGGCAGTGCGCGGCGGTGGCGATCACGTCGCGGTCGGCGCTGTGCACCACGGCGGCGGTGCAGAAGTGCCCGCCGTCGAGGGCGCCCGCGAACAGTGCGCCCACCCGGGCCACCGTCGCGTCGGGCAGGGCCGTGGCGGTCACGCCGAGCGGGGGAACGGCCGCAGCGTTCGGCATGTCCACGCTCAGCAGGGCGGCCATCGCGGTCACCGCGAGCAGGATCCGGGACGCCCGCCGGGCGCGGGGACGGCCGGCCTGTCGGAGGAGGATGCGTTGGATCATGCACCGAGCCTCCCCGGGGAAACTGTGTCCGGAGCCCGGTGCTCCGTATGAATCCGCTGTGAATCCCGGCGGGGGAGCGCCGCGGGATCCGGCCGCCGCGGAGTCTATGGACGCCGCGGTGGGTTTCCGGACCGGCTGTTGTGCACCTCGGAGCGTGATCGCCGGGGCCGCCCGCCCCTAGCCTCGCCGCAGGAGCACGAACGAGGGGCGGTACCCGGTGAACTGGCTCATCCACGACTACCGCGAGAGCGATCTCGCAGCGGTGGTCCACCTGATCGACACCACGGCGGAGCTCGGCCAGGAGTCCGTCTTCTCCCTCGCCGAGTGCATCGGCGCGCTCACCGACCGGCAGCCCTGCGTGGTCGCCGTCCACCAGGGCGTCCCGATCGGCGCGGCCCTCGCCTGCGTGACCGGGGAGCGCGCCTGGGTGATGCGCATCGCGATCGCCGCCGGCTGGCGCGGCCGGGGCCTGGCCAGCGCCCTGCTGGTCGAGCTGGAGCGGCGGCTGATCGCCGCCCGCGTCGGCCGGATCGCCTACGTCCTGCCCGAGGAGGACCTGCTCGGCGAGGGCCTGCTGAACGCGGGCTACACCCGCCAGCCCGCGGTCGCCTACTTCGAGAAGACCGAGCCGCTGCACGGACCGGCCGCCGGCCTCCTCGACGACCTCGGCGGCCGGTTCCTCCAGAGCGACCTGTGGGACCGGGTCGCCGGCATGGAGAAGGAGAAGGACCTCATCGAGCGGCGCGTGGTGCTGCCGCTCGCCGAGCCGGAACGGGCCGCCTCGCACGGGGTGCGGGCCCCGCGGGCCATCACCCTCTTCGGGCCGCCCGGCACCGGGAAGACCACCTTCGCCCGCGCCATCGCCTCCCGCCTGGGCTGGCCCTTCGTGGAACTGCTGCCCTCGCGCCTCGCCGACGAGGGCAACCTGTCGGCCGCGCTGCGCGACGCCTTCGCCCGGATCGCCGAGCTGGAGCGGGTGCTCGTCTTCATCGACGAGGTCGAGGAGATCGCCCCCGTGCGCACCGAGCCCGCGCAGCCCGGCGGGATCCACGGGGTGACCAACGAACTGCTCAAGCTGATACCCGGCTTCCGGGAGGGCGACGAGCGGCTGTTGGTCTGCGCCACCAACTCCATCCGCTCCCTCGACCCGGCCTTCCTGCGGCCGGGCCGCTTCGACTACCTGATCCCGATCGGCACCCCCGACGCCGGGGCGCGCGCCGCGATCTGGTCGCGGTACACGGCGGGCCGCGCGGGCGTGGACGTGGCGGCGCTGGTGGAGGCGAGCGAGCTGTTCACCCCCGCCGACATCGAGCACGCGGCCCGGACCGCGGCGCAGGTGTCCTTCGAACGGGACCTGGAGGCGGCGGTGGCGCGGGGGCTGGGGGCCGCCCCGCCCGGGGCGACGACGGCGGACTACCTGGCGGCGATAGCGCAGTGCCGTCCGACGGTCACCCCGGCGATGACGGGCGAGTTCCAGGCGGACATCGCCGCCCACGCCCGCTCCTGAACTCCGTCCCCCGGTTGCGGCGGGGGACGGCCATCCGTGACACCGGTCGGCGATACCGGGGCGACCGACACCGCGTCCGGTACGCGAAACGGCCCGCAGCCCCTCCCCAAAGCGGCTGCGGGCCTCCCGCGCGGACTGGGCATCCGTGCGGGACGGCCGCGTTCCGGTTGGGGTGTTCGCCGGCTGGAGCGCGGCACGCAGGGGTGCCCGAGGGCGTCCTGTACGTCCTCGCCCACCCCTTGAGTCAACCAGCGGGCCCCCGTCCCCGGCTTCGGCCGGACGGCCAGGTCAGACCCGGCCGGAAGGACGGCTCCCGCGCCGCTCCCCACCCGGCCACCCGTTCCGGCGCGCCCCCCGGCGCCCCCACGTCCCGGCGTTCCGGCCCGGCGCCGTCCGGCCGTCCGCTACGGGCGGCAGCTGTACGTGAAGTCCACCGCGGCGGAGCGCTCGACGGGCGAGACCAGCTGGAGTTCCGCCCGCGCCGCGTAACGCCCGGTGCCCCGGAAGGTCCACAGCAGGTGCAGCGTGGCCTCCTCGCGCCCGCGCGGCACCCGCTCCGTCAGCTCCTCCGAGCGCGTGCCGTCGCTGCGGACCCAGCGGTAGGTGAGGGTCCCGGGCCGCCCGTCGGTGTGTACGACGGCCACCACATCGGCGGCCCGGTCGCAGCCGGGACCCGCCGGGTCGGTGGTGACCGCCACGTCCCGGACGGCGACACCGGGCCCGAACCGCTGCCAGCCCAGATACGCCAGCACCAGCGCGAGCACCACGGCGGCGAGGGCGTACCGCCGCCAGCCCCCGCCCCGGCGCCGGACCGGCGCGGGCGCCGCGGGCCGCAGCGGGAACGGCGCCGGCATCGCCGCCGTCACACCCGGCCCGAAGCGCAGCACGGAACCCTCGACCCGGTCGGGGGCCGCGTCCTCGGGCGACGGCGGCCCGGTGAACCAGTGGCTGCCGAGGACGGTGGCGCTGTAGTCGTCGTCGCCCTGCGGGGCGCGGGGATCGCTCATCGTGGGGGCTCCTGGTCCTGGCAGCGCACCAGCGGCTTCGAGTCGTACGCCGGACCGCTCCCGGCGGCCGGCTCGGTGGTGACGCGGACGCCGCCGTAGCAGCCGTACCCGCGCGGGAAGGTGTGGGAGCGGACGACCTGGGCCGGGGAGCCGGCCTTGACGAAGAAGGTGTCGGTGCCGTCGGGCACCGTGTAGGCCCCCTGGGCGGAGCCCAGGTACCACTGCAGGACCACCTTGACGGCCCCCCTCCCCGCGGCGGACACGGAGACGGCGGCGTCGCCCCGGTAGACACCGGTCTTGAGGGAGACGTCCACGGCGGTCACCCGCAGGGTGGGGGTCGGCGTGGGCGTGGGCGTGGGCGTCGGGGACCAGGACACGGTTGGCTTCCCCGTCGGGGTCGGCGTGGGGCTCGGGCTCGCCGAGGGGGAGGCCGTCGGCGTCGGGGACCACGAAGGGCTCGGCTGGGCCGACGGGCCCGGGGAGGCGCCGGGGGAGGCGGAGACGGAGCCCGACGGGGACGCGGACGGACCCGGGGCGGGCGGCGCGGACCCCGGCGGGGCCGGGCTCGTGGTGGCGAGGGCGCTCAGCGCGGACGCCCCGGACGGGCCGGCGCCCACGGCGTCGGTGGTCAGCACCAGCGCGGCCCCCAGGACCAGGGCCAGCCCGGCCGCGAACCAGCCGGCGCGCCCCGGGGCCCAGCCGGCGCCCTGCCCGATCGAGGTCGTGGCCACGGCGGTGGTGCCCGCCGCGGCGGCGCCCGCCGAGGGGAACAGCAGCGGCAGCAGGGCGGCCAGCGCGGCGAGCTTGCGCTGCCCGCGCTCCTCCCAGCCCGGCCCGTACGCGGTGAGCGCCAGCTCCTCCAGCTCCGCGACGAAGGCCTCGGCGTTCTCCGGCCGCCGGTCCGGCCGTTTGGCCAGGCCGCGCCGGATCAGCGGGCGCACCGGTTCCGGGGCCTCCGTCTCCGGCACCGGCGCCTCGATGTGCTGGACGGCGAGCTCCGCGAGGTTGGTGCCGTCGTACGGCTTGCGCCCGGTCAGGAACTCGAAGAAGGTCGCGGTGGCCGCGTACACGTCGGCGGTCGGCGAGGCGGGTTCGCCCTGCCACTGTTCGGGCGCCATGTAGGCGGGGGTGCCGGCCACGCCCGGGGTGGTGCCGCGGCCCGTCGCGATCCCGAAGTCGACCAGTTTCGAGGAGCCGTCCGGAGCGACCAGCACGTTCTCCGGCTTGTAGTCCCGGTGGACGACACCCGCCCGGTGGGCCGCGGCCAGCCCCAGGAGGGAGCCCTTCAGCACGACCAGGGCCGCCTCCGGCTCCGCCCGCCCGGACTCCCTCAGGACCGCCCGCAGGGAGATCCCGTCGACCAGCTCCATCACGATCGCGGCGCCGTCCGGCGCCTCCACGTACTCGTAGAGGCCCACCACGTAGGGGGAGCCGAGACCGCCGAGCAGCCGTGCCTCCGCCCGGAACTCCCGGACGAAGGCCGGGTCCCGGCGCAGCCGCTCCGACAGGTACTTCACCGCGACCGCCGTGCCGGTGGCCGCGTGCACCGCGAGCACCACCCGGCCGCTGGCGCCCGCACCGAGCTCGCGGACCTCGCTGTAGCCGGGCACCGTCCAGCCGTTGTCCATCGTCCGCCCCCGTCCGTGGCGTCACCGGCCTCCGAGGGGGCCGGCCGGTCGTCCCCCGACCGGCACCCTCCAGGACACGGTTTCCGCCACGGCCGGTTCCCAACCCCGCCGGGTGTCCGGGACGCGGACACCCGGCGGGGATCAGGCGGCGGCCGAGACCGCGCCGATCATGGTGTGCAGCCGGTCGGCGGCGGCCCGTCCGAAGGCCGGGTCGTTGATGTGGGTGTCGTAGTCGTAGAGGCGGGCCGCGCTCCCGCGCAGGCCGTCGCGCAGCGTCGAGAACAGGGCCCCGTCCGCACGGGGGTCGTGGTACGGGCCGCCCGGCGCGCCGAGCGTGGACAGTCCGCGCAGGGGCAGGCAGACCGCCGTCGGCCCCGTCGACGCCCGCAGTTTCGCCGCGACCCGGCGGCCCAGCTCCGCGCATTCGGACTCGGTCGTACGGATCACCGTGATCGAGGGGTTGTGGACACGGATCCTGCGGTAGCGGGCCCGTTCGGGCAGGGTCTCCAGCGGCCCGAACTTCACCATGTCCAGCGCGCCCAGGCTCACCACCTGCGGGATCCCCGCCCGCCCGGCCGCGCTGAGCCGGTCGGGTCCCGCCGTGAGGATGCCGCCGCACAGGTCGTCGGCGAGCTCGCTGAGGGTCAGGTCCAGCACCCCGGCGAAGATCCCCTGCCCGGCCAGGGTCTCCAGGGTCCGCCCGCCCGTACCGCTGGAGTGGAAGACCAGTACCTCGTAGCCGAGTTCGGTCAGCCGTTCCCGGGCCGCGTCCACACCGGTCGTCGTCACCCCCGCCATGCTCGCCGCGACCAGCGGCCGGGCACCCGCCCCCAGCCGGGCCGGGCGGCGCAGCTCCATGGAGGCGCGCTGGAACGCCCTGGACATCCCGGCGACCGCTTCCACGGCGTTCGCCAGCACCGGCGCCGAGATGCTGTTGATCCCGGCGATGTCCACGACGCTGTACATCATCGTGATGTCCGCGGACCCGACGTACGGGGCCACGTCCCCGGACGCCATCGAGGAGACCATCACCTTCGGCACGCCGAGCGGCAGCGCCCGCATGGCGCGCGTCGCGATCGAGGTGCCCCCGCTGCCCCCGATCGCGAGCACCCCGTGCAGCCGCCCCTCGGCGTGCAGGCGCAGGAGGGCCGCCTCGGCGCCCCGGGCCATCGTGGCCACGGCCGAGCCCCGGTCGGCGGCGGCCCGCAGGTCGGACAGTTCCGTGCCCGCCGCGCGGGCCACCGCTTCGCGCGGCACGTCCGCGTCCCCCCGGGGCTCTCCCATGATCCCCGTGTCGACCAGGACCACCTCGACGCCGGCGCGCAGCAGCCTCTCGCGCAGCCAGCCGTACTCGACACCCTTGGTGTCCAGGGTTCCCACCAGCACGACGCTCGTCATATGTGCAATGTCCACGCAGGTGGGGTTTGTTGGCAAGTAAAGGTCGAGTCAACCCTCCAGTAGCACCAACAGGCGCTCCAGGAAAGGGAGTTGAGGCATCATCAGCTTGTTTCGCGCCATCGGCGGGGCGAACCAGGCCACCCGGTCCAGCTCCGGGAACTCCTGCTCCCGCCCGGAGTGCGGAGGCCACTCCATCGTGAACGTCCCGGGCACCGTCAGCGCCGGATCGAGGTCCGCCTCGACCGCCCAGATGGTCACCAGCTTCCCGCTGGTCAGCCGTACCTCGCCGAGCGGCAGGTAGTCGCCCTCCGGCGGCGCCAGCCCGAGCTCCTCCGTGAACTCCCGGCGGGCCGCGTCCCGGGGCGCCTCGTCCGGCCCGTACTCGCCCTTGGGGATCGCCCAGCCGCCGGCGTCCCGCCCCGCCCACAGGGGACCGCCCATGTGGCCGAGCAGGACCTCCACGCCCCCGCCGCCGGTGCGGCGGAACAACAGCAGGCCGGCGCTGCGCTTGTGCCTCTTCGGCTCCGTCATGGCTTCATGTATGCCCCGCCGGCCGGCCTTCAGTGCGCGTGCGGGCCCTCCCGGTGCACCGGGCCGTGCGCGTCCGCGCAGTGCGGGTCACGGCCGCCCGGCTCCCCGCCCGCCCGGCCGACCGACAGCAGCGCCTCCTGGACGTGGTCCACCTGGAGCGTGGTGTGAGTGATCCCGTACTCCTTCTCCAGCAGCCGCTCCAGCTCCCGGCGCACCGCGTGGCAGTCGCCCTCCGGTTCCACCAGTACGTGCGCGGACAGCGCGGCCTGCCCCGAGGTGATCGTCCAGATGTGCAGGTCGTGGACCTCCGTCACCGGCGGGTGTCCGACGAGACGGTCGCCGACCGCGTCCGGGTCCAGGTGCGCCGGGGCCGCCTCCAGGAAGATCCGCCCCGACTCGCGCACCAGCCCGTAACCCGCCTTCACCATCAGCACCACCACCACGAGCGTGGCGATCGCGTCCGCCTGCACGAAACCGGTCGTGAGCACGATCAGGCCGGCCACGGCCGTCCCGATGAAGGCGTACAGGTCGTTCAGGACGTGCTGGTAGGCGCCCTCCACGGCCAGCGAGGACCGGTTCGCCCGCGAGATGCACCAGGCCGCCGCCACGTTGACGACGATGCCGGCCAGCGCCGTCACCAGCACCAGACCGCCCTCCACCTGCGGCGGGTCGATCAGCCGCCGCACCGCCTCGTACGCCAGCCAGGCCGCCAGCAGCAGCAGGGTCAGCCCGTTGGCCTGGGCGGAGAGGATCTCGGCCCGCTTGAGGCCGAACGTGAAACCGCCGCGCGCCGGGCGCGCCGCCAGCCGCATCGCGATCAGCGCGAGGACGATCGAGACGGCGTCGGTCAGCATGTGCGCCGCGTCCGAGATCAGGGCCAGGGACTGGGCCATCACGCCGACGACCACCTCGACGGCCATGAAGCCGCCGATCAGCGCGAGCGCGATCGCCAGCCAGCGGCGGTCCGCGTCCGGGTCGACCCCGTGACTGTGCCCGGCGTGGCCGTGGCCGTGGTCGGGCCCCCGGTCGTGGTCGTGCGCGTGGTCGTGCCCGGTCATGGCGTCCCTCGTTCGTTCGGTTCCGACGCGTGAAGTGAAGCGCACCTCGGCGGGATCGGCAAAGGCTGCAACGGGGACCGTTGTCATTCTCCATAAGACCCCTCTGACCTGCGGTGATGCTGCCCGCGCCGGGACCGGTCGATCGTGGGAGGATCTGTGCATGGCCCAGCGCTCCGGAGCGGACACCGCGCCCGAACTCGTCCTGGAGACCGCCGGGGGCTCGACCGAGATGAGCCCGTCCCGGACCTATCACGTCGGCCGGGACCCCCTCTGCGAGATCTGCCTCGACGACGCCCGCGTCTCCTGGCACCACGCGGTCCTGTGCCCCGACGGGGACCACTGGACCGTCCGTGACGAGGACAGCACCAACGGCACCTGGGCCGACGGCCACCGCATCCGCGAATGGAGCGTCGGCCCCGGCAGCGAGTTGCGCTTCGGCAGCGCCCAGGACGGCCCGCGCGCCGTCCTCTCCATCCGCACGCCCCCGGCCCCGCCCCCGCCCCCGCCCGCGGCCGTCCCGTCCGTCGCCCCCGTAGCCCACCCGGAGCGCACCGGCACCTTCCGCCGGCCCACCACCGTCCGCCCGCTGGCCGCCCGTACCGCCCTGCGCATCGGCCGCGACCCCGCCAACGACCTCGTCGTCGACGACCTCGTCGTCTCCCGCCGGCACGCCGAACTGCGCGCCCTCGCCGACGGCACCTACGAGATCGCCGACCTCGGCAGCCACAACGGCACCTACCTCAACGGCACCCCCGTCGAACGGGCCCGGATCGCCGAGGGGGACATCGTCGGCATCGGCCACTCGGCCTTCTGCCTCGTCGGCGACCAGCTCCAGGAGTACGTCGACAGCGGCGAGGTCTCCCTCGACGTGCAGGACCTCGCCGTCGCCGTCGACCACGGCCGCAAGACCCTCCTCGACGACGTCTCCTTCCCCGTCGGCGGAAAATGCCTGCTCGCCGTCGTCGGACCCAGCGGCGCCGGCAAGTCCACCCTGCTCGGCGCCCTGACCGGACTGCGCCCAGCCGACCACGGCACCGTCCTCTACGACGGCCGCGACCTCTACCGCGACTACGCCGAACTGCGCAGCCGCATCGGACTCGTCCCCCAGGACGACATCCTGCACGCCCAGCTCACCGTCCGCCGCGCCCTCACCTACGCCGCCGAACTGCGCTTCCCGCAGGACACCGCCAAGACCGAACGCCAGGCCCGCGTGGACGAGGTGATCGGCGAACTCGGCCTCGGACAGCGCGCGGACCAGCCCATCCACAGCCTCTCGGGCGGCCAGCGCAAACGGGTCTCCGTCGCCCTGGAACTGCTGACCAAGCCGTCCCTGCTCTTCCTCGACGAACCCACCTCCGGCCTCGACCCCGGCATGGACCGGTCCGTCATGCACATGCTGCGCGGCCTCGCAGACGACGGCCGCACCGTCATCGTCGTCACCCACAGCGTGCTCAGCCTGGACGTGTGCGACCGGCTGCTGGTGCTCGCCCCCGGCGGCCGTGTCGCCTGGTACGGGCCGCCCGGCGAGACCCTCGGCTTCTTCGGCTTCGACCAGTGGCCCGAGGCCTTCGAGGCCTTCGAGAACGAGCGGGACCGCGACTGGGCCGGCCAGTACGCCGCCTCCCCGCAGTACCGCGCCTACGGGGCCGGGGCAGCCCACAGACCCCGTGGTCCCCGCGGAGCCCCGGACGGGCAGTCCGGCCAGGGCCCGGCGGGCTTCGCCCCCGCGCCGCCCAAGGCGCAGAGCTGGGGATCCCAGCTCTCCACCCTGGTCCGCCGCTACGCCGCCGCGCTCGGCGCCGACCGCACCTTCCTCGCCATCATGATCGCCCTGCCGTTCGTGATGGGCGCCATGGCCCGCGCCCTGGCCGGCAGCGCCCTCACCCAGGAGACGGCGATCAACGCCCTGCTCATCCTGTGCGTCGGCGGCGTCCTGACCGGAGCCGCCAACGCCGTCCGGGAGCTGGTCAAGGAACGGGTCATCTACCAGCGGGAACGCGCCGTCGGACTGTCCCGGTCCGCCTATCTGATGTCCAAGGTGGTGGTGCTGGGCACGATCACCGTGGCCCAGGCCGTCGTCCTGACCCTCGTGGGCCTCTTCGGCGTGCGGCTCGGACCGCCGGGCGCCACCGGGGTGTTCCTGCCGCCGCTCGTCGAGATCACCCTCGCCGTCGCCCTGCTGTCCTTCACCGCGATGACGCTCGGCCTGCTCGTGTCCGCCCTGGTGAACAAGGAGGAGGTCACCATGCCGCTGCTGGTCCTCCTCGCCATCGTCCAGGTGGTCTTCTGCGGGGCGCTGCTCCAGCTCGACGGGGTGCCGGTGATCGAGCAGCTCGCCTGGTTCGTCCCCTCCCGCTGGGCGCTCGGCGCGATGGCCGGCACCATCGACCTCGCCCGGATCGTGCCCGGCCCGCTCACCGACGACCCCCTCTTCGCGCACTCCGCCGGGGTCTGGCTCCTCAACATGGGCATGCTGGTGGCCCTGTCCGTCCTGTTCTGCGTACTGGTCGCGCGGCTGCTGCGGCGGCACGAGCCCGCGATCATGCGGAAGTAGGGCCGGCCGATGACCGCCCCGGACGCCCCCGGCGCCGTGTTCCGGCCCACGCACGTGGTCCCGCCCGACGGGCTGCCCGCCTGGGAGGCGCCCGACGCGACCCGGCCGACCACCGCCCTGGACGCCTTCCTCCCCGTACGCCTGCTGTCCCGGAGCGGGGAGTGGGGAGAGGTCCTGTGCGCCAACGGCTGGTCCGCCTGGGTCGACGGCCGGCTGCTGGTGGCCGTGCCGCAGCCGCCGCCCACGGGCGGCCGGCCCACCGTACCGGCGGAGGACCCGGGGCCGCTGCTCGCCGGGGCGGCCGACGCCCTCGACCGCTACCGGCGGGCCGTCCGCGAACTCGCCGCGGACCGGGCGGACACCGGCGCGTTCCGGGAGGCCGTACGGGGCCTGCGGGCCGGGATCGTCATCGACGGGGAGTCCGCGTGGCTCTACGACGCCGCGGCGGACCAGTGGACGTACGCGGACGGGAGCCGCCTGGCCCCCTACGCGGTCGTCACGGGACCGGTCGCCCCTCCCGCGCCGCAGCCCCGGGACCCGCGGCCGCGGGAGTCCGGCCCCGCCCCGGGCACCGGCGCGGCGGAACCGGCCCACGAGCCCACCAGGGTCGTGGACCGGCCCCCGCCCGAACCGGGCGGGCGCTGATGGGAGCCGCCGACCCGCGGGCCGGGCGGGCGTCCGGACCCGCCGGCAGGCGGATCGCCGGCTACCTGCTGGAGGACGAGATCGGGCGCGGCGGCATGGCCGTCGTCTACCGGGCCCGGGACCTGCGGCTGGACCGCACGGTGGCGCTGAAGGTACTGGCCCCCGAACTGGCCCGCAACGACACCTTCCGGCAGCGCTTCGCCCACGAGTCCAGGGTGGCGGCGGCCATCGACCACCCGCACATCGTGCCGGTGTTCGAGGCCGGTGAGGCGGACGGGCTGCTGTACATCGCCATGCGGTACGTCCCCGGACAGGACCTGCGGGCGCTCCTCGACCGCACCGGGCCGCTGTCCGTGGCGGCGGCGGCCCGGATCGCGGGCCAGCTGGCCTCGGCACTCGACGCCGCCCACGCCCACGACCTGGTCCACCGGGACGTCAAACCCGGCAACGTCCTGGTCGCCGAGGGCACGGACGGCGAACACCCCGAGCACGTGTACCTGACCGACTTCGGCCTCACGAAGAAGTCCCTCTCGCTGACCGGGTTCACGACCGTCGGCCAGTTCGTCGGGACACTGGACTACGTCGCCCCGGAGCAGATCTCCGGGAAGCCGGTGGACGGCCGCTGCGACGTGTACGGGCTGGGCTGCGTGGTCTACGAGATGCTGACCGGGGGCCCGCCGTTCCGCCGCGACGACGACCTCGCCCTGCTCTGGGCGCACCAGTACGATCCGCCGCCCCCGCCGTCCTCGCACCGCCCGGAACTGCCGCCCGCCGTCGACTCCGTACTCGCCAAGGCCCTCGCGAAGGCCCCCGAGGACCGCTGGGGAACCTGCCTGGCCTTCACCACGGCCCTCCGCGCCACGGCCGGCCGTCCACCGGTGGCCGCCCCCGCCTGCCCGCCGCCCCCGCACTGGGCCCTGCCCGTGTTCCGCGGCCCCTCCGAGCGCGCGTAGCCCCACTGGGCGCGCGTAGCCCCACCGGGCTCCCGGGCCGCGGCGGCCCGGCGGTCACGGCCTCACGGTGCCGCCGGGGCCCGCCCGCCCCGGCGGCGCCGGACGGGGCGGGACAGGAGCGCGCCGAGGAAGCCCGCCACGGCGCCCCAGAGGAGGGCGAGTCCCGTCGTGCGCCACAGGTGCGGGGTGAGTTCGGCGGTGCCCGCGAGGCCGGCCACGTCGCCGATGCCCAGGAGGGACAGACCGAACCGGACCTCGACCCGGGCGAGCAGGCACACCGTCAGGGTGGCCAGCGCGAGCGCCACCGCCAGGTGGAGGGCGTGCCGGTGGGGCCGCACGTGCGCGGGGGAGCGTACGGCGGCCAGCACCCCGGTGCCGAGCAGCAGGACGGCCGCCACCGGCACCAGCCACCAGGCCCGCGGGTCGTGCTCCGCGAGCGAGGCCACGTCGACGGTCGACGCCTCGGAGCCGCGCAGGACCCGGTCCAGCACCTGCGGCACCGGCAGGCCGAACGGCCCCTCCACCCGGCCCTGCCACGCACCGCCGAAGCCCACGGTGAGGGCCGGCCAGGCCAGGTTGGGCAGGCCGAGCAGGAGCACGGCCAGGGTCCGGGCGGCGTGGCCCCGGGTGGCGGCCGTCACCAGGCCGACGGCCAGGCCCAGCCCGACGTACGCGACGAGCAGGACGGCGGTGGCGTGGGCGGCCGGGCGCACCGCCGCGTGGAAGCGGACCAGGGCCGCCGGGAGCGGCGCTCGCCGCGAGACCAGCAGGGTGATCAGCTGCAGGCCCAGGATCCACAGCAGCCCGAAGAGGAGCGTGGCGGGCAGGTCGGCCCGGAAGCCCACCGACGGTGCGCCGCCGAGCAGCTCGCCGAGGTCCCCGAGCGGTGAGTCCCCGGGGGAGAGCCCGAAGTCCTGCCGGGCCAGGAGGCCGGACAGGGTGAGCAGGAGCAGCCACAGGACGGTCAGCCGGGCGGCCCGCAAGAGCAGTTCCCGGGGCGTGACCACCGCCCGGCCCCGCAGCGGACGCAGGAAGAGGAAGCCCGTGGTGAGCGCACCGGCCAGGCTGACCGACAGGGGCATCACCGACAGGCTCACCTCCGCCCCGGCCAGCGGGCCCGCCTCGGCGGAGCCCCCGACCGCGCCGCCCGCGGCCATCACCACGACGGCGGCGAGCACCCGGGGGAAGGCGCCCCCCGGCAGATCGCCCGCTCCCGCGCAGGCGAGCCCGGCCGCGGCCACCGCGGTCATCACCGCGAAGCCCGCCAGGGCGGCGACGAGCGCGTCGCGCCAGGCCCCGGGGGAGGCGTGCGCGGAGGTCCTGACGGAGGAGCGGATCACCCGCTCACCGTGGCACCCCCGGCTTGCGGGCACCACCGGGAGCACACACACAATGGTCCGTAGGAGTGTACGAACACCTATGAACCGGAATCAACAGGAGCTTTCGGGAATTCCGCCGCCGGGAGAGAAGAGCCCGTGACCACGCAGCCCTCCGGCGAACGGCCGCCGCAGCCCCACCAGCCGTCACCGCCGGACGCGTCATCGTCCGGGCCCTCGTCCGGGCGCCCCACCGGGCCCCCTTCCGGACCGCTCTCCGGAGGGGCGGCGCCGGGTCCCCCCGGACCGCCGCCCCCGGCACCGCCCGGTGGGCCTCCCGGTGGGCCTCCCGGTGGGCCTCCCGGTGGGGAGCCGCCGGGCGGGGCGCGGCCCTGGTGGCGGTCCGGCCCCCGGATCGCGGCGGCGGCCGTGGCGCTGGCCGCCGTGGCCGCCCTGGTCGTGGTGCTGACCCGGCCGGGCGGCGGGGGCTCCACGCAGCGGGCCGGGGCCGAGGTGTTCCTCCAGCCGGCCGCGGTGACCGGCCCCGCCCCGTTCACCGAGTCCACGGCCGCGCGGGAGGCCACCCCGCCCCCGTACAGCCCGGCCCCGAACCCGACCCCGTCCCCGACGGGCACCGGCACCACCCCGACCCGCAGCGTCAGCGGCTCCGCTCCCGGCCTCTACGGCGGCACGAAGGACGTCGCCAGCTGCGACGTGCCGAGGCAGGTCGCGGCGCTGTCCGCCGAGCCCGCCAAGAACGCGGCCTTCGCCTCCGCCCTCGGCCTCGACCCCTCCGCCGTTCCCGGCTACCTGCGCGCCCTGACCCCCGTACAGCTGCGCACGGACACCCGGGTCACCAACCACGGCTACCGCGACGGCAGGGCCGTCCCCTACCAGGCGGTCCTCCAGGCGGGAACGGCCGTACTGGTGGACGACCGCGGGGTACCGCGGGTCCGCTGCGCATGCGGCAACCCCCTCGGCGCCCCCGTGCCGCTGCCGGCGAACCCGAAGCGCTCCGGACAGCCCTGGCCCTCGTACCGGCCCGGCGAGGCCGTGGTGATCGCACCGTCGAAGACGGTGGTGCACAAGATCGTGATCTACGACCACGAGAGCGGCCGCTGGTACGAGCGCGACCGGGGCGCGGCCCCGAAGCCGGACCGTCCCGTACCGCCGCCGCCGACCCCCACCCCGCCGGCCGGCACGCCCTCGCCGGCCACCTCCCCGCCGCCCTCCGGCGCCACCTCACCGCCCGTGACCGGCACCCCGCGCACCCCGGGCACCGGAACGCCTGAGGACACCGCCACGGCGACCACCCCGTCCGGGAGCCCGTCGGGCGGCCCGGGGGACACGTCCGCCCCCTCGGCGCCGGCGTCGAAGCCGCCCGCCCTCACCGACCGCAGCACCCCGAGCGGTCCCACCACCCCGCCCGGCCCCTCCACCGCCCCGCCGGCGGGCCTGGCCCCGGCCTCCCCGTCCGGGTCCGGGGCCGGATCCGGGGAAGCGGAGGCGAACGGGGAAGGCTAGGCCGTCCGGCCCCGCACCGCGGCGCGACTTGAGACGGCATGCCGGGGACGGGGGACAGTGAGACCCTGGCTGCATGGACCAGCGGGGACGGACCCACGAGGTCGACTGGCCCGCGCGGCCGGATCTGAGCCTCGCGCTCAATCGCATGGGCACCTTCGACTGGGACCTCGAAAGCGGCCGCATGCATCTGGACGCCACCGCTCTGGAGGTCCTCGACCTGCCCGCCGAGGAGTTCGCCGGAACGCCCGAGGCACTGCTCGCCCGCGTCCTGCCCGACGAGAGGGCCCGGTTGGAGCACCGCGTCGAGAACGCCCTGCGGGACGGGCGCAGCCACTACGGGGCCTACTTCCGCACCCTGCGCCACGACGGCGGCACCGCGTGGACCCACGTCCAGGGGCACGTCCTGCGGGATCCGCGGGGCCGCCCGTACCGGATCATCGGCATCCTCCGCGACGCCGCCGCGGACCCCAACGAGCCGGGCGCCTCCGGGAACGGGGACGAGGGACGCCGGCGGATGACCGGGGTCGTCGAGCGGACCACCGCGATCCTCGCGCACGCCCGCACCGTCAACGACGTGACCGACGTCCTCAAGGACCCCGAGGCCCTCGGCCACCTCGGCGCCGTCAGCGTCATGCTCGGGATCGTCGACGGCGCCCGCATCCACCTGGTCGCCGAAGGGCAGCTCGGCTCGTACGTCCCCGAGATCGAGTACACGCGGATCGACGCGCAGTTCCCCATGAGCGAGGCCGTACGGACCCTGCAGCCGGTTTTCATCGCCTCGCGGGAGCAGTTCCAGCGCGGCTATCCGCGACTGTGGCCGTACATCGAGCCGCTCGCCGTGCGCAGCGGCGTCTACCTCCCGCTGATCGCCCAGGGGCGGCCCGTCGGCGCCCTCGGCCTGCTGTACCAGCGGGAAGGGGACTTCACCGCGGAGGAGCGCAACGTCCTGGTCGCCCTCGGCAGCGGCATCGCGCAGAGCCTCCAGCGGGCGATCCTCTTCGAGCAGGAGCACGACCTCGCCGAAGGCCTCCAGCGGGCCATGCTGCCCCGCCGCATCCCGGACGTGCCGGGCGCGCTGATCGCCGTCCGGTACCGGGCGGCGCGGATGGGGCGCGACATCGGCGGCGACTGGTACGACGTGGTCCCGCTCGGCGGCGGCCGGGTCGGGGTGATGATCGGCGACGTCGAGGGCCACGACACGGACGCGGCGGCCGTCATGGGCCAGCTCCGGATCGTGTTCCGCGCCTACGTCATGGAGGGCCACACCCCCGGTACGGCGATGGCGCGCGCCTCCGCCTTCCTGCGGGACCTGGCCACCGAACGCTTCGCCACCTGCACCTATGCCGAGGTGGACCTGAACACCGGAACCCTCCACCTGGTCCGGGCCGGCCACCTGGACCCGGTCGTCCGGCGCGGCGACGGCACCTGCCACCGCGTCCAGGTGGCGGGCGGGCTGCCGCTCGGCCTGCCCCCGCGCGAGCAGGCGGGCACCGGCTCCGGCTACCCGGTCACCAGCCTGGAACTGCACCCCGGGGACACCCTGCTGCTCTGCACCGACGGGCTGCTCGAACGGTCCGGCGGTGACCTGGAGACCGGGATGCGGGAGTTCATGGAGGCGGCCCGCGACGGTCCCGTCGACGTCGAGGAACTGGCCGACGTCCTGTGCGACCTCGTCGGGGACGCGGGCGGCGGGGACGACATGGCCCTGCTCCTGCTGCGCCGGCGCGGCACCCCCGCCCCGCGCGGTGGCGGCCCGTTGCACCAGCGCCTCGTTCCCGGGGATCCCGACAGCCTGGTGATGGGCCGTCACCTGATCCGGGCGGCGGTGGCCGCCTGGGGGGCCCGGGAGCGCGCCGACGAGATCGAGCTGGTGGCGGACGAGCTGATGACCAACGCCCTCGTGCACACCGACGGCGGCGGCCTGGTCAGTCTGCGGCTGACGGCCGAGGGCCGGATCCGGATCGAGGTCGAGGACTTCAGCAGCGCCCTGCCGCGCCGCCGCGAGGCCGACGACTGGGCGGTGTCGGGCCGCGGCCTGATGCTGGTGGAACGGCTCGCGGAGGGCTGGGGCGTGGAGCCCCGGGGCGGCGGGAAGTGCGTGTGGTGCGAGTTCGCCGTTCCGCGGGGGGACGGGCGCTGACGGCGCCCGTCCCGAGGCGGTCCGGCTCAGGCGGCGGCGTACGGCCCCTGCACGGCCTTCACGTTCTGCAGGGCCGTCAGCCTGAGCACGAAGACGATGCCCAGCCCGGCCGCGGCCACGGTGGTCAGACCGGCGAACGCGCCCAGGGCGGACGCGGTGCGCAGGGCCTGCGGGGTGTCCGCCCGGCTGCCGAGCAGCGTGGCCGTCGTGTCGAGGACCCGGGAGAGGACCCAGAGGATCCACCACGAGGTCAGCGGCACCGTGGAGACCCGCCGGAAGGAGCCGTCCGGGCCCAGCTGCACGCTCGCCGCCCAGGTCTGCGCCGCGACCCGGTAGGGGAGGAAGAGGTTGCCGAAGGGGATGAACCAGGCCCCCACGGCCCAGCCCGCGGACCGGGTGAAGGCACCCGGGTTGAAGATCCCGCCGTTGGTCCGCACCCGGTGGAACCAGATGACGAAGACGACCGCCGTGGCCAGCAGCGTCAGGCCCTGGAAGCCGCCGGTGAGGGTGGTGAGCAGGTCCGCGCCTTCGAGGGTGTGCTGCTGCACCGCGAAGGGATCGGCCTGTACGTCCTTCATCAGCGACCACGTGTACAGGTCGGCGACGCACCCCAGCAGGGCGGCGACGGCCGCCGCGCAGAGCAGCACCGTCACGGCCGTCGCGAGGCCCCGCGGGGAACGCAGCACGGGGGCGGCCGGCTGCGGGGTGGGGTAGGCGGGGTGGGCAGGGGCCGGGTAGGACGGGGAGGGGAACGCCGGTCCCGGTGGCCCGGGGTACTCCGGTCGTGGGGCGGCCCCGTACGGCGGCTGCCCCGGCGGAGGCGGGGGCGGCGGCGAGCCGGGCGCGCTGAAGGACATGACGGAGGACCCCCCACGGGTACGGACGGCAACGGCAGGAGCGGGCCGGCCCGCTGACGGGCCGGCCGGGCAGGGTCGAACATATGTCAGCCCGTCTCCCGCGTCCAAAGGGATGCGCGAGGACGCGGGGCGGGCCGTCCCTACAGGCGTACGAGGGTGACCTCGGTCGCCTTCACGCTCGTCCAGACCGCGGTGCCGTCGGCCAGACCCAGTTCGGCGGCCGCCTCCGGAGTGACCTCCGCGACCAGGTCGGGGACCTCGGCGGACCCCACGAGGACGCGCAGCCGGCTGCCGACCGCGGTGATCTCCCGTATGGTGCCGGGCCAGACGTTGCGCGGACTGCCGCCGGGGCGCTCCCGGTGTACCGACACCGCCTCCGGTGCGATGATCGCCAGCGCCTCCGCCCCTTCGGGCAGGGCCTCCGCCACCACGAGCCGCCCGCCCGGGCCGAGCGCGAGCCCGTCGGCGGAGGCGGTGCCGGGCCAGGCGTTGCGGCCCAGCATCCGGGCCACCCAGGGCGAGCGCGGCCGGCGGGTCACCTCGGCCGGGGCCCCGTCCTGCAGGGTGCGCCCGTCGGAGAGGACGAGGACCCGGTCGGCCAGCGACACCGCCTCCACGGGATCGTGGGTGACGATCAGACAGACACCGTCGAAGCCCGCCAGGTGCGCGCGCAGGGTGTGCCGCACGTGGGCCCGGGTGGTCTGGTCGAGGGCGGCGAGGGGCTCGTCGAGCAGCAGCAGCCGGGGACGGGCGGCGAGCGCCCGCGCGAGGGCCACCCGCTGGGCCTGCCCCCCGGACAGCTGGGCCGGCTTGCGCCGGGCGAGGTGGCCGACGCCGAGCCGGTCCAGCCAGGCCTGCGCCTCGCGGCGGGCCGCGGCGCGGCCGGCCCCGCGGGCGCGCAGCCCGTACGCGGTGTTGGCGAGGGCCGTCAGATGGGGGAACAGCGCCCCGTCCTGCGGCACCCAGGCCACCTGGCGCCGGTGCGGGGGCAGGGCGGTGACGTCGGTGTCCCCGAGGCGCAGCCGGGCATGGGCGCGCGGGGTCAGTCCGAGCAGGGCCCGCAGCAGGGTGGTCTTGCCGGCGCCGTTCTCGCCGACGACGGCGATGGTGGTGCCCGGTCCGGCGTCCAGGGTCAGCTCGTTGAAGCCGGTCACCTCGGCGTGCAGGGGCCATCCGCCGCCCTCGGCCCGCGCGGCCTCACCGCGGGGAGCGGGAGCGGGAGCGGGTGAGGGTGCGGCGGCGGCGGATCCGTCGGACGGGGGCGCGTCCTGCCCCGGGGCGGACGGCGCGCGCTCCTCGGCCGGCCGCCCCGCCCCGGCGTCCTTCGCGGCGACCGGGGTGGCGGTCCAGCGTCCGCGCAGGGCGATGAGCACGCCCATGGCGATGGCGAGCAGCAGCAGCGACACCGAGGTGGCGGCCTCCGGCTTGTCCTGGAGCAGCAGGTACACCTGGAGGGGAAGCGTCTGGGTGGTGCCGGGCAGGTTGCCCGCGAAGGTGATGGTCGCGCCGAACTCGCCCAGCGCGCGGGCCCAGGTGAGGGCCGCCCCGGCCACCAGACCGGGGGCCACCATGGGCAGGGTCACGGTGAAGAACACCCGGACCGGCGGGGCGCCGAGGGAGGCGGCCGTCTCCTCGTAGCTCTGCTTGAGCCCGCCGAGCGCGCCCTCCAGGCTGATCACCAGGAAGGGCATCGCCACGAACGTGGCCGCGACGACGGCACCGGAGGTGTGGAACGGCAGGGTGACGCCGAAGGTGTCCTCCAGCCAGGGGCCGAGGAGTCCGCGCCGCCCGAAGCCCAGCAGCAGGGCCACACCGCCGACGGTCGGCGGCAGCACCATGGGCAGCAGCACCAGCGAGCGCACCAGGGCCTTGCCCTTGAAGGGGACCCGGGCCAGCAGCCAGGCGAGCGGCACGCCGAGCAGCAGGGAGAGGCCGAGCGCCCACAGCGACACCACCAGCGACAGCTGCAGCGCCTCGACGACGCCGGGGCTGGTGAGGTGGGTACCGAGTTCGCCCCACTGCGTACGGGAGAGGATCCCGATCAGCGGCAGCAGCAGGAACGCGACGGCGAGCAGCGCGGGCAGCGCGAGTGCCAGCGGAGGCCGGGTGCGGGTGCGGAGTCTGCTCATCGGGTTCCTGGTCGAAGCGGCGCGAGGCGGGAAGGCCTGACGGGGGGAAAGGACGGGGACGGGGGGCCTTCTGCGGGCACGGACAAGGGGCTGCCCGTCCCCCCGGACCGGGCAGCCCCTTCGAACGTCGGGCCGGTTACGCCTTCTGGAAGCCGGCGTCCTGGAGGATCTTCTGGGCCTCCGGGGTGCTCAGCCAGGCCACGAACGCGGCCGCGGCCTCGCTGTTCTTGGACTGCTTGAGCGTCGCGGCCGGGTAGGAGGCCACGGCGTTCTGGTCGTCCGGGATGTCGACGGTGACGACCTTGTCACCGGACTTGGCGGAGTCCGTCTTGTAGACGAGACCGGCGTCGGCCTCGCCCAGCTCGACCTTGGAGAGGACGGCGCGGACGTTCGCCTCCTGGGAGACCGGCTTCACCTCGATCTTCTGGGCGTCGAGGATCTGCTTGCTGTAGCGGCCGACGGGGACCTCGGGCGCCGCCAGGACGACCTTGATCTTGGAGTCGGCGAGGTCCTTCAGCTCGTCGATCTTGAACGGGTTGTCCTTGCCCGCCGCGATGACGAGACGGTTCTTCGCGATGACCGCGGCGTCGTTGGTCTCGCCCTTGAGGCCGTCCATCGTCTTGGTGTCGGCGGTGACCAGGGCATCGGCCGGGGCGCCCTGCTTCACCTGCGCGGCCAGCTCCTGCGAACCGGCGAAGGAGAAGGTGATCTTCGTTCCGGGGTGGGACTTCTGGTACGCCTCACCGGCGGTCTTGAAGACGTCGGTGAGGGAGGAGGCGGCGAGGACGGTGAGGTTCACGTTCTTGGCCGGGGCCGCGGCCGGGGCCGAGGCGGACGGGGAGCCTGCGGCGCCGTCCTTCTTCTCGGCGTCGCTGCCACAGGCGGACAGCGGGACGAGCAGGGCGGCGGTCAGCGCGGCTGCGGCCGCGCGGCGGTTCAGGGTCGGGTACACGGTTCGGGCTCCTCGGTCGGGTCGGCGGCCGGCCGGGTGCCGGGACCGCGTGGTGGTGACCCGCGCCGGTGACGGGCGGAGCGGGTGGGGACGAGCGGTGGGAATGGGCTGCGGCGCGTGGATCAGGTGCGGTCGATGTGCACGCTGGTGGACTTCACGCGGGCGGTGGCCTGCATGCCGACCTCCAGACCCAGTTCCTCGACGGCCTCGCGGGTGAGCAGGGAGACCAGGCGGTGGGGACCGGCCTGGATCTCCACCTGGGCGGCCACGTCGCCGAGTTTGACGGCGGTGACGATCCCGGGGAAGGCGTTGCGCGCGGAGGTGTAGGGCTCTCCGTCCTCGGCGTGGGCGCCCTGCCCCACCTCGACGGAGAAGACCGCGAGGTCACGGCCGTTGATCAGACGACGGCCGCCCTCGTCGCGATGGGTCGCGACCCGGCCGGCGTCGGCCCAGCGGCGCGCCGTGTCCGGGCTGACGCCCAGCAGACGTGCCGCCTGTCCGATGGTGTAGGACTGCATGGGCGACAAGGTAGGGGCACTTCTGGCGCATTTGCAATTCGTTTGGGGCGATCTCCGTCGCAGATGCCATCCCCATTGTGTTATCCGCCAAATCTCATTCCGCTTCCCGGCCTTCCGATCGCTAAAGTCTGGGCATGGCTGATGCAGACGCGAGGACGACGGGTTCGACGGATGCGGGCGGTACGGCGAGGGTGGACGCCTGGATGTGGTCGGTGCGCCTGACCAAGACCCGGTCGGTCGCCGCCACCGCCTGCCGGGCGGGCCACGTCAAGGTCAACGGGGAGCGCGCGAAGCCCGCGCAGAGCGTGCGCGCGGGGGACGAGGTGCGGCTCTACCACGCGGGGCGCGAGCGCGTCGTCGTGGTTCGGCGGCCGGTGACCAAGCGGGTCGGGGCTCCCGTCGCGGCGGAGTGCTTCATCGACAACAGCCCGCCGCCGCCCACTCCGGTGGAGGCGGCCGTGGTCGGCATCCGCGACCGCGGGGCGGGCCGCCCGACCAAGCGCGAGCGCCGCGAGATCGAAACCCTGCGCGGGCGCCCGTAGCCATCCGGCGGCGGACCCGGTGGTGGGGCCCGGCAGCGCGTCCCCGGGGCCGGGGCCGGGGCTCGGCGGGCCCGCCGGGCGGCCGGGTCCGCCGGCCCCGGGGACGTCCGCGTGAGTTCCGCGCGTGCCCGGTCCGCCCGTGAGCCCGGTTCCGCCCCGCCCCGCCCGGTTCGGGGGCGGGAGCGCGTGCGGGAGCCCGTCCGGACCGGGGGCGGACCGCGCAGGATCAGGCCTTGCGGTAGTCGTACGCCTCGGCGGCGGCCGCGACCACCGCGTCCAGCGGGGCGCCCGCGGAGGCGGCCACCACCGCCGCCACCGCCCCCTCCAGGAAGGGGGCGTCCGCCAGCCGGGATCCGGCGGGCAGTTCCTCGTCCTCCAACAGGGCCTTGACCGTCAGCACCGAGCTGCCCAGGTCGGTCAGGAGTGCCACCCCCGCCCCCTGGTCCACCGACGCCGCGGCCGCCAGGATCAGCTCCGCGCTCGTCCCCAGCCCGCCGTCGACGGCGCCGCCCGCCGGGGCCACCGGAGCCACCGCTCCGCCCGCGGCCAGCCCGCGGGCCAGCTCCGCCACCGACTCCGCGACCGCGGCGCTGTGGGAGACCAGCACGATCCCGACCACCGGCCCGCCGCTCATGCCGCACCGCCCGTGTCGCCGGTGCCCCCGGCGGCGTCGGCCAGCGCGCGCAGCAGCAGCGCCGACGAGGTGGCGCCCGGGTCCTGGTGCCCGATGCTGCGCTCCCCGAGGTAACTGGCCCGGCCCTTGCGCGCGAGCATCGGCGTGGTCGCCTCCGCGCCGTTCTCGGCCGCGTCCGCGGCGTCGCCGTAGGAGGCGGCGAGGGCCGCGACCCCCGGTACCAGCGCGTCCAGCATGGTCTTGTCGCCCGGTGCCGCCCCGCCGAGCCGGGCCACCGCGCCCACCCCCGCGTCCAGCGCCCCGCGCACCTGCTCGTCGGAGACCTCGGCGGCCTCCCCGAGCTCCTTGCCACTGCTGCGCAGCAGTGTCCCGTACAGCGGACCGGAGGCGCCGCCGACGGTGGAGATCAGCGTCCGCCCGGCCAGTTGCAGCAGCGCGCCCGGCGGGGCCGCCGCGTCGGCCCCGGCCAGCGCCGCGCGGACGGCGACGAACCCCCGCAGCATGTTGCTCCCGTGATCGGCGTCCCCGATGGGGGAGTCCAGCTCCGTCAGCCGGTCCGCCTCCCGCTCCACGGACGCCGCGGCGGCGTCCAACCAGCGTCGGAAGAAGTCTGCGTCACGCACCGGATCTCCTCGTCTCGCACCCGCTCGGACGGTCCCACCGCCACCCTACGGTCACCCGCGTCTCAGCGGCCCCAGCGCAGCGCGGCGGTCTGCACCGGCGCGTCCCACAGGCGCAGCAGCTCGTCGTCGGCCCGGCACAGGGTCACCGAACAGCCCGCCATGTCGAGCGAGGTCACGTAGTTGCCGACGAGGGACCGTGCCACCGGCACGCCGCGGGCCTCCAGCACCCGGGCCACCTCCGCGTGGAACCCGTACAGCTCCAGCAGCGGGGTCGCCCCCATCCCGTTGACCAGGGCCAGTACCGGCGCGTCCGCCGGGCCCGACTGCGCCAGGTCCTCCAGTACGGCGCCCACCGCGAACTCCGCGATCTCCCGGGAGGTCATCATCGCGCGCCGTTCCCGGCCGGGCTCCCCGTGGATGCCGATGCCCAACTCCAGCTCCCCGTCGGGGAGGTCGAAGGTCGGGCTGCCCTTGGCGGGGGTGGTGCAGGCGCTGAGCGCCACTCCGAAGCTGCGCGAGGACGCGTTGACCTGACGGGCGATCGTCGCGACCCGGTCCAGCGGGGCGCCCTCCTCGGCGGCCGCTCCGGCGATCTTCTCGACGAAGAGGGTGCCACCGGTGCCGCGCCGGCCCGCCGTGTAGAGGCTGTCCGTGACGGCCACGTCGTCGTCGACCAGGACCTGTTCGACCCGCAGGCCGTCGTCCTCGGCCAGTTCCGCGGCCATCCGGAAGTTGAGCACGTCGCCGGTGTAGTTCTTCACGACGAACAGCACGCCCTGCCCGGAGTCGACGGCGCCGGCCGCGCGCAGCATCTGGTCCGGCACCGGCGAGGTGAAGACCTCCCCGGGGCAGGCGGCCGACAGCATCCCGTACCCGACGAAGCCGCCGTGCAGGGGTTCGTGCCCGGAGCCGCCGCCGGACACCAGTCCGACCCGCCCGCCCTCGCGGGCGTCGCGGCGTACGACGAGCCGGTTCTCGACGTCCACGTCCAGTTCGGGATGTGCGGCCGCCATTCCGCGCAGGGCGTCGGCGACCACGGTGTCCGCGGTGTTGATCAGCATCCTCATGGTTCTCTCCCGGTGAGGTCGACGGTGTTCTCCACGACCGCCCGGCCCTTGCCGCCGCCGGGGGCGACGACCTCGATCAGGTGGTGGTCGAGGTGGCCCGTGATCATGGCTGCCATGAGGGAGGGGTACTCGCGCTGCAGGTCGGGGGCGAGTCCGCGGTCCCCGGGCACCTCCAGTACAGTCCTGTCACCTTGCTCCGGCAATGCGCAGGCGGACCGGACCGTGCGGACGAGGACCTCGAACCGCTCCCCGTCGAGGCGGTCCCGCAAGCCGTCCAGGCATGTTCCCGGGACGTCCGCCCCCCGGTCGTCGTCCGGATCCGGCGGTCGGTATCCGATCACGTTCCCACCTCTCCCGGGCGGCCGTGTCCACTCGCAGTGTAGGCCGCGGGCCCCGCCCGGCGCGGGGTATGCCGTTCGCATATTCCGCACGAATACACTTTCGGTATTTTCCGGATGAATTCATCTTCTCCTCTCGTCCTACATTGACAGTGCGCTGCGACCTGCGAGTTAATTAGTTCAACGGTGGCCTGATGTGGTCGTGTGTCGGCGGGATCTGGTCGCTCCATGACCGGTTCATTTCGGCAGCCACAGCCGGTCGCCGCGACAATGCCGCAGCAGAAGGGGTGTCTTCACGCGATCGCGACCGTCGCGATCGTTCAGGTGAGCGGGTATTGGCGAATCGGACTCTTTCATGGGGGGATCAATGGCCCAGCTCGATTCTTTCTCTGTTCCTGATTTTCACCTTCCCTTCGGGAATTCCAAACATCCCCTGGCCGCCCGCGCGAACGCCGAGGCCGTCACATGGGCGGTGCGCCACGAACTCGTCACCGATGCCGTGGACCAATTCGCGGGCATCGGGTTCGGTCATCTCGCCGGCCGGGTGAGCGGTGAGGTGCCGTACGAAACGGTCGTCCTGCTCGCCGAATGGATGGCGTGGTCGTTCGTTCTGGACGACCAGCACGACCACCTCATCAGGACGGGTGAGGTCGCCGCCTGGCGGCCGGTGGCCGACGCGATAACCGAGCACCTGGCGACGGGATCGGGCGGGGGCGCGCGGGCCCGCCGCAACCCGCTGGTGAAGGGGTTCGTCGACGTGTGCGACCGGATCCTGGACGGGATGCCCGAGGGGCCCGCGGCCCGCTACCGGGCCCATGTCCCGCTCATGCTGGGTTCCTTGGACCAGGAGGCCGGCAACCGCGGGGGCGAGGGCCGCCCGTCGGTCCGGGACTACATCCTGATGCGCCGTCACAGCTCGCAGATACTGCCGATGATGGACATGGTGGAGGCGGGGCTCGGCCTGGACGTGCCGCAGCGCATCCACGACCTGCCCGAGTACCGGGCGCTCGTCGCGAGCGCCCTGGACGTCATCTCCTGGGGCAACGACGTGTTCTCCCTCCCCAAGGAGCACTCCTGCGGGGACAACAACAACCTCGTCTCCCTCATCGCCGCCTGGGAGGGCTGCTCGCTCTCCGCGGCGGTCCGGGCGGTCGAGGTCCGCATCCAGGACCGGATCGAGGAGTACCTCGCCGGGGAGAGGCTGCTGACCGAGGCCCTGGACGCCCGCGGCGAGACCGATCCCGGGGTGCGCGACGCGGTCTCCCGGTGCGTGCGCAGCTACGAGGACTGGATCATCGGCGCGGATCTGTGGCAGCGTTACGAGTGCACGCGGTACAGCGACGAACGGTTCGCGGCCGGGCTGGAGTCTGCGTACACCCGCCCCGGCCTGGTCTCGGTGGCATGACAGGGAGTCGGTCCATGGCACAGGCGGAGCAGCCCGGCTCTGTGGTCCCCGCACCCGTGGCTCCGGGGCGGTTACCGCTCCTGGGCCACGCGGTGCAGCTGTGGCGGCGGCCGATCGCCTTCCTGGAGTCCCTGCGGGAGCACGGGGAGGTCGTGCGCCTCGACATCGGCACCTGGCCCGTGTTCGTCCTCACGAGCCCGGAGCACGTCCACGACGTGCTCGTCCAGCAGGCGCAGCGGTTCGGGCGCGGCCGGGTCTTCGAGCGGCTGCGCCCCATGTTCGGCAACGGCATCGTCACCACCGACGGGGACTTCCACCGCAAGCAGCGCCGGATGATGCAGCCGGCCTTCCACCGCAACCACATATCCGAGTACGCCGAGGTGATGGGCCGCCAGGCCACGGCGATGTCCTCGTCGTGGACGTCCGGCCGCGAGGTCTCGATGGTCACCGAGACCCGCCGCTACGCCCTCTCCTCGGTCGCCGAGATGATCTTCTCGGGGGACCTGAGCCGGCCCGCCGTGGAGGAGGTCCACCGCTCGCTGCCCATCGTCCTGGAGGGCATGCTCGTACGCGCGGTCATGCCCAAGTCACTGGACCGGCTGCCCATTCCGCTCAACCGGAGGTTCGACTCCGCCGCCGCGCGGCTGCGCGGGATCATCGACCAGGTGATCGCGCAGTACGGGTCCGACGGCGAGGAGCGGCACGACCTGCTGTCGCTGCTGCTGTCGAGCGTGGACGCCGAGACGGGCGCGGGGATGACTCCCGAGCAGGTGCGCGACGAGGTGATCGCCATCATGTTCGCCGGTACGGAGACCTCGGCGACCACCCTGGCCTGGACCTTCCACGAACTCGGCCGGCACCCCGAGGTGCAGGAGCGGCTGCGGGCCGAGGTCGACGAGGTGGTGGGCGAGGGCCCGGTCCGCGCCGAGGACCTGGCGCGGCTGACGTACGCGCACGACGTGTTCCAGGAGGCGCTGCGCCTGCATTCGCCCCTGCTCTTCACCCGGCGCGCCCTCGCCCCGCTCACGCTCGGCGGGGTCGCCATTCCGGCCGGGGCCGAACTGGCCTACAGCCCGTACGCGCTGCACCGTGACCCCGCCCTCTTCCCGGACCCCACGGTCTTCGACCCGGACCGCTGGCGCAAGGACGCGGGGGAACGGCCGCGCGACCACCGGTACGTCCCGTTCGGGGCGGGTCAGCACAAGTGCATCGGCGACACGTTCGCGGTGGCGGAGATCCTGACGGCCCTGGCCACCGTGTCGTCACGCTGGCACCTGACCCCGGCCCCGGGCGTCACGGTGCGTGAGGTTCCGGCGGGCATTCCCCAGCCGAGTGAACTCCCGATGATTCCTATAGCCCGGCGTTGACGAAATCCGATCGTTCTTGTTCGTTTCTAGACGGATTTACGTCAAATGCTGAGCATCACACCGCAATGAAGCCGACCGATAGTACAGCATTGTCCCCGTAAGAGTGGCGAGATGCCTCAATATTAAGTTTAAGCAGCAACATCTCGCCCCCGGGGCCGTACACTCGGCCGCACGCGCAGGAGGGGGCAGGAATGTCACATGTCACGGAACCGAGAGGGTGGGCCCCCGCGCCCCTCCTCGAGCGGGAATCCGAAATTCTGGCGATCCATCGCGCGGTGGACGAACTCTTCGGTGTCTCGGACACCGGTTCGCCCACCCGCCGCGGAGGCGTCCTGACCTTCGCCGGGTCGGGCGGCATAGGCAAGACCACCCTGCTGGGCGAGGCCCGTCGGCACGCCGCCGACCGCGGCTGCACCGTGCTCTTCGCACGGGGCGGCGAGCAGGAGAAGCAGGTCCCGTTCCACGTCATGCGCCAGCTGATCCAGCCGACGTTCGCCGCCCTGAGCGAGCAGGAGCGGCTCGACGTCCTCGGCAGCTGGCACGGCATCGTCGCCCCGGCACTCGGCCTGACGGCCTCCGCCAAGGGCCGTACGGCGCCCGACCCCCAAGGCGTCCGGGACGGCCTGGACTGGGTCGTGACGCATTTAGCGGTACGCAGCGGCGCGCCCGTCGTCCTGATCCTCGACGACGCGCACTGGGCCGACGCCGAATCCCTGGCGTGGCTGGCCGCCTTCGCGGCGCGGGCCGAGGAGCTGGCCATGCTGATCATGGTGGCCTGCCGGCCCGACGAGATCCCTTCGGACGCCGCCCCGCTGCGCGCCCTGATGGGGGCCGCCAGGGGACCCGCCCGCACGAACTGGCCCCGCTCACCACGAGCGCCGTGGCCCGCATCGTGCGCGAGGCCCTCGGCGAGAGCGCCGACGACGTGTTCTGCCGGGAATGCTGGGCGATCACCGGAGGCAACCCCTTCGAGGTCGTCGAACTGGGCATGAAGGGCCGCGACCGCGGTCTCAAACCGCACCAGGACAACATCCCCCAGCTGCGCGACCTGGCCTCCGCCGTCAAGGGCAGCGGCCTGATCGAGCGCCTCGAACAGCTCGGGCCCTCCACCGTCCGGCTGGCCTGGGCCGCCGCCGTCCTCGGCAACGCGGTCCCGGTCGGCATCGTCGGGGGCGTCGCGGCGCTCGGCGAGGCACAGGCCGCCGACGCCATCGACCAGCTGCACAACGCGCGCATCCTCACCGTCCTGACCAGCGTGCAGCGCAAGGAGGTCGTGGAGTTCTTCCACCCCCTCATCGCCACCGCCGTCTACCGCTCGATCCCGCCCGGCGTGCGCGTCGGCATGCACGGGATGGCCGCACAGGCCCTGGTCGACGACGGGCACGGCCCCACGGCCGCGGCCCGCCACCTGCTGGAGATGCACCCCGAGGGCGACCCCTGGGTGGTGCAGCAGCTGCGCCGGGCCGCGCGGGAGAGCTTCTCCGCGGGAGCGCCCGACGCCGCGCGGCGCTACCTGGCGCGGGCACTGCGCGAACCGCCCGAGGCCGAACACCGGGCCGGGGTGCTCTTCGAACTCGGCTCCGCCAACCTCCTGCACGACCCGGTGACCACCATCAACCAGCTCAGGACGGCACTGGAGGAACCCAGTACCGCGCCGGAGCTCCGTGAGGCGATCACGTACCGGCTCGCCCAGGCCCTCGGCCACACCGGGCAGCTGGCGCAGGCCGCCGAACTCCTCGCGGAGGAGGCCCGGCACGCGACGAGCTCCCGCACCCGGCTGCGCATGCAGGCCGAACAGTTCAAGTGGAACTCCGTCCGGGTCGACGAGGAGAACTCGCCCGCCCGGTCCCGGCTGCTCGTCCAGTTCGCGAAGCGGATCGTCGGCCGGGGCCTGGCCGAGCGGCACATCCTGGGCCTGCGCGCCTGGGACGCCGCCCTGCGCGGCGAACCCGTCGCCACCGCCCTGGACTACGCGGAGCAGGCGCTGGACGGAGGAATGAGCTGGACCGACCAGGACTTCGGTTTCGAGGTCCCGGCCGTCGTGGCTCTCACCCTCATGTACTGCGACCAGCCGGGCCGCGCCGAGGAACTCTTCAACACCGCCATCGTGGAGTTCGAGGCGAAGGGCTGGCGCGGCGCCCACCTGTCGTTCGTCTACACGCTGCTCGGCTACATCCGTTACCGGCGCGGACGCCTCGCGGAGGCCGAGGACTTCGTCCGCAGCGGCCTGCAGATCGCCGACCGCATCGGGCACGACATCCCGGCCCAGTGGTACGCGATCGGCACCCTCATCGAGACGCTGCTCGCCCGCGGGAACGTCGCCGAGGCCCGGCAGGTCGCCCGCACCTACAAGCTGGCCGACGGATTTCCCCCGGCGGTCGTCTACCCAGACCCGCAAGCCGTGTGGGGCAAGCTGCTCCTGGCCCAGGGCCGCATCGAGGAGGCGGAGCACCACCTGTCCGCCGCCGGGAAGCGGCTCGACCTGCGCGGCACGCGGAACCCGTCGTGGAGCCCCTGGCAGCTCGACCTGGCCCTCGCCCAGCTCACGCACGACACCGAACTGGCCGCCGCCACGGCGGCCGAAGCGGTCGTGCGCGCCCGCGCGTTCGGAGCGTCCAGCGTGATCGGCCACGCCCTGCGCGTCGCGGCGGCGGCATCCGAGCCCGCCCGTGCCGCGGTCCTGCTCAAGGAGGCCGTGGACCACCTCGACCAGTCCCCGGCCGCCGCCGAACTGGCGCACGCGCTGATCGACCACGGGACGGCCCTGCACACCCTGGGCGACCCGCACCAGGCGGCGCAGCAGCTCTACCGGGGCATGGAAACCGCCGCCGCCTGCGGTGCGGAGGTCCTGGTGGACCGGGCCCGTGCCCAGCTCGCCTCGGCCGGGCTGCGTCCCCGCCGGCTGTACACCTCAGAGCAGGACAGTCTGACGGTCGCCGAGCACGCGGCGGCGCGCCATGCCGCCCGGGGCCTGGACAACGCGGCGATCGCCAAGGAGTTGCAGGCCGACCCCCGGGCGGTACCGGAACTGCTGTCCGCGGTCTTCACCAAACTGGGCACCGACCGGCTCGGACTGGGCCGGGCCCTCCGGGACTGACCGGGGGCCGGGACCACCGGCCGGCCGCAAGGGGAGGGCGGGCCGCCGCGACACGCGCGCGGCGGCCCGCCGACCCCGCCGGCGCTCAGTAGCCGTACACGGTCAGCTCGGTGATCGACGCGAAGACGTGCTCCCACAGCTCCTGTGCGGGGCCCGGCTCCAGGGCGGCCGGCTCCAGGGCGGCGATCTCGTCGTTGAAGTCCCCGATGCCGTCCTCGCCCGGGTAGGGGTACCAGCAGGCCCCCATGTACCGGCGGACGGCCTCCAGCAGCCTGACGAAGGTCTCCGTGTCGCGGGCGAGGCCGAACGGTTCCTCCTCGTTGCGGGACACGAGGACCTCGCCCGTCCCCGCGTCGACCAGCACCCGGCCCTCGTCCCCGTAGCCCAGCCCGAAGGAGCCCAGACAGAGGAGGCCCTCCGGGTCCTCCGGGGCCCGTACGGGGCCCTCGTCCCCGAAGCCCAGCTCGAAGGAGGTCACCCCCGCGCCCCAGTGGCGGGGCATGCCGACACGGGTCAGCAGCTCCCGGGTCGGGGCGTGCGTCAGGGCGGCGGGCAGCGCGGACTCCGCCAGCCGTTGCACGTGCCCGGCGCCGAAGACCCCGTCCAGCCGGGCGGCGTCCAGCGGGGAGTCGGCCGGTGTCGGGTCCAGGAACCACGGCTCGCCGTCCCCCTCCTCCCAGGAAGCGGTGTCGGCTCCGCCGGTGGGCCAGTCGGTCACCGCCGGGTTGCGCTCGGCGACCAGCACCCCGCGCGCCTCGGCGAGCAGGAACCGGCCCCCGCCGAGGGCCAGGGGCTCCTCCCAGGTCCCGGGGCACCGGAGCGCCCAGGCCCCTTCCTCGCCGTCGAAGAGGAACGGTTCCGCCTCTTCGGCCTCCCCGGTCCGGGCCACGTACGTCCCGTCGGCCGGTGGCGGGCACGGCGTGCCGGTGGCCAGGTCGAACCAGCGGTCGGCGGTCCAGATCGCCCACACCTTGAGCAGCGGTCCGTCCCCGGTGCCCCGCGCGTCGTCGAAGACCTCGGCGCTCCGGTCCCCGCTGAGGTTCGGATCGGCCCGGTGGGCGCCGACCGGACGCCACCAGGCCCACACGGTCCGCCACGGCATCCCGGGCTCGGCGGCCGCGACCTCGTCGGCGTAGGCGTCCCGGCCCAGCACCTTCGCGGCGAAGTGCAGCCACGAGGCGAACTCGGCGCGTGAGACCTCCTCGCGCCCGAACACGGCCTCGGCCTGGGTGAACACCTCGCGCCCCACCCCGCCGGCCGATCCGGCGAGGGCGCGGGCGCGGTCGGGGCCGGCCTCCAGCAGGGCCGCGGGCGAGGCGAAGGGGGAGACGGCGGAACCGGGGGACACAACGGTGTCAAGATCGTCACGAAGCATGGGGGCCATGGTGCCACCGGCCACCGACACTGCTCCGCGGGGTGCCGCCCCGTCCCCGGCACTCCCGCCGACGTCAACCGGGAGCGTTCTTTCACTCGAACGGCGGATCGGCCAATCCGCCGGACCGGTGGCCCCGAAGACCCGTTGTGAGGATCAACCGCAGCACCTTCGCCCGCACCGCCCCGGCGGCGCTCGGCGGCCTGCTCTCCGGCTACGCGGCCCTGGCGGCCGCCGAGCTGGTCTCGGCCGCCGTACGCCCCGAGGCGGGGCCCGTCACGGCGGTGGGCGGGGCGGCCATCGACCGGACGCCGGCCGCCCTGAAGGACTGGGCGGTCCGTCACTTCGGCACCGACGACAAGCTCGTCCTCCAGCTGGGGATCCTGGCGGTCCTCGGCCTCCTCGCCGTCGCCCTCGGCCTCCTCGCCCTCCGCCACCGGCGCACCGGCGCGGCCGGGGTGCTGCTCTTCGGAGCGGTCGGCGGCGCGGCCGCCCTGACCCGGCCCGACTCCACCGGCCCGGCCGACGTCCTGCCCTCACTGGCGGGGGCGCTGGCCGGGGCGGGACTGCTGTACCTCCTGACCGGCCTGCTGACCGCCCCGCGGCCGGAGCCCGCCCCGGGCGGCGCCGACCGGAGCCGCCGGGTCTTCCTGTACGCCGCCGGGGCCACGGCGCTGACCGCCACGGCGGCCGGAGCCCTCGGGCGCCGCCTCGGAGCCTCGCGGGGCCGGGACGCGGCCGCCACCCGGGACGCCGTCCGGCTGCCCGCACCCGCCTCACCCGCCGCGGCGCTGCCCCGGGGAGCCTCCCTCCGCGTTCCCGGGATCAGCCCCTTCACCACCCCGAACGCCGACTTCTACCGGGTCGACACCGCCCTGGTGGTCCCCAGACTGTCCGCCGACACCTGGCGGCTGCGCATCCACGGCCGGGGCGTGGCCCGGCCCCGCACCTACACCTACGCCGACCTGCTGGGCCGGGACCTGATCGAACGCGACATCACCCTGACCTGCGTCTCCAACGAGGTCGGCGGACCCTACGCCGGCACCGCCCGCTGGCTCGGCGTCCCCCTCGCCGGCCTGCTGCGCGAGGCCGGCGTACGCCCCCCGTCCCGGGGCGGCCCGGCCGACCAGCTGGTGGCCCGGTCCACGGACGGCATGACCCTGGGCAGCCCCGTCGAGGAGGTCATGGACGGCCGGGACGCACTGCTCGCCGTGGGCATGAACGGCGAGCCCCTGCCCTTCGAGCACGGCTTCCCCGTACGGATGCTCGTACCGGGCCTCTACGGATACGTGTCCGCCTGCAAGTGGATCCAGGACATCGAGCTGACCACCTTCGACGCCTACGACCCGTACTGGGTCAAGCGGAAGTGGGCGCGCAGGGCCCCCGTCAAGACGCAGGCGCGCATCGACACGCCCAAGCCCTTCGCACGGCTGCGCACCGGCCCGGTCACCGTCGCCGGGGTGGCCTGGGCCCAGCACCGCGGCATCGACCGGGTCGAGGTGCGCGTCGACGAAGGGCCCTGGGAGCAGGCCGACCTGGCGGCCGAGGACACCGCCGACACCTGGCGGCAGTGGTCCTACCCCTGGCGCGCCGCCACCGGCGGCCACACCCTCACCGTCCGCGCCACCGACCGGACGGGAACCGTCCAGACCGAGGAGCGCACGCGGACCGTCCCGGACGGCGCGAGCGGCCGGCACTCGGTCGTGGTCAGCGTCGACTGAGCCCCCGTCCACCGCCCCCGGGCGGTCCGAGGCCGCCCGAGGCCGTCCGAAGACCCTTCCGACCCTTCCGACCTTCCGACCTTCCGACCCCCTCCGTCCTCCCCATCCACTCCTCCCCAGCCCCTTCCGAACCTCCGCTCCGGCGGCAGACATCCCAAGGAGAACCCCCGTCATGAACACCCCTCGTTTCCGTCGTACCGCCGTTGCCGTCGCCGCCGCAGCGGTCCTGCCCTTCGCCCTCGCCGCCTGCTCCTCCGACTCCGGCGCGGACACCGGCTACGGCAGCCAGGCGGCGGCCGCCGGGACCGCCCCGAGCAGCGCGGGTTCGATGCCCGCGGCCGCGATGGACCAGCCGTTCGGCCCGGCCTGCGCCGGTGTGCCCAAGGAGGGCGCGGGCAGCTTCGACGGCATGGCCAAGGACCCCGTGGCCACCGCGGCGTCCAACAACCCGGCGCTGTCCACGCTGGTCGCGGCCGTCAAGAAGGCGGGGCTGGTGGACACCCTGAACAACGCCAAGGGCATCACGGTGTTCGCCCCGACCAACGACGCCTTCGCGAAGATCCCGAAGGCCGACCTGGACAAGGTGCTGGCCGACAAGGCCACGCTGACCAAGATCCTCACGTACCACGTGGTCGGCCAGTCGGTCACCCCGAAGCAGCTGGAGAACGGCTCCTTCGACACGCTGGAGAAGGGCCGGATCACGACCGCCGGCTCGGACGGGTCCTACAAGGTCAACGACACCTCGAACGTGGTCTGCGGCAACGTCCCCACCGCGAACGCCACGGTCTACATCGTCGACACCGTCCTGATGCCGAAGTAGCGCCCCGGAGCGGCGCCGCGCGCGCCATGCGCGCCGCGTCCCGTGGACGGACGCCGTGTGGTCCCGGGGAATGGGCCGCGCGGCGTCCTCGGTGCCCGCGACGGCGGGCGCCCCGCGCCGTCAGGCGGCCCGGTCGGAGGGCCTCCTGGCGGCGGCGGCCGAGGCGGCCGCCTGCAGGGAGCGCAGCGCCAGCAGCAGGACGCCGATGTCGTCGAGGTACACCGGGTCCGGAACCAGGTCCACGGGCGAGAGGGTGTAGGCGACGGCCACCCAGAACAGCGCCTTGTCGCGCAGCGGGATCCCCGCGTCCAGCAGCAGTCGGCGCGCCGCGAACACCCGGACCAGCAGTACGCCCGCCGCGACCGCCAGCCCGAGGGCGAGGACCGCGGCGAGGATCAGCCAGGCATTTCCGTCCATGGGGGACTCTTACCCGTCAGGCGCCCTGTTCGCGCAGCCGGCGGCTGACCTCGCCGAGGCCGGCGGCCAGCGCGTCGAGCTGCTCGGGGGTCAGGACGTCGACGAGGATCTCCCGGACGGTGGTCACGTGTCCGGGTGCGGCCGCCTCCAGCCGGGCCAGGCCCGCCTCGGTGAGGACCGCGAAGACCCCGCGGACGTCGGAGGGGCAGCTGCGGCGGCGGACCAGTCCGGCCTTCTCCATCTGGGTGACCTGGTAGGTCAGACCGCTCTTGGAGTTGATCAGGCCGTTGGCCAGTTCGGTCATGCGCAGTTCGCGGTCGGGCGCCGCGGCGAGCCGCACGAGGATCTCGTACTGCGGATGGGAGAGGCCGGAGTCGTCCTTGAGCTGCTGGTCGAGGTGCCGGTTCACCAGGGCGGAAGCGGCCAGGAAGCCGTTCCAGGCCCGCATCTCGCGGTCGTCCAGCCATCTCGTCTCAGCCATGGGGCCAGCCTACACGGGTTGTTCCAATTTGAATCAGTGGTTAGGGTCGGGGTGTCGGTTCGAATTTGAACAACTCCCCCCGGACCGTACCGACCGGAAGGAACCTCCCCATGACCAGCGCCTCCGCCACCGCGACGAAGGCCCGGGCCACGGCACCGGCCGTGCAGGACGCCCCCACCGCCCCCACCGCCTCCACCGCTCCCCACGACGCCGGACTGCTGCTCCTGCGCGTGGTCCTCGGCCTGACCGTGGCCGCCCACGGCGTGCAGAAGCTCTTCGGCTGGTTCGACGGGGGCGGCATCACCGGCACCGGCCAGTTCTTCACCGCCAGCGGCTACCCGGCCGGGGAGACCATGGCCGCCGTCGCCGGTTTGACCGAGACCCTGGGCGGTCTCGCCCTCGCCGTCGGCCTGCTCACCCCGCTCGCCGGTGCCGCGGTCCTCGGCACGATGATCAACGCTGCCGCCGTCCACGGCACCGGAGCCTTCTTCGCCCCCAAGGGCATGGAGTACGAGCTCCTCCTCGCCGTGGCCGCCGCGGCCCTCACCCTCACCGGCCCCGGCCGCTTCGCCGTCGACCGGCTGCTGCCCGTCCCCGCGCTGCGCACCCACCGGCTCGCCCTCGGCGCCCAGGCGCTGGCCCTCGGAGTGGTCCTCGCGGCCGTGACGCTCCTCGTGCGGAACTAGGCCGTCCCCTCCGCGGCGGACGGGTCCCTCCCTCGGAGGGATCCGTCCCGACACCCTGATTGGCTCCGGGTGATCGGGGGAACAGCGGAGAAATGACACAACCCATCGAAGACTACGCACTCATCGGCGACCTCATGACCAGCGGTCTGGTCGGCCGCGACGGGTCCATCGACTGGCTGTGCCTGCCCCGCTTCGACTCCGCCGCCTGCTTCGCCGCCCTCCTCGGCGCAGTGGACAACGGCCACTGGCTCATCGCCCCGAAGAGCGCCGCCGACGGCGAGCGCTGCACCCGCCGGGCGTACGTGGACGGCTCGCTGGTCCTGGAATCCCACTGGGAGACCGAGGACGGCACCGTCAAGGTCACCGACTTCATGCCGCAACGGGACACCGCGCCCGAGGTGATGCGCATCGTGGAGGGGATCACCGGCCAGGTCACCGTCCGCAGCACCCTGCGGCTGCGCTTCGACTACGGCCACGTGGTCCCCTGGGTCCGGCGCAGCGAGGGCGACCGGGTCGCCGTGGCCGGACCCGACTCGGTGTGGTTCCGCAGCGACCCGCCGGTCCACACCTGGGGCGAGGACAAGAGCACCCGCTCGGAGTTCACCGTCGGCCCCGGCGACCGGGTCGCCTTCGTGCTCACCTGGCACGCCTCGCACGAACCGCGCCCCGAGCAGGTCGACCCGTACCAGGCGCTCCAGCAGAGCCTCGCCGACTGGCAGGAGTGGTCCGGGCGCTGCCGCTACCGGGGTCCCTACCGGGAGGCGGTCGTCCGCTCCCTGATCACCCTCAAGGGCCTCACCTACGCCCCCACCGGGGGGATCGTCGCGGCGGCCACCACCTCGTTGCCCGAGGAACTCGGCGGCGTCCGCAACTGGGACTACCGCTACTGCTGGCTGCGCGACTCCACCCTCACCCTCGGCACCCTCCTGTCCACCGGCTACCTCGACGAGGCCGGCGCCTGGCGCCGCTGGCTGCTGCGGGCCGTCGCGGGCGACCCGGCCGACCTCCAGATCATGTACGGCCTCGGAGGCGAGCGCCGGATCCCCGAGAGCGACCTGGCCTGGCTGGGCGGATACGGCGGCTCCGCGCCCGTCCGCGTCGGGAACGCCGCCGTGGACCAGCTCCAGCTCGACGTGTACGGAGAGGTCCTGGACTCCCTGCACCTCGCGCGGACCACCGGTCTCGCCAAGGAACGGCACGCCTGGAAGATCCAGCTCGCCCTCCTCGACTTCCTGGAGCGCAACTGGCACCGCCCCGACGAGGGGCTGTGGGAGGTGCGCGGCCCCCGCCGCCACTTCGTGCACTCCAAGGTGATGGCCTGGGTCGCCGCCGACCGGGCCGTGCGGGCCCTGGAGGGAGACCCGTCCATGCCCGGGGACGTGGAGCGCTGGCGGACCATGCGCGACGAGGTCCACCGCGACGTCTGCGAGCACGGCTTCGACCCCGAGCGCGGCACCTTCACCCAGTACTACGGCTCGCGCGAGCTGGACGCGGCCACCCTGCTCATCCCCCGGGTCGGCTTCCTGCCGCCCGACGACCCCCGCGTCATCGGCACCGTCGACGCGGTCCGGGCGGAACTGGGCCGCAGCGGTCTGGTCCGCCGCTACAGCACCGAAGGCCCCTCCGTGGACGGGCTGCCCGGGGACGAGGGAGCCTTCCTGGCCTGCTCCTTCTGGCTGGCGGACGCGCTGTACCTGACCGGCCGGGAGAAGGAGGCGCGCACCCTCTTCGAACGGTTGCTCGATGTGCGCAACGACGTGGGACTGCTGGCCGAGGAGTACGACCCGATCGCCGGACGCCAGCTCGGCAACTTCCCGCAGGCCTTCAGCCACGTGGGCCTGGTGAACACCGCCCTCACTCTGTCCGGAGGGGGTACCGCGACGGGCTGACCCGCTCCGGGACCCGGCGCCCGCAGAACGCCCCCGGGGCCGTCGCGCGTCGCGACGGCCCCGGGGGCGGGACGGGGAGGGGGACCGGGGATCAGTCCTCCAGGCCCTCCTCGGTGTCCGGAATGCTGACCAGCCAGCGCGAGTCCTTGCGCGGCCGCAGGTACAGCGCCCAGTACAGGGTGGCCACCGCGGTGATGCCACCGGTCCACAGCAGGTACTGGGTCTCCTGCTGGGTCAGGATGTACGCGAGGACGAGGATCAGCCCGATCGGCACCGCCGGCCACAGCGGCATCCGCCAGGCGGAGGCCTGCCCGTGCGCCCCGCGCCGGCTGAACAGCGCGGCCACCGCGACCAGCAGGTACATGCCGGTCACCGAGACGCCGGTCACCCCGTAGAGGGTGTCGAGGTTCACGAAGCACATCGCGGCGCCCGGGAGGCCGACCAGCAGGGTGGCCACCCACGGGGAGCCGAAGCGGCCCAGGCGGGACAGGCCGCGGTTGACCGGCTCGGGCCAGGCCTTGTCACGGGCGGAGGCGAACAGCACCCGGGAGTTCTGGATGACCATGACGATGCCCGCGTTGATGATGGCCAGGGCCACGCAGAGGCTGACGAAGGTGCCGACCGCCGAGTTCGACCAGGCCGTCACCATCGCGCCGAGGTCGCCGGAGGCGAGGGCGTCCAGGTCCGGGGCTCCCAGGGTGATCGCGATGACCGGCACGAGGATGACCGCGGTGGAGATGGCGAGGGTGGCCAGGACCGTGCGCGGCACGTTGCGGCGCGGCTTCTCCAGCTCCTCCGACAGGTACACGGCGGTGGAGAAGCCCTGGGTGATGAAGAGCGCGATGGCCAGCCCCGAGACCACCATCATCGCGGTCACGGTGGAGGTGCCGCCGCCCTCGACGGCGACCGAACCGTGCACCAGGGCGTCCGCGCCCCGCTCGCCGTGGGCGAAGCCGAGTACGGCGACCAGCGCGGCGGCCACCACTTCGAGGACGAGGAAGATGCCGGTGATCCAGGCGTTGGCCCGCAGGTCGAGCAGACCGGCGAGGGTGGCGAGCAGCATCACGGCGCCGCCGGCGACCGGGGCCGGTATGTCGATCACGGGGGAGAGGTAGTCGGCCGTACCCATGGCGATCACGGGTGGCACGATCATCACCACCAGCAGCGACAGCACGAACACGAGCCAGCCGGCGAGCCGGCCCGCCAGGGTGGACACCATGGCGTACTCGCCGCCCGCGCTGGGGATCAGGGTGCCCAGCTCCGAGTAGCAGAACGCCACGCCGACGCAGAGCAGCGACCCGATGGCGATCGTGAGGGCGGTCCAGGTGCCGAGGCTGGAGAAGAGGTCGGGCACGACGACGAAGAGGGTCGAGGCGGGCGTCACGCACGACAGCGTGAGCAGTGTCCCGCCGACGACGCCGATGGAACGCTTGAGCTTCTGCGGGGTCGGCCCGGTCGCCGGGGCGAGGGCCTGGGGGGCGCTGATCGTGTCAGTCATCGTGCGGGATTTCCGATCGCCATGTGCGGTGAATGAGCGCGGGAGCGGTATCGCCTCCGGGGCGGTGGTGGGCAAGTCGCTGCGTGACTCCCGTGGCCGATATGGAAACTCCACGAGATCCGCAGGTCAAGAGCTGTTCACCTGCGGATTCCATCGTGCGGGTCGGCTGCCCGGTCTCGATCCGAGCGTTAAGACCGCGTAAACATTGACCCGTGACGGGGTGCGGGAACCGCAGCGTGATCGCGCGAATTTCCTTCCGCTTTGCCCGCCGCGGGCGGGATCCGGGCCGCGTCGAGAGGACCCGGGGAGTGAGGGGCCTCTGCTCCTGACGGCCGACGCCGCGCGCGCCGGGATCGTCCTCGCGGCCGATGGGCCCGGACGCGGGTGTCGGAAGAACCGGAGGACCCAAGATCCACCGATGCCCCTCGGGGGCCGGACCGCTCGGGGAGACCCACGTGGAGCAGCACGCGCAGCACGGCCGACGGAACCGGTTACGGGCGGACGCGGCCGGGGCCGCCGTCGTCCTGGCACTCCTGGCCGGGACGGCCCCGGCGCAGGCCGCCCCCGAAGCCGGCCGGGCGCCCGCCGCCGACGCGGGCCGGGCTTCCGCTTCCGGTCCGGCTTCGCGAATCCTTCACCGCCGTCGCCGTCCTGCGGCAGAGCGCCGACGGACGGATCCGCCTGGACCGGCCGGTCGGCGACTACCTGCCCGGCCTCGTCCCGGGGGAGCGCGGCCGCAAGATCACCGTACGGATGCTGCAGGACCGGGCGCTGTGCCCCGCCCCGCCGGACGCGGCCCGCTCCGCCGGGCCCGCACCGGTGCGGGAGCCGCTGGACGCCCGCCCGGCCTACGGATCCCCGCCCGTACGGGAGGCCAGCAGCAGGGCGATGTCGTCGGGGCGGTCGGCGGTGCTCCCGGCCTCGGCGACCAGCCGGTCCGCCGTCTCCGTCAGCGGCGACGGCCGGGCCCCGGCCAGCGCGGCCCGCAGCCGTTCCACCCCCTCGTCGATGTCCGTGCCCGGCATCTCCACCAACCCGTCGGTGTACAGGGCGAGCACCGCGCCCGGCTCCAGCCGCAGCTCCGTCACCGGGTAGTCGCCGCCCGCGTCGATGCCCAGCACGACCCCGCCGGGCAGGTCCAGCACCTCGGTGCGGCCGTCGGGGTGGCGCAGCAGCGGCTGGGGGTGACCGGCGCGGGCGGCGAGGGCCCGGCCGGAACCCGGGTCGAGCAGGACGTAGCAGCAGCTCGCGAACTGGCCCGGGTCCAGGTCGATCAGCAGCTGGTTCGTCCCCCGCACCACCTCGTCGGGGGCGTTGCCGCTCAGCGCGAAGGCCCGTACGGCGCTGCGCAGTTGACCCATCGTCGCGGCGGCCGCCACCCCGTGCCCCTGGACGTCCCCGATGACGAGCGCCAGCAGCCCCGCAGTCGTCTCGATCACGTCGTACCAGTCGCCGCCGACGTCCATGCCGACCGTGCCCGGAAGGTACCGGCCCACCGTGTCCACGTGCTTGAGGACCGGGAGCCGGCGCGGCAGCAGGGCCGACTGCAGGCCCCGGGCCAGCGCCGCCTCGCTGTCGTAGCGCCGCGCCCGCGCCAGGGCCTGCGCGATCAGTCCGGCCAGCGCGGTGAGCACCGTACGCTCCTCCGGGCTGAAGCCGCGCGGGGCGTCGAAACCGAGGATGCAGGAACCCACCGGCCGGCCGGAGGCGATCAGCGGCAGGAACGCGCGGGCGCCGACGTCCGCGTCCATCGGGATGCCCGGATAGGCCGCGGCGAGGTGCTCCATCGACTCGAAGAAGAGCGGCCGGCCCGTGGTCAGGGTCTCCACGCCGGGGAGCCGGGCGTCGAGCGAGACCCCGTCGAAGCGGTCGAGGAATCCCTGCGGGAAGCCGGTCTCCCAGGCCAGGTAGAGGTGCCGCTCGTTCAGCAGGTAGATCGCCAGCTGCCGGCCGCCGAAGGCCGGCAGCAGTTCCTCGGTGACCACCGCCGACACCTGGCGGGCGGTGACCGCCTCCGTCAGGGCGATGGCCAGGGCCACCGGCCGGTACAGGGCCGCCGCCCGGTCGGCGGGCGTGTCGGTCCGGGCCGCCGCATCGGGCGCGGGGGCCGGCTCCTCGCCGGGTTCGAGGGTCACCGTCACCCCGTCCGGCCCGGGGTAGAGCCCCACCGTCGTCCAGTCGCGGTCCGGGTCCGGGCCGCTGCGGGCCGCGAAGTGCACCGGCACGGGGGACAGGAACACCCCCCGGAAGTGGTCCTCGTAGGCGGGATGCCCCAGCCACGGCACGGCCTCCCACAGGAAGCGGCCGAGCAGCCGCGGGGCGTCGCGACCGAGGAGCTCATCGGCGGCGGAGTTGGTGAAGCCGATCCTGCCCTCCCGGTCCACCGACAGCAGGGGCTGCGCGAGGCGGTCCACGGCCTCCTGGGCGCCTCCGGCCGGGGTCGCGGGCGGGATCTGGACCGGGTCGCCGGTCCACACCACCGGGTCCCCCTCCGCCGCCAGCGCGGCCAGCTCCGCCGCCAGGGTCTCGGCGGCGGAGCGCAACCGCTCACGGTCGGCCTCCCCGACGGCCCGCCCCGGGGTCGCCGGACGCAGCACGAACAGCACGCCGAAGCGCTCCGGCCCGCCCGTGACGGGCTCGTACAGCGAGGAGAAGGGCACCGGCAGCCCGGCCATCAGCTGGGGGAAGCGCCGCATGGACGCCTCCTCGTCCGCGAGGTGTACGGACTGACCGGAGCGGTAGGCCTCGGCGACCGGGTACGGGCGGTTCACCTGCACCCGCCACCAGGGGCCGAACAACGGACCCGGCAGGCCGGTGAACACCGCCAACCGCAGCAGCTCCGGGGACTCGGAGCGCAGGTACACCCCGCCCGCGTACCCGCCGAGGGCCTCCACGGCGCTCACGGCCGCACGCGCGAGCACCCGGTCCCGGGCGTCGTCGGGGCAGGAGCCACCGCTGTCCGGTCTCGCCGTCACACAGCAAGGATGCGCCCCCGGCGGCGGGCGGTGCATCCCGGCTCCGCGCCCGGCCGCCGGGGGAGGCCGCGGGGAGCACGGGCCCGGCCGCGGGGCCGCCGCCGGGCCCGGGGCGACCGGACGCCGTAACCACTGACCCGAACGCCTCCCCCGTCCGGGGGACGGACCGGCGCGCGGGCCGTTGCCCGCGCCCGTACCGGGGAGGCATGCCGGCATGCACCAGCCCTACGACACGTCCACGCACCCGGCGCCCCGGGCCGCCTTCACCGCGGCCGACGCCTACACGCTCCGCACCGCGCTGGACGCCCTGGGCGGGGTCCGCGACCTCGACGCCCTCGACGTGGCCTGCGGTCACGGCGGCACCGTCACCCTGCTCGCCGACGGGGGAGCCCGGCGCACCGTGGGGGTCGACAGCTGCCCCGACCGCCTGCGCCGCGCCCGGGCGGCGGCCTCCGGCGCGGCGGCGGTGGAGTACGTCCTCGCCGACGCCGCCGCCATGCCCCAGCTCGGTCCCTTCGACCTGGCCACCGCCGTCTACCTGTTCAGCCACGCACCCGACCGCGAGGCCCTGCACGCCATGTTCCGCGGGATCCGCGCCAACCTGCGGCCCGGCGGCCGGCTGCTGTCGCTGGTGCGCAACCCGGGCGCCTTCCCGAGCGTGGACTGGTCGCCGTACGGCGTGCGCATCCTCGACCGCGTGCCGGAGGGCGACGCACCGCTGCTGAAGGCCCAGTTCCTGACCGAGCCGCCGCAGCACTTCGAGTACCGCGAATGGGCGCACGCCGACTTCGCCGAAGCCGCCGTCGACGCCGGCTTCACCACCGTCGGCTGGCAGCCCAGCCGGACCCCGCCCGCCGACCCGGCGCGCGACGAGGCCTACTGGAGCGCGTACCGGGCCTGGCCCGTCAGCTCGCTCATGACCTGCACCGCCTAGAGCGGATCGGCCGCTGCCGCCGTGACGAGCTCGACGATGCGCTCCCGGGCCGCGCGCCCCTCCGGAACCGGGAGCAACGGGTACCCGTGCGGCAGGCCCGGTTCCTCGTGCCACTCCACCTCGACCCCGGCGGCCCGCGCCCGGCGCAGCAGCTCGCGGCTGTCGGTGCTCAGCACGTCCCGGGTGCCGGTGAACACCGTCAACGGCGCCAGCCCCTCGAAGGAGCCGTGCAGCGGGCTCACCCGGGGGTCGTCGAAGGGGAGGGTGCCCGCGTACAGACGGCCCGCCTCGGCCAGGCCCGCGCGGGTCAGCACCGGGTCGGCGGGCTCGATGGCCGCCTGGCCCGGGTGGCTCATGCTGACGTCCAGCCAAGGGGAGATCAGCACGATCCGGGACGGCTGCGCCCCGGTGCGCTCGCGCAGCCGCTGCGCGGCCGCCAGCGCCAGCCCGGCCCCGGCCGAGTCGCCCACCAGGACGGTGCCGCCCGCGCCGCCGCTCTCGATCAGACCGCTCAGCAGATCGGCGGCGACCGGAACGGTCCGGTCGGCGGTCCCGCGCGGCGCCAGTACGTACGCCGGTACGACGACCCGCGCGCCCGCCCGGGTCACCAGGGTCCGGATCAGCGACCAGTGCGGCCGGACCAGCTCGTCGACGAAGGTGCCGCCGTGCACGTACAGCACCCGCGCCACCGGCTCGGCCCCGCGCGGCGACGCGTCGTACACGGGCCAGGCCCCGACGAAGGTCCGCGACACCTCGGCCACCCGGCCCAGCGAGCGCGGCGGCAGGTGCGAAGCGGGCCGGCGGGCCGACCGCGCCACCTTCGCCCGGACCGCTTCCGCCGTCGCCGACCGTCTTCGCCGCCCCGTCGCGACCAGTGCGGCCGAAAGCGCCCTGCTGCGCAGACTCGGCACGCCCCTCACCTCCCCTTTTCCCCGGACCGGGACCGTCCACCGGATCATGCTCCGGCCCCCGTCCCCCATCACCTGAGGAGCATAGGCGTGAAGCTGCGCTGTCGACCCGCTTAAGAAAGTCTCGATGGACTGATCACTACGCCGATCGGCACATTGGTGCCAGTCACCCGCGCCACCCGCGCACCAGCGCACCCGGCGACCCCTTCCGCAATGCCCCTGGAGCCACCGCCATGAAGGCACTCGTCAAGCACAAGGCCGAGCCCGGGCTGTGGCTCATGGACGTCCCCGAGCCGGAGTACGGCCCCGGAGACGTGCTGATCAAGGTGCTGCGCACCGGCATCTGCGGGACCGACCTGCACATCCGTGCCTGGGACGGCTGGGCGCAGGGAGCCGTCAAGACCCCGCTGGTCCTCGGCCACGAGTTCGTCGGCGAGGTCGCGGCGCTCGGCGCGGACGTCCGCGACATCGAGATCGGCGCCCTGGTCAGCGGCGAGGGCCACCTGGTCTGCGGCAGGTGCCGCAACTGCCTGGCCGGCCGCCGCCACCTGTGCCGCAGCACCATCGGGCTGGGCGTCGGACGCGACGGAGCCTTCGCCGAGTACGTGGTGCTGCCCGCGCAGAACGTGTGGGTGCACCGCACCTCCGTGAACCTGGACGTGGCGGCCATCTTCGACCCCTTCGGCAACGCCGTGCACACCGCGCTGTCCTTCCCGCTCGTCGGCGAGGACGTCCTGATCACCGGCGCCGGCCCGATCGGGATCATGGCGGCGGCCGTGGCGAAGCACGCCGGCGCGCGCAACGTGGTGATCACCGACGTCAGCCCCGAACGGCTGGAGATCGCCCGCAAGGCCGGCGCCACCCTCGCGGTGAACGTCGCCGAGACCTCCATCGCCGACGCACAGGCGCGGCTGGGCCTGCGCGAGGGCTTCGACGTCGGCCTGGAGATGTCCGGCCGCGCCGAGGCCATGCGCGACATGATCGACAACATGACGCACGGCGGCCGGATCGCCATGCTCGGCCTGCCGGCCCAGGAGTTCCCGGTGGACTGGGCGAAGGTCGTCACCTCGATGATCACCATCAAGGGGATCTACGGCCGCGAGATGTTCGAGACCTGGTACGCGATGACCGTGCTGCTGGAGGGCGGGCTCGACCTGTCCCCGGTCATCACCGGCCGCTACTCGCACCGCGACTTCGAGGCTGCCTTCGACGAGGCGTCGACCGCGCGGAGCGGGAAGATCATCCTGGACTGGACGGCCTGATCCCGCGCCGGCCCGGCGGGAGGGGCGGCCGCGTCCCGGCCGGTCCGGGCCACCACAAGACCATCTCCCTCCGCCGGGCCCCGCACACCCTCCCCCCTCCGCGGGGCCCGGCCCCCTTCGTCCGTCCGCCCGCCCCGGCTCCGCTCCCGCCGGGCGGCGCCCGGCACACCGCACAAGGAGACACCGAAGTCATGTTCGAGTCCGTCCGCGAAGACCTCCGCACCACCCTCGACGAGATCCGCGCAGCGGGCCTGCACAAGCCCGAGCGCGTCATCGGCACCCCGCAGAACGCCGCCGTCGCCGTCACCGCGGGCGGCGCCCCCGGCGAGGTCCTCAACTTCTGCGCCAACAACTACCTCGGGCTGGCCGACCACCCCGAGGTCGTCACCGCCGCGAAGGAGGCCCTGGACCGCTGGGGCTACGGCATGGCCTCCGTCCGCTTCATCTGCGGCACCCAGGAGGTGCACAAGGAGCTGGAGGCGCGGCTCTCGTCCTTCCTGGGCCAGGAGGACACGATCCTCTACTCCTCCTGCTTCGACGCCAACGGCGGCGTCTTCGAGACCCTGCTCGGCGCCGAGGACGCGGTGATCTCCGACGCCCTCAACCACGCCTCGATCATCGACGGCATCCGCCTCTCCAAGGCCCGCCGCTACCGCTACGCGAACCGCGACCTGGCGGAGCTCGAAGCCCGGCTCAAGGACGCTCAGGACGCCCGCCGCCGCCTGATCGTCACCGACGGCGTGTTCTCCATGGACGGCTACGTAGCCCCCCTCGCCGAGATCTGCGACCTCGCCGACCGCTACGACGCCATGGTCATGGTCGACGACTCGCACGCCGTCGGCTTCGTCGGCCCCGGCGGCCGCGGCACCCCCGAACTGCACGGGGTCATGGACCGCGTCGACATCATCACCGGCACCCTCGGCAAGGCCCTGGGCGGCGCCTCCGGCGGCTACGTCGCGGCCCGCACCGAGATCGTCGAGCTGCTGCGCCAGCGCTCGCGCCCGTACCTCTTCTCCAACTCCCTCGCCCCGGTCATCGCGGCCGCCTCCCTCAAGGTCCTCGACCTGCTGGAGTCCGCCGGCGACCTGCGCGAGCGCCTCGCGGCCAACACCGCCCTCTTCCGCGCGAAGATGACCGAGGCGGGCTTCGAGATCCTGCCCGGCGACCACGCCATCGCCCCCGTCATGATCGGCGACGCCGCCGAGGCCGCGAAGATGGCCGAGCTGCTGCTGGAGCGCGGCGTGTACGTGATCGGCTTCTCCTACCCGGTCGTGCCGATGGGCGCCGCGCGCATCCGCGTCCAGCTTTCGGCGGCCCACTCCACGGCCGACGTGGAGCGCGCGGTGGCCGCCTTCGTCGACGCCCGCGCGGCGCTCCGCACGTCCGCCGGCTGAGACAATGGAGGGGTGATCGACCCCCGCCGGCTGCGCATCCTGCGGGCCGTGGCGGACCACCGTACGGTGACCGCCGCGGCCGCAGCCCTGTACCTCACCCCCTCCGCCGTGTCCCAGCAGCTCGCCGCGCTGGAGCAGGAGACCGGACACGCGCTGCTGACCCGCAGCGGCCGGGGCGTACGGCTCACCGCGGCCGGGGAGATCCTGCTGGGCCACACCCACGAGGTCATGGCCCAGTTGGAGCGCGCCGAAGCCGAACTCGCCGCCTACGCGGGCGGATCGGCGGGCGAGGTCACGGTCGCCGCCTTCGCGACCGGCATCGCCGAGGTACTGGCGCCGGCCATATCCCGGCTGGCGCTGGAACACCCGGGCATCCGCCTGCGGGTCCGGGACGCGGAGGGCGACCAGAGCCTGCCCATGCTGCTCGACGGGGAGGCCGACGTGGCCCTGGCCGTCGAGTACCGCGGCGGTCCGGGCGCCGACGACGCCCGCCTGTCGGTGCTCCCGCTCTACGCGGAACCCTTCGACGCCGTCCTGCCCTCGGGGCACCCGCTCGCCGACCTCCCCGCCGTGGCGCTGGCGGACCTCTCCGACGCGGAGTGGGTGGGTCAGTACCCCGGCAACCCCTGCCACGACGTGACCCTGCTGGCCTGCGAACTGGCGGGCTTCCAGCCCCGTTTCGCGCACTCCTCCGACGACTTCCGGGCCGTGACGGCCCTGGTGGGCGCAGGGGCCGGGGTGGCCCTGGTGCCGCGTTCGGCGCTGCGCGGCATGGACCTCAAGGAGGTCCGCGTCCGCCCGGTGACGGGCCCGGCCGCCACCCGCCGCGTCTTCGCCGCCACCCGCCGCGGCGCCGAGTCCCACCCCCTGATCGCCCCGGTCCTGGCGGCCCTGTCCCGCGAGGCGGAACGGGTCCCGGCGCACTGAGGCGGCGAGGCGCGGGGCCGGGGCGCCGGGGCGCCGAGGGGGCGGGGCGGCGGGGCGTGAGTGTGACGTGTGGTCGGGGTCGGGGCGGGCGGGACACCGGTGGGGCGGGCTCGGGGAGGGCCTGGGGGCAGAGGATGCAGGGACGGCCCCGTCAGAGAAGCGGCGAGGAGTCTCCGCCCGGCAGGCCTCCCCGAACGGTGACCGGACCGTCCTCCCGCGCCCCCGGGCGCATCGGATCGCTACGCGCCCGATCGCTACGCACTTCTCCCGGCATGGCGTGTGCCGGCACGGCGTGTGCCGGCATGGTGTCCGGCAGCCGTCTTGGGCCGCTCACACGCCTCCAGATCTGCCCTTCCCGCCCTCGACGGGCGCTTGAAGGCAGTCACAGGGCGATACGGGCGCCTTGCCGGACTCTGACGACACCCTCCTCGTCCTCTCGCTCCTACAGGGAGCCATATGACGCCCGCCGGGCCACCCAATGGGGACAAACTGCCCGCAATCGCGTGATCGAGAGAGACAGACGGCCTTGGGCGGCTTATGTCCGGCCACGGACGGCCGCCGGACGCTGTGCCGGGAGAAGCGCGTAGCGATCTGGTGCGCCAGGGTTGCCCCGGGGGCGCCCGGGGACGGTGCGGTCACTGATTCGCGGATGGAGCGGGATTGCCCGCCGCTTCTCCGACGGGGCCGCCCCTGCATCCTCTGCCCCTGACCGTTCCTCTGGGGGCTTCCCGACAGTCTTTGGCATTCCGGGACGGGACGGCCTGTCAAGGGTGGCCGAAGGCCATCGCGAAGCGACGCGACCGAAGGGAGCGCCCTTGACAGGCCGGCACGGCACGGAAGGACAGTGGACTGGCGGGAAGCCCCCAGGCCCTCCCCGAGCCCGCCCCACCGGTGTCCCGCCCGCCCCGCCCCCCTCACACCCGGACCACCTCCACCCCCGCCGTCGTGAAGCCCGTCGCGACTTCCGGGAGGAGGCCCGTGTCCGTCACCAGGACGTCCACCTGCGAGGTGGCGCAGATGCGGGCGAAGGCGCGGACGCCGAGCTTGCTGGAGTCCGCGGCGATGACGACCCGGCGGGCGCGTTCGCACAGGAGGCGGTTCATCGCCGCCTCGTCCTCGTGCCGGGTCGCCGCGCCGTCCGCCGGGTCGAAGGCGTCCACGCCTAGGACGGCGGTGTCCATCGTGAGCTGGCCGAGGACCTGCTGCGCCAGCGGGCCCGTCAGCTCGTACGACTGGGGGCGGGCCACCCCGCCCGTCAGGACGATCTTGAACTGGGGGCGGATCACCAGCTCGCCCGCGATGTTCAGGGCGTTGGTCACCACCGTCAGCGCGGGCGAGCCCGTGGCCAGGTCCGCGCGGGCCGCCAGGGCGCGGGCCACCTCCGTGGTCGTGGTGCCTCCTGTGAGGCCGACGACCTCGCCCGGTGCGATCAGCGCCGCCACGGCCTCGCTGATCCGCAGCTTCTCCGCGGCCCGCCGGGACGTGCGGTAGCGCAGGGGCAGTTCGTACGAGACCCCCTGCGGGACCGCCCCGCCGCGCGTGCGGACCAGCAGCTGCTGCTCGGCGAGCTGGTCGAGGTCGCGGCGGATCGTCGCGGCGGACACGCCGAGTGCCTCGGCGGCCGGCTCCACCTCCAGCCCGCCCCGTTCCACCAGCAGATCCAGCAGCGTCTGCCAGCGTTCCTTGCGGGTCATGGCGCCCCTCCCGTGCGTTCCCCGGGACTCGCTCCGGCCCCGCCGTCGAGATTAACCCAGGCCGCCACCCCGTAGATGCTTGAAGTTGCGCGAAATGGCCCGCTACCTTGCAGGAACACGCACCCAATGCGCAGGGAGCCCGCATGAGTCACGTCGCGTACGAGTTGGCCACGCAGCCCGAAAGCTGGGAACGGGCCGCTGAACTGGCCCCGGCCCACCGGGCGGTGCTGCCGAGGCCGGGGGAGCGTACCGCGATCGTCGGGTGCGGCACCTCGTACTTCATGGCCCAGGCCGCAGCCGCCCTGCGCGAGGACGCCGGACAGGGCGAGACCGACGCCTTCCCCGCCTCGGAGTTCCCCCATCACCGCCGCTACGACCGGGTCGTGGCGCTCACCCGGTCCGGGACCACCACCGAGGTCCTCGACCTGCTGGCCGGCCTGCGGGAGGCCGGGGTCGCGACCACCGCCGTCATCGGCGACCCCGACACGCCGGTGACGACCCTGGCGCACGACCTCGTCGTGCTGGACTTCGCCGACGAACGTTCCGTCGTCCAGACCCGGTTCGCCACCACCGCCCTCACCCTGCTGCGCGCCCACGTCGGCGCGCACACCCCGGCCGTGGTCGCCGACGCCCGCGTCGCGCTCGCCGAACCGCTGCCCGCGGGGCTGGAGGGCCGGGGCCAGTTCACCTTCCTCGGCCGGGGCTGGAGCGTCGGTCTGGCCAACGAGGCTGCCCTCAAGATGCGCGAGGCCTCCCTGTCCTGGGCGGAGGCCTACCCGGCGATGGAGTACCGGCACGGCCCGGTCAGCGTCACCGGGCCCGGCTCCGTGACCTGGTCGCTGGGCGGGACCCCCGACGGGATCGCCGAGCAGGTCCTCGGTACCGGCGCCGCATGGATCGACGGAGCGCTCGACCCGCTCGCCGAACTGGTGCGCGTACACCGGCTGGCCGTCGCCGTGGCCGCCCACCGGCAGCTGGACCCGGACGCGCCCCGCAACCTCACCCGCTCGGTCATCCTCACCGCCACCGGAGAGGGGGCGGTCCGATGACCCTCGCCCCCGCCGGACACCTCGTCGCCGAAGCGGCCGGGGCCGGCCGCGCCATCGCGGCCTTCAACATCATCACGCTGGAGCACGCCGAGGCCGTGGTCGAGGGCGCCGAGCGCACCGGCCTGCCCGTCATCCTGCAACTCAGCGAGAACGCGGTGAAGTTCCGCGACGGAGCCCTGCTGCCCATCGCCCGTGCCGCCGCCGCGTGTGCCGAGGCCGCCGGGGTGCCCGTCGGGCTCCACCTCGACCACGTCAAGAGCCCGGACCTGCTGCGGCAGGCCGTGGACGCCGGCTTCGGATCGGTGATGTACGACGCCGCGCACCTGCCCTACGCCGAGAACCTGGAGGCCACCCGCTCCGCCGCCGACTGGGCCCACGCCAACGGCCTGTGGATCGAGGCCGAGCTGGGCGAGGTCGGCGGCAAGAACGGCGCCGCCCCCCTGGACCCGCACGCGCCGGGCGCCCGTACCGACCCGGACGAGGCGCGCCGGTTCGTCGCCGACTCCGGGGTGGACGCCCTGGCCGTGGCCATCGGCAGCAGCCACGCCATGACCAGCCGGACCGCGGTCCTCGACCACGCCCTGCTGGCGCGGCTCGCCAAGACGGTGGACGTCCCGCTCGTCCTGCACGGCTCCTCCGGCCTCCCCGACGCGGAGCTCGCGGCCGCCGTCGCCGGCGGGATCCGCAAGGTCAACATCGGCACTGCCCTCAACGTGGCCATGACCGAGGCCATCCGCGCCCACCTCACCCCGGCGGACCCCCGCCCCTACCTCGCGGCGGCCCGGACGGCGATGGCGGCGACGGCCGCCGCCATGATCGGCGCCCTGGACCGTCGCCCCTGAGCCGACGGCCAGGGGAGGGCGGATACCGGATCGCCGGATCCCGGATCCCGGAAGGACGCGGCGGGCGGGCGGCCCGGACATCCCACTCAGCGGGAGGGCCGGGCCGCCGCCATTGCAGCTCGGGCCCTACCGGGGCCGGGAGATGGAGGTGGCCGTCGCCTCCGCGGTCTCCCCGACCGGCGCCGTCCTCGCCGGACGTCACGGGGCCGGCGTGCTCTCGCTCGCCGCCGCCGATCCGGCCGGATTCGCCACGCTCGACACCAACTGGGCGGCCCACGAACGGGCCTGCGCCGAAGCGGGGCGCCGCGCGGACCGGCGGAGCTGGCGGCTGCTCACCCCCGTCCATCCGGCCGAGACCCGTGAAGCAGCCCTGCAGCAGGCGGAGTTCGGCGTACTCGACCTCGTCGCGTACATCGAGGCCCTCGGCGGTGTCCGGCTGCCGGGCAGGCGCTGGTGGCCACCGAGGCCTGCGGCGTCTGCGGTTCCGGCCTCAGCGCGGTCGCCCACACCGCCGAGTTCCTCCGGGCCTCCCTGGACAGCGGCACCACCGGCTTCCTCTTCGACCCGGCCCGTCCCCTGGTCATGGGCCACGAGTTCTCCGGCCGGGTCCTCGCCTACGGCCCCGGCGCGAGCGGTCCCGCCCCCGGCACCGGGGTGGTCGCCCTGCCCTGGGCACTCGACGCCGGCGGGGTCGTCCGTACCGTCGGCTACGGCAACGCCTTCCCCGGGGGTTTCGGCGAACGGATCGTCGTCCAGGCGCAGGCCCTGCTCCCGGTGCCGGACTCCCTGGACCTGGCCCTGGCCGCCCTCACCGAGCCGCTGGCCGTCGGCTTCGGGAACATCGCCCGTACGGAGGCGGGGCCCGGCACCCCCGCGGTGGTCGTCGGCTGCGGGACCGACGGGCTGGGCGCCGTCGCGGCCCTGCTGGAGCGCGGCGCCGGCCCCGTCGTGGCCTCCGACCCGTCGGCGCTGCGGCGCGCGGCCGCGGCCCGGATCGGCGGGGCTTCGGCGGACTCGACGCGGCCTTCGCCTCCCTGCGGCGCCCGGAGCGCACATCAAGGTGCTGATCCGCCCCGGGCTGCCGGGCACGGGCCTCGTGCCGCCCCGCGTCTGAAGCGCCCCTGCTCCGGAGGGGCCGGACGCGCCACCCCCAGCCTACTCGCCAGTACCGCATCTGCCAGGAAAAAGCGAGGATCCGGCCTTACTTGCTTCCTTATTTGACTGCTACATTCCGCAAGTGCATCGCGCTCCGGACGGGCGGTGGGCCGGCCATGATCTGGCCTGCCCCGCCCTGCCGCAGGTGCGCGACACCGGTCCACACGCCGCCGCTCCGCCGTGCCGACCACCCGATCACACCCTCCCAGCGCCGAACCGGACCCCGTCCGGGGAACGGTGCTGCTCGCGCGCGGCCCCCGGCCGCCCGAACCTCCTCTCCGAAAGGGAGAAACCGTGCGAAAGTTCCTTCTGCGACGCCCTGTCGCGGGCAAGGCGCTGATCGTGGCCGCCCTGCTGGCCCTGGCGGTCCCCGGCACCGCCTACGCCAATACGGTCGGCGTGACGGTGAAGACACCCGGCGCCACGTCAGGCCCGGCCGCCGCCTTCTCCGAGATCACCACCGACGCCGCGTGCGCGAGCGGCCTGGTCTCCGGCGGCGGCGTCAACCAGGCCATCGGCACCGGGTCGTCCTCCAACGGCAACAAGATCAACGGCACTTCGCCGAGCCCCGACGGAAGCGCCGAGTACACCGGCTCCACGGGCGTGGTGGGCACCGACGTGACCCACTGGCTCGGCATCGGCGGCAGCGGCGGCGCGGTCAACGCCTCCTTCTCCAGCACCCCGTACGCCATGTGCTTCAGCAGCAGCCTGATCAACCACACCCAGGTGGTGATGAACAAGCTGGCGGGCCCCACCACCAGCTCGACCGTCGGGCTCGTCACCGCGACCTGCCCGGCCAACACCCGCCTGCTCGGCGGCGGAGCCCGCATCACCCCCGCCGTCATCGGCAGCCTCAAGCCCATCGCCAGTTTCCCCACCTTCAACAACTCCGCCCACGGCTACGGTCAGAAGGCCGCGGCCGACGGTGAGACCAACCCCGACTCCTGGAGCGCCGTCGGCTGGAACGGCGGCGGTGGCAACACCGACAACACCACGTACGCGTACGCCATCTGCAGCGGCAACAACATCAACATCAGTGGCGCGACCGTGAAGGTCCGCCACAGCGAGGTGAGCGGCCCCACCGCCGCGACCGCGGGCCAGACCGTGACGGTCGGCTGCGGAGGCGGGGACGGAAAGCTGATCGGCGGCGGCGCCGCGATCAGCGGAGGCAGCGTCACGACCACGAACTTCACCGGGCCCGGTTCCCAGGGCGACCACCTGAACGGCAGCTACCCCAGCGACTCCGGCGGCAACCCGGTCGCGGACGGGACCACCACGGCCTCGTACTGGTCGGCGACCACCCACACGGGGGGAGTCAGCTCCCCGAGCACCTACTCCGACGCCTGGGCGCTGTGCGCCGACGACGGCGTCTGATCCACCCGCAGCACGGTTGCCGCAGCCGGGGCCACGGTCGCGCCCCGGCTGCGGCGCCGCACGTCCCATCCCGAGTACCGTCGTCTGGAACCGAGTTGAGCATGTACCGATCGAAGATCCTGAAGGTGGCCGGAGCCGCCGGCCTGCTGGCCGCCGCGATGGCGCCCCTGCCCGCGACGGCCGAGCCGACGGCGCCGGGCGCCGTCACCCCCTGCGGCGCGGGCGGCGCCTTCACCGCCGCGTCGCCCACCTGCACCTACACCGCCGTCGGCACGGACACCTTCACCGTCCCGGCCGGGGTGACCGCGGTGACGGTCGACCTCTTCGGTGCCGAGGGCGGCAGCGCCGCCGGCTTCGTCCTCCCCAGCCCCCCGAACGGCGGGGCACCCGGCGGACTGGGCGGCGAGACCCGCGCCGAACTGCCGGTCGTGGCGGGCCAGTCCCTCCAGATCACCGTCGGCGGAGTCGGAAGTTCCGGCACCTCCCGGCACGGCGAGTTCGCCCGCCCCGGCGGCACAGGCCACGGCTCCGGCGGCGGCGGCGCCCACGGCGGCGGCGGTTCCGGCGGCGGCGCCAGCGACCTGCGTACGGGGGCCTTCGGCCCCGCCGACCGGATCCTGGTGGCGGGCGGCGGCGGTGGCGCGGGCAACGGCGGGCCGCTGCTGCACGGCGGCGACGGCGGCGGGCCCGAAGGGGAGCCCGGCGGCCAGGGCGGCGGCCCCGACGGGTCCGGCCTCGCGGGCGGCGGCGGAACCCAGTCCGCCCACGGGGTGGGCGGAAGCCGTAACTCCGCGGTCGGGGCCCCGGGCGCCGCGGGCAGCGACATCGACCAGTACACCAGCCGGCCCAACCCCGGAAGCGGTGGCTCCGGCGGCAACGGCGGAGGCGGCGGCAACGGCGGCGGTGGAGGTGGCGGCGGCTACTTCGCCGGTGGCGGCGGCTCAGGCGGCGGCAGGCCCGGGGAACTCTACGGAGCCGGCGGCGGCGGGGGCAGCGGCTTCGCGGCCCCGACGGCCATCGGCGCCACCCTCACCGGGGGCGTCAACCACGGCAACGGCAAGGCGGTCGTCTCCTTCCGGTACGGAACCTCGGTCACGGTGACCGCGGACACGGCGACCCCGCTGTTCGGGCGGCCGGTCACCCTCACCGCGACCGTCGACCCGGCCGACCCGGACGCCGGAACCCCCGGCGGGGAGGTCACGTTCTTCGACGGGCCGACCCCGCTGGGCACCGCCAGGCTCGACGGCGGTCGCGCGAGCATCCGTACCGGCACCCTCCAGCCCTCCGCGCACGCCATCACCGCACGCTACGGCGGCGACGCGGCCTTCACCCCGGGCGCGACGGCGGCGCCCACCGGGGTCACCGTCGGTTTCACCGGACCCTGCCTCACCACCGCGCACGCCGGCCCGCTGACCGTGGCCCCGGGCGAAGCCCTGTGCATCGCGGCCGGCGGCAGCCAGACCGGCCCGCTGACCGTACGCCCCGGCGGTGCGCTGGCCGCTTCGGACGCGACGATCACCGGACCGGTGTCGGCCCAGGGCGCCACCGCCTTCACCCTCTGCCGGTCCGCGCTCACCGGCCCGGTCTCCGTGGAGGGGACCACCGGGCTGGTGCTCATCGGTTCCGACCGTGAGGCGACGGCCTGCGCCGGCAACACCGTCCGGGGTCCGCTGACCCTCGACGCGAACACCGGCGGCCTCGAAGCCTCGGCCGACACGGTCACCGGACCGGTCCGGATCACCGGCAACAGCGGCCCGGGCCTGGCGTCCGTGGACCCCGCGCCCGCCTTCCGGTCCAACCGCGTCACCGGCCCGCTGCGTTGCGAGGGCAACGCGCCGGACCTCCTCCAGTCGCGGAACAGCGTCACCGGCCCGCGCACCGGGCAGTGCCGCCGGGACGGCTAGGGGGTGTCTGGAGTCGGCAGGGGCGGCCCGGCCGTCGGCACCGGGGCGCGGAACCTCCCCGCGCCCCGGCCGGCCAGGTCGTCGGTGCCCGGCCACGAGGCGAAGCGGAGGCGCAACCGGCTTGGGCCGCGGGATGGGTGGCAGCCGCCCGGTCCGTCCGTGGACGGTGCATCTACGCTTGTGCCCCGTCAGAGAGTCGAGACGGGCGACCGGTCGTGGAACGGAGCATGTGGTGCCAGCGGGCCAAGCGGAGGATGCGAACGACGGGGACCTGATCGGAAAGGTGCTCGGGGGACGCTACCGGGTGACCTCCGTGGTCGGCCGAGGCGGCATGGGCGTGGTCGCCCGGGCCGTCGACGAACTGCTCGCCCGCGAGGTCGCCGTCAAGGTCCTGCGGGCCTACACCGACTCCAGCGACGCCGAACTGGCCGACCTGCGCACCCGGATGGAGCGCGAGGCGCAGGCCGCCGCCCGTATCCGGCACGCCGGCGTCGTCACCGTGCACGACGTGACGCATGAGCAGGGGCTGCCCGTCATCGTCATGGAACTCGTCGACGGGCCCTCGCTCGACGAGGTGGTCACGCGGCGCGGCGCGCTCGACCCGCACGAGGCCGCCGCGATCGGTGCCAAGCTGATGGACGCGCTCGACGCCGCGCACCGCGCGGGCGTCCTGCACCGGGACGTGAAGCCGGGCAACGTGCTGCTGGAGCGCGGCGGCCGGGTCGTCCTCACGGACTTCGGCATCGCCACCATGGAGTCCTCCGGTGACGACGCCGTGGCGAAGCTGACCCGCAGCGGCGAGCTGGTCGGCTCGCTCGACTACCTGCCGCCGGAGCGCGCGCAGGGCAGGGAACCGGGCCCGGCCTCCGACATATGGTCGCTCGGGATGACCCTGTACGCGGCGGTGGAGGGCGTCTCGCCGTTCCGCCGCACCTCGGTGTGGTCCACGCTGGCCGCGATCGTCGGCGACCCGCTGCCCGAGCCCCGGCGTGCGGGGCCGCTCACCCCGGTGCTGCGGGCGCTGATGGAGAAGGAGCCGGAGCACCGTCCCACCGCCGACCAGGCGCGCGCGATGCTGGAACAGGTGGCGGCGGGCGGTGGCGCGGCGCCCGCGCAGGCTCCCGCCTCGGTCCCGCCGACCCCCGGCGCGCAGTCGGAGTTCGGGCCGGCTCCGGCGCCGGCCCCGGCGCCCGCCCCCGCGCCCGTTCCCGGCTTCGGGCCCCCGCCCCCGGCCGGTTTCGACGCCGACGGCGTATCGTTTCCGCACCCCTACGCCCCCACCCCCCAGCCCGGCTTCCCGCCGCAGGGACCGCCGCAGGGACCGCCGCAGGGACCCCCGCCCGGTCAGCCGTCCACGGTCAGCCATTCCGGCTCGGCGGCCGTGGACCGGGCGCGGCGCCGCAGCCGCGCCGCGATGGCCGTGGCGGTCGTCGCCGTACTCGCCGCCGGCGGCGTCACCTACGCCGTGACCTCGGGCGACGGCGACGACCGGGCGCAGGCGGCGGCTCCCACCCCGGCGCCCGGCGGCTCCCCGGTCGCCGGCGGGCAGTCGGGCGCGCCGACCCCGGCCCCGTCGCCCTCCGGCTCCGGGCCCACGGCGAAGCCGTCCGCGAGCGCCTCGAAGAAGGCCGGCACGCCGTCGCCCTCCGCGAAGGGCTCCTCGCCCGCCCCCGCCAAACCGAGCCCCGTACCGACGGGCTGCGCCGGCTGGACGCACAAGGACCCGGCGCCGGGCACCTACGGCTACATCTCCGGCGACCACCACCTGCTGGCCGCGCCGTACCAGCAGTGCTCGCAGGGCAGCCTGGTCAAGGACGGCACGAAGCTCTGGTACCAGTGCTACATCGTCAACTCGTACGGCAACCAGTGGACGTTCGTGCGCGTGGACGGCACGAACGCCACGGGATGGCTGTACAACCGCGACCTCAAGGGGCAGAAGGGCTCGTCCCCCGCCTGTTAGCCGCTGCGGGCCGGGGAGTTCCGTACCGGACTTCCCGGCCCGCCCGCACTCCTGACGGTCCATCACCACCCCTTCCGGATTACTGCAACGGGTTCTACCCTGGCCGCCGCCACCACACCGACCGGCTGGACCGCGAGACTCCCGGAGGGGCCATGCACCTCGAATACACGCCTGAGCAGCAGCAGTTGCGCACCGAGCTGCGTGCCTACTTCGCCGAGCTCGTGCCGCAGGACGTCTACGCCCGCTACGAGGACCCGGCCGCGCAGAAGCGCTTCTACCGGGAGACCATCCGCCGTCTCGGCGCCGACGGGTGGCTCGGCGTCGGCTGGCCGAAGGAGTACGGCGGGCGCGGCATGTCGCCCATGGACCAGTTCATCTTCTTCGACGAGGCCGCGCAGGCCGTCGTCCCGCTGCCGCTGATGGCGCTGAACACCGTCGGCCCCACCCTCATGCAGTTCGGGACCGACGAGCAGAAGGCGTACTTCCTCCCCCGGATCCTCGCCGGGGAGATCGACTTCGCCATCGGCTACAGCGAGCCCGACGCGGGCACCGACCTCGCCGCCCTCAAGTGCAAGGCCGTCCGCGAGGGCGACGAGGAGACCGGCACCTACGTGGTGAACGGCCAGAAGATCTGGACCACCAACGGCGACACCGCCGACTGGGTCTGGCTCGCCGTCCGCACCGACCCGGAGGCCCCCGCGCACAAGGGCATCACGATGCTCCTCGTGCCGACCTCCGACCCCGGCTACTCCTGCACCCTCATCAACACCCTGGCCTCGCACGACACCACCGCCAGCCACTACGAGGACATCCGCGTCCCCGCGAACCGCCGCGTGGGCCAGGAGAACAAGGGCTGGCGGCTGATCACCAACCAGCTCAACCACGAACGCGTCACCCTCGCCGCCCATGGCACCATGGCCATCCGCGCCCTGCACGACGTCCAGCGCTGGGCCGCCGCGACCAAGCTGGCCGACGGCCGTCGCGTCATCGACCTGACCTGGGTCCGCGGCCGGCTCGCCCGCACCCACGCCCGCCTCGACGCGATGAAACTGCTCAACTGGCAGATGGTGAACGCGGTCCAGTCCGGCACCCTCACCCCGCAGGACGCCTCCGCCGTCAAGGTCTACGGCTCCGAGGCGCGCCGGGACGCGTACGCCTGGCTGATGGAGGTGGTCGGTGCGGCCGGCTCCCTCAAGGACGGCTCCGCGGGGGCGGTCCTGCACGGGGAACTGGAGCGCGGCTACCGCAGCGCGGTGATCTTCACCTTCGGCGGAGGGAACAACGAGATCCAGCGCGAGATCATCGCGTGGATCGGCCTGGGCATGCCCCGCGTCCGCCGCTGACCCCGTGCGACTACCGCCGATAGATGACACATACCGACGATGACTGTCACCATGATCGCTTGGGAGTTCGTGCGCTCCACCACCCAACGGCCTGCGGTCTGGATCGGAGTTTTCGCGCCGTGTGGGGCGATGCGGGCCTCGATCCCGCGGGCGGCCAGGTCGTCGTGGAGCATGCGGTATCCGTATCCGTATCCGTATCCGGCGTCCAGGGCCAGGCTCGGGCGCGCCGGCAGCGGTCCAAGGGCCGACTCCAGTGCGATGCCCCTATGGATGTCCCTATGGATGTCAAGCGGCGATCGCGGCGGGTCCTGTCTGGTCAGCCGGAGGGTTCGCTGGGACGAGAAGTCGGTAGATCTCTCGTGCGACGTAGCGTTTGCGGCAGCGGATGATCTCGCGGCGTGTCTTGCCCTCGGTCAGACGTCGTTGCAGGTAGTCGCGTGTGCGGTCGTCCCAGCGCAGACGGCTGAGGACG
>NZ_JBVIKC010000011.1:0-211315 GCF_055581065.1 Streptomyces sp. NPDC031479
TGGCAAGGGCCGCCGCGCGGGAGTGAGGTGTCGAACACCCCCCGCGCCCGGCGCCCGGCGTTTGGCCACGGCCACGGACACGGCGAAGGGGCGGGGAGACCGGATGGTCTCCCCGCCCCTTCGCCGTACGGGTACCTCAGTGACGGGCCTGGAGGAGGTCCTCCAGCTGCTCCTCGCGGGCCTGGGCGGCCACGAAGAGGAGCTCGTCGCCGGGCTCCAGGGTCTCCTCGCCGTGCGGCGTGAGCACCCGGTTGCCCCGGATGATCGTGACGAGCGAGGTGTCCTCCGGCCAGGAGATCTCGCTGATCTGGGTGCCCGCGACCGAGGAGTCGGCCGGCAGGGTCAGCTCGACGAGGTTGGCGTCGCCGTGACTGAAGCGCAGCAGCCGTACCAGGTCGCCGACGCTGACGGCCTCCTCGACGAGGGCCGACATCAGGCGCGGGGTGGACACCGCCACGTCGACGCCCCAGGACTCGTTGAAGAGCCACTCGTTCTTCGGGTTGTTGACCCGCGCCACGACCCGGGGGACCCCGTACTCGGTCTTGGCGAGGAGCGAGACGACCAGGTTGACCTTGTCGTCACCGGTGGCGGCGATGACCACGTTGCAGCGTTGCAGCGCGGCCTCGTCCAGCGAGGTGATCTCGCAGGCGTCGGCCAGGAGCCACTCGGCCTGGGGGACCCGCTCCACCGAGATGGCGGTCGGCGCCTTGTCCACGAGGAGCACCTCGTGGCCGTTCTCCAGCAGCTCGCCCGCGATGGAGCGGCCCACGGCGCCGGCTCCGGCGATCGCGACCCTCATGCGTGTGCCTCCTCGGGCCCCTCGGCGAAGGCCGCCTCAACCTTGTCGATCTCGTCCGTGCGCATCATCACGTGGACGAGGTCGCCCTCCTGCAGGACCGTCTGCGAAGTCGGCAGCATCGCCTCGCCCAGGCGGGTGAGGAACGCGACACGCACGCCCGTCTCCTCCTGGAGCTTGCTCACCTTGTGCCCGATCCAGGCGGCGGAGGTGTGCACCTCCGCGAGCTGCACACCGCCGCTGGGGTCGCGCCACAGCGGCTCGGCACCCGAGGGCAGGAGGCGCCGCAGCATCTGGTCGGCGGTCCACCGCACGGTCGCGACGGTGGGGATGCCGAGGCGCTGGTAGACCTCCGCGCGCTTGGGGTCGTAGATGCGGGCGGCGACGTTCTCGACGCCGAACATCTCCCGGGCCACGCGGGCGGCGATGATGTTGGAATTGTCACCACTGCTGACCGCGGCGAAGGCGCCCGCGTCCTCGATCCCGGCCTCCCGCAGGGTGTCCTGGTCGAAGCCGACCCCGGTGACCCGGCGGCCGCCGAAGGAAGCCCCGAGCCGGCGGAATGCGGTGGGGTCCTGGTCGACGACCGCGACCGTATGCCCCTGCTGTTCCAGGGTCTGCGCGAGGGCGGAGCCCACTCTTCCGCAGCCCATAATGACGATGTGCACGGCCGTCCTTCCGGCTGACAGCGGCTCGCTGGTTACCAGCCTCATTGCATGCTCTGGCTAAACAGGGTCTCAGACCATGGCCCAAGCTACACACGGGCGGTCACCAGTGTGGCCTTTTGGGGTTCGTGGGGTGCCGTATTGGGGGCCCGTCGCCACGGATAAGGGGGCGGGGGGTTCGTCAGCCGGATTTCGAACGCTTACGATCCTCTGCGTGTCCAAACTGACCGACGTGCCCAAACGGATCCTGATTGGCCGGGCGCTACGCAGCGACCGCCTCGGGGAAACCCTCCTCCCCAAGCGGATCGCCCTTCCTGTGTTCGCATCCGACCCGCTCTCCTCGGTGGCCTATGCCCCGGGCGAGGTACTGCTGGTCCTGTCGATCGCGGGTGTGTCGGCGTACCACTTCAGCCCATGGATCGCGGTCGCGGTCGTCGTGCTGATGTTCACGGTGGTCGCCTCCTACCGGCAGAACGTCCACGCGTACCCGAGCGGCGGCGGTGACTACGAGGTCGCCAACACCAACCTCGGGCCCAGGGCCGGTCTCACCGTGGCGAGCGCCCTGCTCGTCGACTACGTGCTCACCGTGGCCGTATCGATCTCCTCCGGCGTCGAGAATCTCGGCTCCGCCGTCGATTTCGTCATCGAGCACAAGGTGCTCTCGGCGATGATCATGATTCTGCTCCTCACGCTGATGAATCTGCGCGGGGTCAAGGAATCCGGGAAACTCTTCGCCATTCCGACGTACGTGTTCGTCGGGGCCGTCTTCGTGATGATCGCGTGGGGCGCCTGGCGCGGCCTCGTGCTGGGCGACACCATGGAGGCACCCACCGCCGGCCTGGAGATCAAGGCGGAGCACCAGGGGCTGGCGGGCTTCGCGCTGGTCTTCCTGCTGCTGCGGGCCTTCTCCTCCGGCTGTGCCGCCCTGACCGGCGTCGAGGCGATCAGCAACGGCGTGCCCGCCTTCCGCAAGCCCAAGAGCAAGAACGCCGCCACCACCCTCGCCCTCATGGGCGCCCTGGCCGTCACGATGTTCTGCGGGATCATCGGGCTGGCCATGGCCACCGACGTGAAGATGGCCGAGGCCCCCGCGACCAACCTGCTGGACAACGGCGTCCCGGTCGGCGACTCCTTCGTCCAGCACCCGGTGATCTCCCAGGTCGCCGAGGCCGTCTTCGGCAACGGCAGCTTCCTGTTCATCCTGCTGGCGACCGCCACCGCGCTCGTCCTGTTCCTGGCCGCGAACACCGCGTACAACGGCTTCCCGCTGCTCGGCTCGATCCTCGCCCAGGACCGCTACCTGCCCCGCCAGCTGCACACCCGCGGCGACCGGCTCGCCTTCTCGAACGGCATCGTGCTGCTCGCGGGCGCCGCCATGCTGCTCGTGTGGATCTACGACGCCGACTCCACCAAGCTGATCCAGCTCTACATCGTGGGTGTCTTCGTCTCCTTCACGCTGAGCCAGATCGGCATGGTCCGGCACTGGAACCGCCACCTGCGCAGCGAGCGCGACCAGGCCGCCCGCCGCCGGATGCAGCGCTCGCGGGCCATCAACACCTTCGGCGCCTTCTTCACCGGCATGGTGCTGGTCGTCGTCCTGGCCACGAAGTTCACCCACGGCGCCTGGGTCGCCCTGCTCGGCATGGTGATCTTCTACGGAACCATGACCGCGATCCGCAAGCACTACGACCGGGTCGCCAACGAGATCGCCGCCGCCGAGGGCCCCAGCGACGACAGCGTGCGCCCCTCCCGGGTCCACTCGATCGTCCTGGTCTCCAAGGTCCACAAGCCCACCCTGCGCGCCCTCGCGTTCGCCAAGCTGACCCGCTCGGACACCCTGGAGGCGCTCAGCATCAGCGTCGACGCTGACGAGACCAAGGCGCTGAAGGCCGAGTGGGAGCGGCGCGGGATCAACGTCCCGCTGAAGATCCTCGACTCTCCGTACCGCGAGATCACCCGGCCGGTCGTCGAGTACGTCAAGGGGCTGCGCAGCGAGAACCCGCGCGACGCCGTCAGCGTCTACATCCCCGAGTACGTCGTCGGCCGCTGGTACGAGCACCTGCTGCACAACCAGAGCGCGCTGCGCCTCAAGGGCCGCCTGCTCTTCACTCCGGGTGTGATGGTCACCTCGGTGCCCTACCAGCTGGAGTCCTCGGAGCTCGCCAAGCGGCGGGCCAAGAAGCGCCAGGACTGGAACGCCCCGGGCGCGGTGCGCCGCGGTCCCGTCGACACTCCGCGCCCGCGGCCGAAGGACCCGGCGGGCAAGTAGCGCCGGAAGGGATGGTGAACGGCCGGACGAGATCCACGTAAACTGGTGGGTCGGTCGTCCGGCCGTTTCCCTTTGTCTTCACCTTGACCTCCTGGAGCCTCCCCACCATGACCGAGCAGAACGAGAAGCAGTCACTGGTCGGGGAGGAGTACGAGGTCGAGGTCGGTCCCGTCGCGCACGGAGGCCACTGCATCGCCCGCACCGCCGACGGCCGCGTCCTGTTCGTCCGCCACACCCTCCCGGGAGAGAAGGTCATCGCCCGTGTGACGGAGGGCGAGTCCGACTCCCGCTTCCTGCGGGCCGACGCGATCACGGTCCTCGACGCCTCCAAGGACCGCGTCGAGGCCCCCTGCCCGTACGCCGGCCCCGGCAAGTGCGGCGGCTGCGACTGGCAGCACGCCAAGCCGGGAGCCCAGCGCCGGCTCAAGGGCGAGGTCGTCGCCGAGCAGCTGAAGCGGCTCGCCGGCCTCACCCCGGAGGAGGCCGGCTGGGACGGCACCGTCATGCCGGCCGAGGGCGACAAGCTGCCGGCCGGGCAGGTCCCGCAGTGGCGCACCCGCGTCCAGTTCGCGATCGACGAGGACGGCAACGCGGGCCTGCGCAAGCACCGCTCGCACGACATCGAGCTGATCGACCACTGCATGATCGCGGCCCCGGGCGTCTCGGAACTCGGCATCGAGAAGCAGGACTGGCCCCAGATGGCGTCGGTCGAGGCCATCGCGGCCTCCGGCTCGAACGACCGCCAGGTGGTCCTGACCCCGCGCCCCGGCGGCCGCCTGCCCCTCGTGGAACTCGACAAGCCGGTCTCGGTCCTCCGGGTCGAGGAGAAGGACGGCGGCGTCCACCGCGTCCACGGCCGTCCCTTCGTCCGCGAGCGCGCCGACGGCCGTACGTACCGCGTCGGCATGGGCGGCTTCTGGCAGGTCCACCCGCAGGCCGCCGACACCCTGATCAAGGCCGTCATGCAGGGCCTGATGCCGCGCAAGGGCGAGATGGCCCTCGACCTGTACTGCGGCGTCGGCATCTTCGCGGGCGCCCTGGCGGAGCGCCTGGGCGACACCGGGGCCGTCCTCGGCATCGAGACGACGAAGCGCGCCGTCGAGGACGCCCGCCACAACCTGGCGGACTTCCCCCGGGTCCGCATCGAACAGGGCAAGGTCGAAGCCGTCCTCCCGAAGACCGGCATCACGGAATGCGACCTGGTCGTCCTGGACCCGCCTCGCGCTGGCGCCGGCAAGCAGACGGTCCGCCACATCGCGGGCCTCTCCGCCCGCCGCATCGCCTACGTGGCCTGCGACCCGGCGGCCCTGGCCCGCGACCTGGCGTACTTCGCCGACAACGGCTACAAGGTCCGCACGCTGCGCGTCTTCGACCTCTTCCCGATGACGCACCACGTGGAGTGCGTGGCGATCCTGGAGCCCATCGCAAAGGGTGTCTGACCCGTACCTTTACCCGGCGTGCGCGCCATGGGCGACTTCTTGAGGCGTGCCTGACGCGCGCCCGCCGTCTCCCCTGGCGGCGCATCAGCACGGAAGAGCCGCTTCTCGGACGGGACGTCGAACCCGGTTCGAGGGGCGGCTTTTCGCATGGGGAAGCCACCCGAGCTGCGCCGGCGGTTCGGGGACGGACTCCGCCGTCGCGTTCCGGTCCGATCCGTCAAGTGGTTCGGGGCATCCGGCTGGTCGATACGTGTTGGCCGACCGGGCAGAAGGTCGGGAGACTCAGGCTGTGAAGATGGGGATCTCTGGTTTCGAGCCGTCCTTCCTGGTCGGGCTCGACGCGGTTCGACAGGCGCACGGATCACGGCTGGCGGCGCTCGCCGGCAGGCGGTTGACGCGGTTCGCCGTGGTGCGTTTCGTCGAGGACGGGGACTGGTTCGCCGAGTGCCCGGTGGTGCTGGACTTCGACGGCGTCCAGGTGGAGGTCTGCCACTGGAAGTTCGACGAGCTCTCGATCGGCTGGGACACGATCGACACCGCGGCGGACATCGCCGGGTGGGAGTGGTCCGAACTGACGCCCCAGTGGTCTCAGCGCGATGGGCGCCTCGAACCGTTCGTCGGCCAGGAACTGCGCGAGGTCGCGCTCCTTGAGTGGCGGCCGGCAGGCCGTGACCTGGCGGCCGGAACGGTGACGGTGGAGTTCGCCTTCGCCGGGGGCTGTCTGCGGATCGTCAACGGACTCGACGAGAACCACATCGAGCTCGGTGGGGCCCAGCCGGACTACGTTCGGCACCGGCTGGGCCGATGAGTGCTACTGCCCCGTCTGTTTCCGGTTGATCTCCATGACCGGCAGCAGGGTGGCCCGAGCGAGGACCCCGATCTGCCGGGGAGCCGGCCCGGCCGGAGCGCCGGCGAATGCGGCCGACCCGGAGTAGGGGAGGACGCGCTCGCGCCGGGGCCGCAGCGAGCACCCGGTCCGCGCGACGTGGAAGACCCACCCCCAAGACCGCCCGCGGTGAGGTCAACGAACGTCTCAGCAGCGGGACATGGCAGATCTCGGGCACGGTCTCAGACGAGAGTGTGGCCGGCGGGACCACGCGCCGGTCGCCGCGTCCGTTGAATCGCCGGGGGCCGAGGAGTGGAGGCTCAACAGAATTGAGCCTCCGTTGAGGATTCACGAGGAAGTGGGAATTCGCGCGAGTCAAATTTCCCTGATCGGGGCCTGGAATCACAAAGAGGAAGTAAAGGGAGGTCAAGTGACGGCAGGGTTTCGGGAATTGAATGTGCAACTACCTGTGGAGTATGTCCGGATTGCCACTCTTTGCGTGTCGTCTTGCGTGCCGAGGTCTGCGGAAAATGTTCTGATTGTGTCCGAGTTTGTCCCCTTTCGGGGAGGGGTTTGGAGTGCTCGGGGCTGCAATTGACACGCCCCATTCGTGTTCGTAATGTTGCGAACACGCCAGGCGGAGACCAACGCCAAGGCGGGGCGCCCGTGCCAAACAAGCCGTCTGCACGGGTTCGAAACAAACTACGGGGGTAGTTCTGTGCACGGCGGGGACTCGGGTGGTTACGGCGGGGACAGTGGATCTGCGGGCGTTGTAGCCGGCAGTGGGTCCCAGGGTGGCGGCCACAAGACTTATAGGGATGACCTGCGAGAGTGGGCACCCATCTTCGGCATCAGCGCGGCGGTCATCGTGATCGGCCTGCTTGTTGTTGCCCTTTTCTGACAGGCTCTCCTGACTGCCGCCACGTCTGCGGCTTCGCGAAGCAGTGAGTGAAGCTCCTGCCTGCCTGCCTGTCTTCTGCCTGCCCATGCGGGCTCGTTGAGGCTCTCGCGAATGTCGTCGAGCGGGTACTCGTGATGGCGCGAAGTCATTTCGCCCTCCTCTGGCTCCTTCTCGTGTTCGCCGACGGTTTTCGGCATCTCCGGCCCGAGTCGGGCGGCGCGCGTCTCTCTGCGCTCCGGGAATTGCCTCTTTCGACTTCCCCACCCTTTCTCAGTGGTGCGGTTTCATTTCTCCATGCCCGTTCTGTGGTGCACTTCCGTGCGGCCTCTCCTCGGCATGGGAAAATTCCGGCGCGTCATGTGCCGACGGAATGGAGGTGGAAAAACAATGGAGAACAACACTCTGGATGCCCCGGTTCAGCACGAGGACATCGCTATCGAGGAACTCGCGGACACGGCCGGTGCGGGCACCGCGTTCTGTGTCGGGTCGGCTGGTTGCCCCAGCTCTGCCGGAACTGCGTCCAGCTTCGGCTAGAGGCCCTTTCCCGCCTGTATCGCGAATTTTGAGGGGAGGTGAAAAGCATGGAGAACACCCAGAACATCGAGATCGTCGAGGAGTTCGACGACATCGCCATCGAGGAGCTCGGTGACATGGCCGGTGCCGGTGGCACGACCAACACCGGTGGCACCTTCGGTTCGACCACCTGCCCCGCCTGCATCGGTACCGCGTTCAGCTGGAGCTGACGCGGACCTGCAAGGGCGCTGTGTGGACCCTCTGTTGTCGAGAGGAGGTGAACAGTGAACGACACCATCGCGGAAGCGGACCTCGACCTCTTCGAGGACGTAGCCATCGAGGAGCTGTCCGACGCCAGCGGCGCGGGCTGGTGCCTCGGCTCGGCCGGCACCTTCGGTTGCCCGAGCTCGGCCGGTTCGTACGGCACCACGACATCGCACTGACGTCTCGACGCGCTCAGGAGAACAAATGATCGACGATGGAATCCTCGCGGCCGAGCTGTCGGCCGGCCACACCGAGGACATCAGCATCGAGGACCTGACCGACGCCACGGGCGGCAGCTTCTGCCTCGGCACGGTCGGATGTGCGGGCTGCCCCTCTTCGGCCGGATCCGTCGGTACCGCCAGCTCTCACTGAGCCGCAAGGCCGCGGCCCGGCATCGCCAGGACGGACGTTTACGAGGTTCATGCAGAGAACCTCGTCCACGGGTCGATGGCGACGCCGGATGCCGTTGCCGGCACTTCTCAGTATGGCGGACCACGGCCTTCGCGGCCGACCCGATTCCCAGAAGGAGGTGAACTACATGAACTCTCTCGACGTCATGCGCAGCGAGATCGACGCCGCGGGCAACGCCCTGGCGGAGGACATCGCGATCGAGGAGCTGACCGAGGCGGGTGGCACCAACTGCTTCGGCACGCTCGGATCGATGGGCTGCCCGACCTGCTTCGGCACGTACGGCTGCGCCACCTGATGCACCGTCATCAGTGTGGCTGAGTAGCGCCTCGGGTGCTGCGCCCCGCCGCTGGATCACCGTCCAGCGGGACAACGGGGTGCAGCACCCGTCCAGTTTTGTTACGGCATGAAAGTGCCAGGCCGTTAAGGAATGTGGGAGTGTCAACGACTGAGAGTGCGCGACGCGTGTGGCGCTGGTTCGCCATGCAGGAGGACTCCGCCGCCGACAACACCGATCTCTTCGCGCAGCTGGTCACAGAATCGCCCGTTGTTCACTTTCCCGGGCTGTGGGTCATCTCGCGCCACGATCTGGTGGCGAAATTCAGCAACCATCCCGGGCTCACGATGGTCAGCCCCGACTTCCCGGCCGAGATGCGGGAAGAGAACCCGGACTTCACCGAGTTCTTCGGGAATTCGATGTCCGTGCGGGCGCCGGAGGACCACCGCAGGCTCCGCGGCGTACTCGCCCGGGAATTCACAGGGCGGTCCGTCGAGCGTCTGCGCGAGAAGATCTCCCACATCATCGACACGCTCCTGGCCGGCCCCACGGCCGAGGGCGGATGCGAGTTCGTGTCCCGCGTGGCGGTCCCTCTGCCCTCTCTGGTCACAGCGGCGCTGCTCGACCTGCCGGAGGAGGACTGGGCTCAGGTCACGACGTGGTCGCGGGGCATGCTGGCCCAGTTGGGCAAGAGCTTCCCCGGCAACCGGCCGACGGCGGATCCCATTTCCGTCGAGGGCTTCCGGGAGTTGCGCTCCTACGTCGAAGCGGTGGTCCGCGAGCGGGACGCGCTCAATGCCACCGACGTCATCTCTCGCCTCAACGCGTCGCGCCGCAGCGGCCAGCTGAGCCATGACGAAGTCGTCAACATGGTTCTGCTGCTCTTCATGACCGGGGTCGATACGGTCACCAGTGGCCTGACCAATGCCCTTCTCTGTCTGCTCACTCGGCCGGCGGAATGGCAGCGGGTTGCCGAGGACCCTGGGAAATGGGCTGCCCCAGCCTTTGCAGAATCGATCCGCCTGCGCGCGCCGGTCACCTTCGGGGCACGTGTCGCCGCGGAAGACCTCCCGATCGGAAATGTCGTCATACGCAAGGGGGAGATCGTGCTGCTCGCTTTCGCCTCCGCCAATCTCGACCCCCGCCGGTTCGAGGCGCCGCTGGAATTCCGCTGGGACCGCACCCAGAACGCCGGAATGTCGTTCGGTCACGGCGCCTATTTCTGCCTCGGTGCCGGGCTGGGCTCTCTCCAGTCCGAGTTGTTGCTCGCCCGGCTGGCCCAGGACGGCGTCGCCCTCGCGCAGACCGAGGACTCCCTTCCCTGGCGACGTGAGCTGACCTTCAACAGCCCCGCCGCCCTCCCCGTGCGGCTGGGATCCGGGCTGGAGGCGTGAGGATGCGCGACACGTCTTCCCCGAAGCGCGCGGTCGCCCGCCCGGTCAGAACCCGGCATGTGCGCCAGGTCGAGGAGGCCGACTGCGGAGCATCCTGCCTGTCGGTCCTCCTGGCCTGGTTCGGACGGCACGTGCCCTGGGGCGAGTTGCAGCAGGTGTGCGGGGGCGGACGCGACGGCGTGACGGCCGCCACCCTCATTCGCGCCGCCGCCCACTACGGACTGGCGGGAAGCGGCAAGCGGATCCGGCTGTCCGGCGACGACCAGGCCGACGCCAGGACCATGCGGTCCCTGGCGGCCCCCGCCATCCTCTTCGTCGGCGGCAACCACTTCGTGGTCCTGGACCACGTCTCCGAGCGGGGGGCCGTCAGCCTCAACGATCCGGCGATCGGCCACCGACTCATGCCGATGGCCGAGTTCCGTGCCTTCTTCAGCGGCATCGCCCTCGTCTTCACGCCCACGGAGGACTTCCGCCCGGCCGGGGTGCCGCACCGTTTGCGCGGCGACGTGCTGTCCTGGGCACGCCCGCGCCGTGGTCTGCTGGCCGGGGCGGTGATCGCCGGCACGTCGGCCGCCCTGGCGGCCGTGGCCACCGCACTGCTCATGCGGGCCGTCGTCACGGAGACGGCCCGTCCCGGCTCCGCCGGAGCCGGCACCATGCTGTGGGCCCTGGGGGGTGCGGCGGTCGCCGCGTTCACCGCGACCTGGATGCAGACCCGACTGCAGTCGGCGCTGCTGCGCCGCCTGTCGGTGGACCACTCCCGCTTCTTCGTACGGACGCTGCTGGATCTGCCCGCTTCCTTCTTCCAGCGGCGGTTCACGGGCGGGGTCGCGGCCAGAGTGCAGATCGCCGACACCATCGCCAACCAGCTCGCCGGCACCGTCGTACCGGTCTTCGTCGGCGGCGTGAGCATGGCGGTCGTGCTGGCCGTGCTGGCCTGGTTCGCCCCGGGTATCGCCGTGCTCGTGCTCTGCGGTGTCGGCTGCTCCATGGCGATCCTGCGGCGGGCCTCCACCGACGAGGCCTCCCGACAGGGCCGGCTGCTGGCCGAACAGGCCTCCCGGGACGGCGAGATGATCAGCGGCCTGAACATGATCGAGACATTGAAGGCTGAGGCCGCCACCACGGTGCTGCTCGATCGCTGGGAGCAGTCCCATGCCCGTGGTCTGGCCGTGGCGCACCAGTCCATGAGGTCGGCCCAGCGGATGCTGGGTACGGCCACGGTCGTCGACTCCCTCGTCTCCGTCGCCTCGGTGCTCTGGGCGGCCGCCGATGTCAGGCGGGGTGCCATGGCGCTGCCCGATCTGATGTCCGTCATCACCCTGGTCGGTGTCTTCCAGGCGTCGGCGGGCGCAGTGGCGCGCGGCGGTCTGTCGTTCGGGCAGTTGCGCGCCGGCTTCGCGGCCTTCGCCGACGTGGCCGGTTCGTCCGCCGGTTCGTCCGTCGGGCCGGACGATCCCGCGCGGCCGCCTCGAAGTGGCGAGACCACCGACGCGGCCCAGGCGGACGCGGTCCCCGTTGCCACCGGGACCGCGGCGCCCCGCACCGGCGCCGCCTCCGCACCCGCCGGCCGGCTCGAACTCGGCACCCTGGAATTCGGGTACGACGTCAACCGTCCGCCCCTGGTCCGCGGCGTCGACGTGCGGGTGCCGCCCGGCAGCCGCCTCGTGGTCGTCGGAGCCACGGGCAGCGGCAAGTCCACCCTGGCCCGTCTCGTCGTGGGAAGCAGCGCCCCGTGGGCCGGTTCGGTCACCCTCGACGGCATCCCGGTCACCGACCTGCCGCCCGGCTCCGTCGGCTACGTCAGCCAGCATCCCGTGCTCTTCGAGGGGAGCGTCGCCGAGAACGTCGCCTTCGGCGACGACGAGTTCGCCCCGGACCTGATCGACCAGGCCTTGGCCACCGCCTGCCTCGACGGGGTCGTAGCCCGCCGGGGAGGTCCGCGCGACGCCCGCGTGGAGCCGAACGGACAGAACTTCTCCGGCGGCGAGCGGCAGCGGCTCGCACTCGCCCGCGCCCTGTGCCGCCGACCCGCACTGCTGGTCCTGGACGAGGCGACGAGCGCGCTCGAAGGCCCTCTCGAAGCCAGGGTCGACGCCAACCTGCGCCGCCTGGGAACCACGACCGTGGTGGTGACCCACCGTCTCGGCATCGTGGAACCGGACGACCTGGTCCTCGTACTGCACCGCGGCGCACCCGCCCAGCTCGGTACGCACCGCGACCTGTCCGCCCGGCAGGGCCAGTACCGCGAACTGCTCGGAGCCAGCCGGTGACCCCGGCGGGAGAGGCGTGGGCCGCCCACCGGGACGCTCTGGAGCCGTTGCTCGCCGCCCTGGGCGTATCCGGGGAGGCGCTGCCGGACCGCTCGCCGGACGCCCCCGACCCGGTGGCCGCGGCCGCCGAGCGGTGCGGCGTCCGGGCCCACCGCGTGCCGGTCGGCGAGGCGCTCACCCGGCTGCCGAGGGTTCCCCTGCTCGCGTCCCGCGGCGGTGAACCGGTGGCACTGCTGCCCACCCGGCGGGGCTGGACCGCCGTCGCGGCAACGGGTGCGCCGGGACGTGCGCTGACGGCCGCCGACGCCAGGGGGTTCGACGAGAACTGCTGGGTCATGCGGCCCCGGCTGCCGCACACCGGGATCACGGGCCGTCGCCTGCTGCGGTTCTCCGTGCGCGGCGGCGCGATGCCCCTGACCGGTACGTTGCTGGGCGGCCTGCTGGCCGCGGTGCTGGCCTTCGCCGCCCCCATCGGCTCGATGCTGCTCATCACGGCGGTCCTCACCGACGACGACTCCCTCTTCGGCTGGACGTGTGCCGCGGTGCTCGGCGCCGTCCCGCTGGGCCGGCTGCTCGCCGAGATGCGCGACCGCTCCACCAGCGGACTGCAGACGCACATCGAGGCCGCCGTGGAACCGGCCGTCTGGGAGCGGGTGCTCAGTCTTCCGCTGCCCTTCCTGCGCCGCTATTCGAGCGTGCGGCTCCTCAACCACGCCGGGGGTATCGGCCGGCTGAGGTCCCTGCTGGGCCCCTCCGGCCTGGACGCCCTGCTGAGCGCGCTCTTCTCCGCCGTGGCGATCACTTTGCTCATGCTCGTCGACGGGGTGCTCGGTCTCGTCGCCGCGGCAGTCACCGCGGGCCTGCTGGCGCTGCTGGGATGGCTCTCGTGGGCACAGCAGAGGCACGACATGCGCGTGTACGACGCCGTGGAGAGCGTGCAGTCCACCGTCTATCCGGCGCTGCTCGGCATCGACGAGGTCCGCGCGTACGGAGCGCAGAAGCTGGTCTTCCGCAGGTGGTGGCAGGGGTTCGACGCCCAGAAGCGTGCCGACGACGCGGGCCTGCGCCATGCCGAGGTGTCGGCCGCGCTGATCGCCGCCGCGCTGCCGCTGCTGCTGTGCGTCCTCCTGCCGGTGGTCCAGTCGCGAGGCATCGGGATGACCGGCATCTGGGCGGTGTCCTTCGCCGGCGTCCAGCTGAACCTGGCGCTGAGCCGGCTGCCCGGCGTGCTCCAGGCGGTCTTCACGCTGCGCACCACCTACGCCCGGCTGGAACCCATCCTGTCGGCGGAGCCCGAGACGCCGCCCGCGGGCGTCGTGCCCGGCCGTCTCACCGGACGTGCCGAGCTGCGGGGGGTCACCTTCGGCTACCCGGGATCCGCGGAGCCGGTCCTGGACGGTGTCGACCTGACGGTGGCGCCCGGCGAGTTCCTGGCGGTCATCGGCGAGTCGGGTGCGGGCAAGTCCACCCTGCTGCGGCTGCTGCTGGGACTGGACCGGCCTGACGCCGGCGCCGTACTGCTGGACGGGCACGACCTCGCCGGGCTGGACCTCGGCGCGGTGCGCGGGCAGATCGGATACGTCCCGCAGGACAGCAAGGTGCTGCGCGGCACCGTCCGTTCGGTCATCCTCGGCAGCACCCTGGAGCACGACGAGGAAGCCGCCTGGCACGCCGCCGGGCTGGCCGGGATCGCAGAGGAGATCCGCGCCCTGCCGATGGGCATGGACACCCGGGTCACGGACGGCGAGTCCGGCTTCTCCGGCGGACAGCTGCAGCGCCTGCTGATCGCCAGGGCCCTCGTCGGCGAGCCGCGCATCCTGCTTCTCGACGAGGCCACCAGCGCGCTGGACAACGCCACACAGGACGAGATCAGCACGGCGATCGGGGCCCTCGGGATCACCCGGATCGTCGTCGCCCACCGCCTCAGCACCATCCGCCGGGCCGACCGCGTCGTGGTCGTCTCCGGCGGACGGATCACCGAATCCGGCAGTTACGACGCGTCGGCCGCACCCCGCGGCCTCTTCGCGGACCTCGACGCAACGACTTTGACGTGAGAAGGAAAGGCAACCGCACCATGACCAGCACCACAACCCGGTTCAAGAGGTACGTGCGCAGCACGACCGTGGCAGGGGACGGCGTCTACCTCACCACCGAGCGGTCCGGCCAGCTCCGGCTGGAAGGCCGGATGATCGAGCTCATGGCCCCGCTGCTGCAGGGCGGCCACACCCGCGAGGAGATCGCGGACCGGCTCTCGGGCGAGTTCTCGCCCGAGCGGGTCGGGCGCGCCCTGGACAAGCTCATCGCCGCCGGCCACGTCGTGGAGAGCGACGCCTCGGTCGACCCGCGCGCCGGGGGCTACTGGGAGCTGCTCGGCGTGAACGGCGACGAGGCCGTGCGTACGGTGCAGAACGCCGGTGTGGACGTAGTGGCTCTCGGCGACGTACGGGCCCAGTGGTTCACCGACGCGGCCGAGGCCTTCGGCATCCGTCTCGCGGACGCACCGGACAGCGCACTGACGGTCGTGCTGACCGACGACTACCTGCGGCCGGAACTGGACGACATCAACCGCCGGGCTCTCGCCGGCGGCAAGCCGTGGCTGCTGGTGAAGCCGGTCGGGGCGACGGTGTGGCTGGGGCCGGTCTTCCAGCCCGGCGTCAGCGCGTGTTACGAGTGCCTGCGCATACGGCTGGCCAACAAGCACATGCTGACCTCGTACCTCCGCCAGCGCGGCGTCCTCACCGACGTCCTGGTGAACTCGGTGACCGATGTGCCGGCCACCGTGGGGGTCGCCGCCCAACTGGCCGCCCTCGAAGCCGCGAAGTGGCTCGCCGGGGCCGTCGGCGGTGCCCTGCCCGGCACGGACGTCCCCCGCGACCAGGTCACGTCCCTCGACACGCTGACCCTGCGCACCGAGCAGCACCCGGTCACCCGGCGCCCGCAGTGCCCGGCCTGTGGCGACCCGGACCTCCAGGCGAAGCGGCAGCGGGGCCCGGTGGAACTGTCCAGCCAGGTCAAGGCCGTGGCATCGGACGGCGGCCACCGTGCCAAGGACCCGCAGGAGTTCCTCGACACCTTCCAGCACCTGGTCAGCCCGATCAGCGGCCCGGTGAGCAGCCTGGTCAAGGTTCCGCTGGACGTCGAAGGGCTCCACACGTACACGGCGGGACAGAACTTCGCCGTGCCGATGGCCAACGCCGCCGACCTGCGTGCCGGACTGCGCAGCGCCAGTTCCGGCAAGGGCATCAGCGACGTACAGGCCAGGGCGAGTGCCCTCGGCGAGGCGATCGAGCGGTACTCCGGGGTGTACCACCGGGACGAGGCGCGCATCACCAGCTCGTACGAGGAGCTCGGCGCCGACCGGGCCATCGAGCCCAACCTGCTCCACCAGTACAGCGACCGGCAGTTCGCGGACCGGCTCGAGTGGAACGCGCGGCCCTCGCACTTCCACTGGGTGTCGCCGCGGATGGACCCCGCCGAGCCGGTGGACTGGTCGCCGGTCTGGTCGCTGACCGAACAGCGCCACAAGTACCTGCCGACCTCGGCGCTGTACTTCTCGTACTCCAGCTCCGGCGAGGCGGTGCGCTTCAACGCGGGCGCCAACTCCAACGGGTGCGCGGCCGGCACGACCCTGGAGGACGCGATCCTGCAGGGCTTCTTCGAACTCGTCGAGCGGGACAGCGTCGCCATGTGGTGGTACCACCGGCTGCGGATGCCCCGGATCGACCTGGACAGCTTCGACGACCCGTACTTCCGCAAGTGGCAGGACCGCTACCGTTCGCTCGGCCGCGAGACGTGGGTGCTGGACGTCACCAACGACCTGGGCATCCCGTCGGTCGTCGCCGTGTCCCGTCGCACGGACAAGCCGGTGCAGGACGTCCTCTTCGCGCTCGGTTCGCACTTCGACATCAAGATCGCCATCGGGCGTGCGCTGTCCGAGATGAACCAGTTCCTGCCCGCCGTGATCGGCATGGGTGCGGACGGCTCCGGTACCTACGCCTACAACGACCCGGACCAGCTGAAGTGGTGGAAGACCGCGACCGTGGAGAACCAGCCGTACATGCGGCCGGCCGACGGGGTCGTACGGACCGCCGCCGACTACACCGAGCACCACTCGACGGACCTGCGCGAGGACGTACTGCGCGCGCAGCGTGCCGTCGAGGACAAGGGCATGGAAATGCTCGTCCTGGACCAGACACGGGTGGACATCGGCCTGCCGGTGGCCCGGGTCATCGTGCCGGGGATGCGTCACTTCTGGCCCCGCTACGCGCCCGGCCGCCTCTACGACGTACCGGTCGAACTGGGCTGGCTCGACCGCAAGCCCACCGAAGACGACCTCAACCCGATTGCGATGTTCCTCTGATGACCAACACGGATGTGATCCCGCACGGCCCGCTCACCGAGGCCACGGCCCTGCGCCAGGGCGTTCTCTGCGAGAACCGTGACTCCACGGTGCTGCTGTCGCTGCGCAACCAGACCGGGTACCGGCTGCGCGGGGTCACCCCCGGGATCCTGGGAGTGCTGGAGCGGCTCGCCCGCCACGCCGTGCCGACCGACCGGCTCGCCGCCGGTCTCGACACGCACGAGGAGCGCCAGCTCACCCGCGTGCTGGAGCGGATCTCGCCGTTCCTGGCCCGCTCCCTGATGTACCGGGACGTGGAGCTGATGGCGGTGGAGGCCACCGCCCCCGCCGAACCGTACGAGGTCGTCGACGTCCCCCTGGACGCCCCGGTCCGGCTGTCGAAGTTCGCGTTGCTGCGCCGGCGCGAGGGCGCGCTGGTGGTGGAGACACCGTTGACCGCCTACCGCTGCGTGCTCAGGTCGGCCGAGGCGGCCGCGGTCGCCTCCGCCCTGGGCGAGACGGCGACCGCCCGGGAGCTGGCCTCCGGGGAGCTGCCGGCCGAGGCCGTCGCCGCCGTGCTCGGGCACCTGGTCGGAGCGGGCTTCGCCGACCTGGGGACGCACCGGGACGGTTCGCCGGTCTTCGCCGCCGACGACGACGAGGTGCTGCGCCAGTGGGACTTCCACGACCTGTACTTCCACTCGCGCAGCCGCCTCGGCCGCACCGACGAACCGTACGGCGGCCGCTTCCCGTACGTCGGCACGATCGAACCGCTGCCGCCGGTCAAGCCGGCCCCGCCGGGCGAGCCCATCCCGCTGTTCCGTCCACTGCTCACCGACGTCCTCGCCAACGACCCGAGCCTCCTGGCCGTGATGGAAGGCCGGCAGTCGATCCGCAGTTACGGTGAGCGCCCGCTCGACGCGCGGCAGCTCGGCGAATTCCTCTACCGGACGGCGCGCGTCCGCGGCACCTACGGGCCGCGTCCGGACCAGAAGATGCCGTACGCCGGCTCGACCAGGCCCTATCCGTGCGGCGGGGCGGCCTACGAGCTGGAGCTGTACCTGACCATCAGGCGCTGCGAGGGCATCGAGCCGGGCATCTACCACTACGACGCGCTGGACCACTGCCTGCGTCTGGTGAACGCCGACCCGGGCCTGCGGCAGAACCTGCTCGACGTCGGATCCCTCTCCACCGGAGGCGAGGCGGTCCCGGACGTGCTCATCACGATGACGTCGAGGTTCCAGCGGCTCTCGTGGAAGTACCAGTCCATCGCCTACGCCGTGACGCTCAAGCACGCCGGTGTCCTCTACCAGACGCTGTACCTGGTGGCCACCGCCATGGGGCTCGCCGCCTGCGGACTCGGCAGCGGGAACTCCGAGCTGGCCGAGCGCGCCTTCGGACTCGATCCCCTCAAGGAGTCGGCCGTCGGCGAGTTCCTGCTGGGCAGCGCGCCGCAGATCAGGCCGCTCGGGGAGAGCGCTCGTCACGCCGCCGACTGGCGTCCGGGCAACGACCCGCAGTGGCAGCAGGAAGTGCGGCACCTGCTCCCTTGAGCAGGGCACGGAATCGAGAGCGAGGGAACTCCGTCATGGTGGACAGTGCGCCGATTGTGGTGTCCCGGGTCTGCGGACTGCCGGTGAGGGCGTTGGAGGCACTGCGGGCCGAGGAGACGCTCTCCCTGGTGCGCAAGGCGTTGGACCGCGAGGACCGCGCCGAACGGATCACCGAGGCCGTGGCCGACGATCTGCACCGGCTGGTGCCGACCGACGGGCTCGACCGGGCGGTCCGCAGGGGCGCGCTGCGCTTGCGCCGCGACGTGCACAACCTGCGGCTGACCGGGGCGACGGAGCAGGCGGCCGCGCTGGTCGCCCCCTGGCTCGACGGCGAGGCCCGAGACCGGCTGGAGCTGTGGTGCGCGGCGGTCCGGGAGCGGGCCGCACTGGTGGCACGGGCCGAGCGGGTGGCGGACAAGGAGATCGCGGACGCCGGGACCGCCATGACGGGCCTGCTGCGGGAGGAGCGGATCGCGCGCGGCCTCTCGCTGGCCAGCCCCTCCTTCACCCTTGAGCTCTTGGGGCACCGTGCCGGCAGGGCTCCCGCGTGGGATTCCCGGCTGGCACGCAGCGCCGCGGCGTATCTGTCGCGCGCCGCCGTCAAGCCCAGCCCGTTCGGCACCTTGACCACCGTCGGTGTGGCCGAGTGGCACGGCGGCCAGGCGGCGGCGTACCCGTCGCTCCCCGCCCGGGTGGTCTCCTCCTCCCGGGCGGCGGCGCTGGATCTGCTGCGCTCCTGGGTCGGTCACCCGGACGCGCCCGCGGGTCTGCGGCTGCTCGCCAACCCGAGCGTGCGGGCCGTCGGCGGAAGTGAACTCGCCGCCCTCCCGCTGTACTGCCACGCGGGCGGGGTCTACCTGCGTGCGGACGAGATCACCGATGTGGTCGAGGTACGGGGGAGGCTGAGTGCCCTGCCCGCCGGCCCGGTATCCGTCGCCGAGGCCATCGCGGCCCTTGAGGAGTTCGGGGCGGACGCCGCCTCCGTGCGGCGGCTGGTGGCCATGGGCGTGCTCCTCCCGGTCACCCCGTGGAGTGCCGGCGAGGGCCGCCACTTCACCGCGCTGGGACGCACCACCGGGCAGGCGCCCGGACCGGTCGCGGAGGCGGTCCGGGCCCTGGCCCGGGCGGAGGAGCTCGTGGCAGGTGACGCCGACGCGGGGGAGCGCGCCCGGGCGGTCACCCGGGCCCGTACCACCCTGGTGGAGGCCTGCCGTGCCCAGGACCGTCGGCCGCCCGACTGGCTGGCCGGTGCGGGGCTTGTGCACGAGGCAGTCGCCCATGACCCGCTTGCGAGCCCGAGGCTGGGCGAAGCCGTAAGGGCGGATCTGCACACCGCCGCCTCGGCGCTCACGCCGTCGATCCGGCGTGCGGCCCTGTACGACAGGATGCTCGGCCACTTCACACGGTGGTACGGCACGGGCGGAACGTCCGACCTGCTCTCCTTCTGCTACCGGTTCCTGGCCGCCGCTCCGGCGACGACGTGGCAGCCGGTGCCCGGCCTGCCGGTCGGCGCCGTGCCGACGGAGGGGCAGATGCGCGGTGACCGGACGCTGAGCCGGCCGAGCCACGTCGTCTTCTTCCAGGTGGCCGCGGGATCGGCCGAGCAGGTGGAGAGGGGTGACCACCTCCTGGTGGTCAACCGGGTCCACAGCGGCTTCCCCGGCATGGTCGGCCGATGGGCGGCGATCCCCGCCCTGCGCAGCGGGATCGACGACGCACTGACGCGGTGGCTGAGTGATCTCCATCCCGGCTGCCGGGTGTACCAGATGTCCGCGCACGCGGACTGGATCGAGTTCCAGCGCCCCGCTCTGCGCGGACTGCCGCGCGTCGGGTGGGGACCCGAACTGGCCGAGGCCGACGGCGGGACACAGGACCTGCGGGGATTCACCCTGGCCCACGATCCCGTCACGCACACGTTCCAGGTCCGGGACGCCCGTGCGGATCCGGCGGCGTTCGCCTACCTGGGGGCCGTCCCGGTGGCCTCGCTCCACGGGGTGGACCGCCTGCTGGCGACGCTGAGCGACCCCTGGGTCCTCGACACCGGCGACACCGGCGACACCGACGGTGCCGGTGGTGCCGGAGCGCCCTCGTCCTACCGGCCGCGCCTCCAGCGGGGCCGGATCGTCATGCGCCGGGCGTCGTGGCTGGTGGCCCCCGGCGAACTGCCCCGCCCGGGCCGGGGCCGGTCACCGGTGGACTTCCTGCTGGAGGTGGAGCGCTGGCGCGCCCGACTGGGCCTGCCGGACGAGGTCTTCCTCTCCCGCGTCACCGATCACGAGGGCATCCACCACAAGCCCCAGTGGGTCGGCTTCGACCACCCGCACGCCGTGTGGGCGGCCTTTCGGCAGATCGACGACGCCACCGCCTCGGTGGAGATCACCGAGGCGCTGCCCGCCCGCGACGGGCACTGGGCGGCCGACCCGCACCACCCCGCGGCGGCGACCGAATTCATCGCGATGCTGAGGCAGGACGGCCAGTGAGTGATCAGCAGGAATGGCTCTACTACCGGGTGTACGTGGCGAGCATCGCCGAGATACGTGACCTGGTGGAACAGGTGGTCGGCCCGGCCGTGCGCCGCTTCACCGCCGAGGACCCCGCACTGCGCTGGTTCTTCCTCCAGTACGTCGACCTGATCGGTCTCCAGCTGCGCCTGCGGCTGAGGGGCACGCCCGATCGACTGGCCCGATACGAAAGGGAGCTGGACCAGGACTTCCGTCGGGCGCTGGACGTCCTCGCCGCCGCGGACGGACCGCGCGGACCGCTGGCCGCCCACCGTATGGTCACCAAGCGCCTCTACGAGCCGGAGCACGGCAAGTTCGGCGGCCCCGCCGGGGTGGCGCTGGCCGAGCGTCTGATGCAGTGCGGCAGCGAGGCGGCGCTGGTCTGCTCCAGCCCGCGGCTGCGTCCGTTGCGCACCTCCCTCGCGGCGGCCCACACCGAGTTGATGGTCGCCCGGCTGCCCGCCGCGACGCGTACCTCTTTCCTGCACCAGTACGCGTGGTACTGGTCCGGGCGCGGCCGGCTCGACGCGCCGTTCGGCCGTACGCTCCCCGGGCTCTCGCCGGGCGACCCCGTGGCGATCCGGCGTACCGCCGTACTGCGCACACAGATCGACCAGGTGCTGCAAGTGCCCGCTCTGCGAGAGGCGTTGACCGGGTACGCGGACGAGTTCTGGCTCCGGGTGCGGCGGGCGGGGCTCCCCCGCCCCGACTACCTGACCGCGTTCCACCACATCCACCTGATGAACAACCGCCTGGGGGTCGTGCCCGGCGAGGAGATGCAGATCGCGCGGCTCCTGTGGCTGGAGGGACTGCGGAAGCCGCGGGCCGCCGCCACCGTGGATCCGGCCGCGGCCCGTGATCGCGAGCCGCTCCCGCTTCCCGGCCCCGCCGCATGACAAAGGTCATGCCCGGCCCCACGCGAACTCCATCCGCAACCCGTGAGGCTCTGCCCTGGCAGGCGGCACGCCGTGATTCCTAAGGTCTTCCCATGAGCGAACACCCCGTCATCGACGTCAGTGAACTGCGGCTGGACTACGGCGGGACGACTGCCGTCGACGGCATCTCGTTCCAGGTGTACCCCGGCGAGGTGGTGGCCCTGCTCGGGACCAACGGCGCGGGCAAGACGACCACCCTGGACGTGCTGGAGGGCTACCTCAAGCCCACCGGCGGATCGGTGTCGGTGTTCGGAGCCAACCCCCTCACGGAGCGGGCCCGGATAGCCTCCGACATCGGCATCATGCTCCAGGAAGCGGGATTCTTCGGCGACCTCACCGTCCTGGAGACCATCCGTGCCTGGCGCCGCTTCACACCGAACGCCGTCGACACCGACGAAGCGCTGAGGATCGTAGGCCTGGAGTCCAAGGCGAAGACCCCTGTCGGGCGACTCTCCGGCGGCGAGAAGCGCAGGCTCGACCTCACGCTCGCCGTGCTGGGACGGCCCAAGCTGCTCTTCCTCGACGAACCCACCACCGGGCTCGATCCGGAGTCGCGGCGCCAGACCTGGCGCTTCCTCAAGGAGATGGTCGACAACGGCATGACGATGCTGCTGACGACGCACTACATGGAGGAGGCCGAGTTCCTGGCCGACCGCGTCGCCATCATGGACCACGGCCGCATCGTCCGGCACGGTCCCGTCTCGGACGTCGTGGCCCGGGAGTCCAACGCCCGGATCTCACTGGCCGTCTCACCGGGCGTGAGCGCCCAGACGCTGCCGCCCCTCCCCGGCGCCGAGATCCGGGAGGCCGACGGCCGGATCACTCTGATCACCGCCGATCCGCAACCCGTCCTGCTGCACTTGCTGAACTGGGCCGACGGCAACGGTGCGGCCCTGCGCGGCCTCGAAGTGCGCACGGCATCACTGGAAGACGTGTTTCTCGATGTCGCGGCTTCCGGAAAGGTCCAGGCATGAGCTGGTTCCGCTTCACCTACTCGCAGTTCCTCCTCTCCCAGCGCGTCTACTGGCGGGACCTGGGCTTCGCCCTGACCGGCGCGCTGCTCCCGCTCGGCCTGAGCCTGGCGTACACCGTGAGCCAGCACGGTGAGGGGGAGATCGCAGGTTTCGACTCGGGGGTGTACCTGCTTCCCGGCTTCATCGGCTTCGTCCTGCTGTGGATCGTGTACAACGTCATCAACTCGGCCGCGTCCCGCCGGGACCGGCTGGTTTACAAAAGGCTGCGCGGCACCCCGCTGCCGGATACGGCCATTCTGGCCGGCGAAGCGGCCAGCGGCAGCGTCACCAGCCTGATCCAGGTCGCCATCCTGGTCGTCGCCGGGGTGGTTGCGATCGACGCGCCCATGCCCCGCAATCCCCTGCTGCTGCTCGTCGGCATCGTGCTCGGGGCGCTGGCCTTCTCCCTGCTGGCCATCGGTCTCTCCGGGCTGTTGCCCAGCGGGGAGGTCTCCACCTGGATCGTCACCCCGGTCATCCTGCTCATGATGATGACCTCCGGCATCGCCATGCCCATTTCGAGCCTCCCGGGCTGGGCGCAGCACATCGCGCCGTATCTGCCCTCCAGTCCGGTCGTCGAGATCGTCAGGACCGCCTACCTGGGCCGGGACTTCGCCAGCGACCCGGCAGCGTCGGGCCACCTCGCCACCGTCGGCTTCGTCGCGTCCTTCCAGGCCTGCGCCGCGCCCATCGGCCTGCTCTGCGCGTGGATGGGCCTGTCGTTCTCGATGGGCAAGCGGTTCTTCCGCTGGGATCCCCGCCGGTCCGCCTGAGTCCCGTCCGGCCGGCCCGGGTACGGCAGGCCGGACGGGGGGCCTGCGGTTGATCGAGCTCGGATACAGTCGCCCTGCAGCACATGGAGAACGATGAGGCGGTGGCAGATGCACGGGCGCACGCCCACCACGGTCGCCCGCGCCGTCGCCTGGCTGATCCTGCTGACGGCAACGGTCTTCCTCCTTGAGGCCATGGCCCTGTGGCTGGCCCACCGGCCGCCCCCCGGCCAGGTCGTCGCCGCCGTACTGGGCTCCGTGGCCTTCGGGTTCGGCTACGCCCGCACGGTGTGGGACGCCGTGGCCCGCGGCAGGGGGCGCAACCGGCACCAGGCGGACCTCGCGGTGTGTGCCAGCGTCTCCTTCGCCATGCTGCTGGCCCTCGGGCCGGCCTGGGGCGCACTGCCCTGCCTGGCCGCCGGAGCGGCCGTGGTGAGCCTCACCCCGCGGAGGTGGGGCTGGGTCGTACCGCTGATCCTCGCCGGCACCGCTCTGGCCGGGCTGATGCTGGCCGTGCCCGCCGACGTACTGGTGGACATGCTGGTCAAGAGCGCCGTCACCGTCATGGTGCTCGGAACGCTGGGGGTGCTGCCCCCGTTCGCCCGGGAGATGCACGACAACCGCGCCGAACTCGCCCGGCTGGCGGTCGTGGAAGAGAGGCTGCGCTTCTCACGCGACCTGCACGATGTGCTCGGCCACGGCCTGTCCGTGATCGGCATGAAGATGGAGGTGGCCCTCCTGCTCATCGGGAACGACCCGGACAAGGCGGCGGGGGAGATCCGGGACGCGCTCGGCATCTCGCGCGAATCGGCTTCCGATCTGCGCACCCTGGTCCGGGGGTACCGCCAGCAGTCCATCGCGGCGGAACTCGACGGTGTGCGCTCCGTCCTCTCCTCCGCGGGCATCGGCTGCCGAGCGGACGAGGTGCCCCCGGACATCCCGCAGCACGTGCAGGACGTGACGGGCTGGATCGTCCGCGAGGGCGTCACGAACATCCTGCGGCACAGCAAGGCCACGGAGTGCCGCATCAAGTTGAGGGTGAACGACGGACGACTCATGATCGAGATCTCGAACGACAACCCGATCGCCCCCGGGTCCGAGGGCCGCACGGGCGGCAGCGGACTGCGCGGTCTGCGGGAACGCCTCGCCGTCGTCGGCGGCGAGCTGACCACGGGCGTCCACAACGGTACGTTCACGCTGCTCGCGCACGCGCCGTTGGGTGAGGGCAAGCGACACGATTCCGGAGCCGAGGTGATCCACAGGTGACGATCCGCATCGTCGTGGCGGACAACGAGCAGCTGATCCGCGACTCGCTGTCCGTCATCCTCTCCGCGCCCGAGGACATGAACGTGGTCGCGGTCGCGGCCGACGGCGCCCAGGCCGTGGCCGCGGTACGCGAGGCCGGCGCCGACGTGGTCGTCCTCGACCTCGACATGCCGGTGATGAACGGACTGGAGGCGGCCGAGGCCGTCCGGGCCGAAGCACCCGACTGCGGAATCGTCATTCTCACCAGTCACGGACGCCCCGGGTACCTGCAGCGCAGCATGCGCCTGGGGGTACGCGGCTTCATCACCAAGGACACCTCGGCCGCGAAGCTGGCCGACGTCGTACGCCAGGTCCACGGCGGCGGCCGGTTCATCGACCCGGAGATCGCCACGGACGCACTGGCCCTCGGCGGCAGTCCGCTCAGCACACGTGAGCGCGAGGTGCTCACCCTCTCCGGCGAAGGGCTCAGGCTCGGAGAGATCGCGGGACGGCTGTGCCTGGCCGAGGGCACCGTGCGGAACTACATGTCCTCGATCATGAGCAAACTCGACGTGGACAACCGGGTCGCCGCCCACCGGGCGGCCAGAGAAGCCGGCTGGCTGTGACAGCTGCGACGGGGGAACACATGGACAGCACCAGCACCAGCACCACCAGCACCACCACCGGCACGGCCCCGCTCCATGAGGCGATCCGGTCGACGGTGGCGGGCCTCGACGGCGTACTGCCGCAGGCCCTCGAGCTCTACCGGGAGCTGCACGCGGCCCCCGAGCTGTCGGGGCAGGAGGAGCAGACCGCCGCGCGCTTCGCCGCATGGCTGAGGGACGCCGGATGCGAGGTGACGCAAGGCGTCGGCGGTCACGGCGTGGTGGGCGTCCTCCGCAACGGCGAAGGCCCGCTGGTGGCGCTGCGCGCCGACATGGACGCCCTCCCGATCGCCGAGTCCACCGGACTTCCGTACGCGAGCACCCGGACCGCGACGACGGACGACGGACGCTCCGTCCCGGTGGCGCACGCCTGCGGCCACGACGCCCATGTCGCGTGTGCGGCCGGCGCGGCATCCCTGTTGGGCCGCGCGCGCGACACCTGGTCCGGGACGTTCATGGTGATCGGGCAGCCCGCCGAGGAGACGCTGACCGGTGCCGGCGCCATGCTGGAGGACGGGCTGTTCGAACGGTTCGGTGTCCCGGACGTGATCCTGGCACAGCACGTCGCGCCCCTGCCGTGCGGAGTCGTCGCCCATGGACCCGGTGCGCTGACGGCGGCGACCACCGTGGTGGAGGTGGTCATCCACGGCCGGGGCGGCCATGGCGCGGCGCCCCACCTGAGCATCGATCCGGTGCTGACGGCCGCGGCCACCGTGCAGCGGCTGCAGTCGGTGGTCTCCCGGGAGAACAACCCGTTCGAACCCCTGGTCGTCACGGTGGGTGCCCTGCGCGCCGGGACCGTTCCCAATGTCATTCCCGACCGTGCCGAGCTGGGCATCAGCATCCGCTGCTATTCCGATGACCAACTGGATCGGGCCGTCGCGGCGGTCGAGCGGATCGTGCGGGCCGAATCTGCGGCGGCGGGATGCCCCCGTGACCCGGACATCACGGTCGGACCCAAGGCACCCGTGAACATCAACGACCCGGCCGCTGCCGCGCGGGTGCACGCCGCCCACACGGCGCTGCTGGGCCCGCGGCGCGTCCTGTCCACGCCGCCGATGCTGGCCGGTGAGGACTTTCCGTTCTTCGCGCACGGATCCACCCCGGCCGTCCCGACCGTGTACTGGTTCCTCGGGTGTGTGAGCGCCGCAGACTGGCGCGCCGCTCCCGGTGGTTCACCGCAGGAGAAGGTGCAGTCCCTGCCCGCCAACCACGCCGCGGACTTCGCTCCGGCCGCGGAGGCCACTTTGCGGCACGGCATCAGCGCCGCGGCCGCCGCGGTACTGGCGCTCGCGTCGGTGGAGCGACGGCAGGGGGCCGAGGCCGGCCACCGGTAGGGGGCGCGCGGCCGCCGTGCGGCGAATTCTGGGCCTTGTCGAGGGGTGCCGCGGGCAGGAGGATGCCTGCGACCGGACAGGGCGACCAGAGGGGGAACGCATGAGGCTGTGGGGGTCACTCGCCCGCGCCGCGCTGGTGCTGGCGTTGGCCGGGGTGGGGTTCGGGGGGACCGCGCAGGCCGCGCCGGCGGCTCCGCGGTTGCTCGTGAAGCGTACGAGCGGGCTGCTCGACGGGGACATCGTCGGGTTCTCGGTCACGGGCGGGCCGGCCAAGGCCTACGTGCTGGTCGAGCTCTGCGCCCCGGACACCGTCGCCGGTGCCTGTGACGCGGACACCGGCCGGCAGTTCCGCGTCCTTCCGGACGGCACGCTCCCGGTGTTCCCGAAGAAGCTCTACGCGCAGCTCGCGACCGGCGCCGGCACCTTCGACTGCCGTACCGCGACCGCCGCCCATCCGTGCCGGCTGGCGCTGACCGACATCACCGGGGCCGTCCTCACCACCGTCCCGCTGGCCTTCCGGCCGCACGGGGAACCGGAGGCGGCGCCCACGTTCCGGGTGGACCCGGACCAGGGGCTGGTGGACGGCCAGTCCGTGCACGCCACCGGGCGGGGCTACGAGCCGCAGTTCCACTCGGCGGTCATGGAGTGCGTCGCGGGTGCCACGGAGGAGGCCGGCTGCCGGGCCCGGGGCCGTCCGCCGATCACCACGGACCAGGGCAGGCTCGACGAGGAGGTCCTCGTCTCGGCGGCGTTCAACACCATCGACGGCCGGGCGGTCGACTGCCGCGTCGCGCCCGGGTGCGAGCTGATGGTCTTCGGGACCCGGGTCCGGGGTCCGCAATCGCTGCAGCACCCCCTCCGCTTCGCCCCGACGCCGACCCCGGCCCGCGACTGACGGCACCCCGCGCACGGCCCGGCTCCCACGAGCGACCACTCGTGGGAGCCGGGCCGTTGTCCGTGCTGGGTCAAGCGGAGCTTCCGGTTTCGTCGAGTGTGGCTTGAAATTGTTCTCTTGGCGAGGAGGGCGGGATGGCTCCGAGGGGTCAATTTCAGCCAATCCAGAGATGATCGATCAGCTTTCGGTCAGGGTGTCTCATCAGTCACTTGGCTTGCGTCAGGCATCTTTTCTGTCAGCGACAGACAGGTAGGCTGCTCCCGCTGGCCGGGCCCGGTCGGTGACGGGGGGAGATCCATTGGGTGAGCGGCTCAGTTTCAGAATTCTTGGTCCACTTATGGCCACCGTGGGGGAGCGGCCGATTCTGGTAGGAGGTGCCCGGCAACGTACGATTCTGGCCCTTCTGCTCCTGAGTCCCGGGCGGATTGTGCCAGTTGACACACTTGTCGATGTAGTCTGGAACGGCAGGCCTCCTGCCACCGCGCGGACGCAGGTGGCCATCGTCATCGCCGCCCTGCGCAAGGCCATCAAGACCGAGGGCGTGACCGAGGAAGTCATCGTCACCGCCCACCCCGGGTACCTGCTGCGTGCGGAGGGGCACGCGCTGGACACGGTCACCTTCACCGGGCTGGTCGCCGAGGCCGAGACCGCGGTCCGCGACGCCCGTCCGGCCGACGCGGCCCGCTGCTACGCCGAGGCCCTGGCGCTGTGGCGCGGACCGGCGCTCGCCGGGGTCACCGGACAGCTCGTCGAGGACGAGGCGGCCCGCTGGGAGGAAGTCCGGATCAACGCCTACGAGGCGATGACCAGCGTCCAGCTGGAGCTCGGCCGGCACCAGCTGCTGCTTCCGGAGCTGGCCGCTACCGTACGGGAACACCCGCTGCGCGAACGCACCCGCTACCACTTCATCCTCGCCCAGTACAGATCCGGGCGGCGGGCCGAGGCGATGGAGAGCTTCCGGGAGGCGAGACGCCAGTTCATCGACGAACTGGGCATGGATCCGGGTCCCGAGCTCCAGGAGCTGCACGACGCGATCCTGCGCGACGACCCCTCCCTGGCGTACGAGGCGCCTGTCGCGGCCGGCGCCGACGCGACGGGCGACGCCTTAGGGGCGCGCAACCGCGTCGTGCCCTCCGAACTGCCCCCCGACGTACCCGGCTTCGCCGGACGCAGGGAGGAACTCATCGCCCTCGACACCCTGGTGGACGGGCAGGGTGAGGACAGTCGCGCGCCCACCGTCGGGCTGATCACGGGCGTCGCGGGCGTGGGCAAGACCGGCCTCGCCGTCCGCTGGGCGCACCGGGTTACCGAACAGTACCCGGACGGGCGGCTGTTCGCCGACCTCCGCGGTTATGACGAGCACCACGCCCCGACCACCGCCGGGGACATATTGAGCCGATTCCTGCGCTCCCTCGGGGTGGAGAGCGAGGAGGTGCCCAACGGGCTGGAGGACCGGATCGCGCTGTACCGCAGCGTCCTGGCCGAACGCCGGGTGCTGCTGGTGCTCGACAACGTACGCACGTTCGCACAGATCCGGCCCCTGCTGCCGGGAAGCGGCGGCTGCACCGTCCTGGTCACGAGCCGGGAGCAGCTGGAGCAGTTGGTCACCTGGCCCCCGCGGGCCCGGGTCCACCTCGGGGTGCTTCCCGAGGACGAGTCCGTCGAGCTGCTCGGCCGGATCGTCGGGGAGGCCCGGATCCTGGCCGCACCCGAGGACTCGGCCCGGCTGGTCGAGCTGTGCGACCGGCTGCCCCTGGCGCTGCGCATCGCCGCGGCCCGACTGGCGTCCAAGCCGCACTGGTCGGTGCGGCACCTGGTGACCCGGCTCAGTGACGGGCGGCGCCGGCTGGACGAGCTCAGCCAGGGCGAGTCCCAGGTCCGGGCGAGCTTCGAGCTGAGCTACCGCTACCTGCACAAGGACGCGGCCCGGCTCTACCGCTACCTCGGGCTGCTCTCGGTACCGGACTTCACCGCGTGGGTCGGCGCGGCGCTGATGGACCAGGACGTGCTCGACGCCGAGCGGCTGATAGAGCACCTCGTGGACGCCCAGTTCCTGGAGGTCGTCGGCGTCGACGCCACCGGGCAGCTGCGCTACCGCTTCCAGAACCTGATGCGGCTCTACGCCGACGAGCTGGCGCGTGAGGAGGAGAGCGAGGAGGACCGGCTGGCGGCCTGCGACCGGGTGTTCCGGACCTGCCTGACCATCGCCGGGGAGGCGCACCGGCGCGAGTACGGAGGTGACTACGGCATCGTGCACAGCGAGGTGCCCCGGCGGGAGATCGACGCGGTCCTGCTGGAGGAACTCCTGGCGGCGCCGTTGGAGTGGTACGAGGCCGAGCGGCTCTCGCTGGTCGCCCTGGTCGAGCAGACGGCCCGCACGGGCCTGTCCGACCTCGCCTGGGACCTGGTCGCCTCGATGACGGTCCTGTTCGAGTCGCGGAACTACCTGGAGGACTGGCGCCGGTGCAGCGAAGTCGCGCTGAAGGCGGCGCGCGGGGCGGACAACCTGCGCGGGGAGGCGGCGATGGAGCAGCAGCTCGGCGCCCTGGACCTGCGGCTGCGGCTGCTCGACCGGTCCGCCGAGCGGCACGAGACGGCCCTCGACCTCTACGCGCGGGCCGAGGACGCGGTGGGCCGGGCCCTGGTCCTGCGCAACCTCGCGGTCATCGACCGGATCCGGGGGGAATACGGCCGGGCCGTGGAGCGGCTGGGTGAGGCGCTCCCGGTGTTCCGCGTGGCGGGTGACCGGGCCTCGGAGGCCTACGTGCTCAACGGGCTGGCCCAGCTCGCCCTCGACCAGGGCCAGCCGGAAGCCGCCGTGGAGCTGGGCCTGGACGCCGTACGGGTCTCCGAGGCCATCCAGGGCGGTGTCTCCCGCAGCCTGGCGCAGGGTGCGTACCGGCTGGCCAGCGCGTACCTGGAGCTGGGCAGGCTGGAGGAGGCCGAGGCGGCCTTCGCCCGTGCGGTGGGCATCGTGGAGGAGAAGTCCGACCTGCTCGGGCAGGCCTACGCGCTGCTGGGCCTGGCGCAGACCCGGCACTCGGCAGGCGCTGCCGAGGCGGCCGAGCGGACCTTCCTGGAGGCCCTGGAGGCGGCCCGGCGCACCCGGAGCCCGATGATCGAGGGACAGATCCGGCTCGCGCTCGGCGAGGCCTACCGGGGGAGCGGGCGCGACGAGGAGGGGCAGGCGCACCTGCGGGCCGCGCTCGGCATCTTCCAGGGCATCGGCGCCCCGCCGTGGGAGGAGAAGGCGGTGCGGGCGCTGGACCGGCCGGGTTCCGGCGGCGCGCCGGCGCCCGGGGGTGCGGGGAAGAACGCGTAAGCGTGCAATAACCCGGCGATAAAGCGGATCCCTAGCGTCATCGCAGACGAGAAAACTGCCGAGCTGTGGAGTCTGCGATGTCACGTACGACCGGCGCGCCCTCTTTCGCCGTGATCCCCGGCGCCCAGGTGCACGAAGTCCTGGACGGCCGTGCGCCCGAAGTGGTCGGATTGATCGAATCCGCATATCGGGTGCACGGTGAGGGCGGGACGGTGAATCCGCCGTCCTATTTCCTGCGCTTTCCCGACCGGCCGACCTCGCGCATCATCGCGCTTCCGGCGTCCATCGGGGGAGGGGCGCCGGTCGACGGAGTGAAGTGGATTTCCAGCTTCCCCGAGAATGTGGCGGCAGGAATTCCGCGCGCCTCGGCCGTACTGATCCTCAACGACCCGCAGACCGGCTACCCGATCGCCTGCCTGGAATCCTCGATCATCAGCGCGGCCCGCACCGCCGCCTCCGCCGCGCTGGCGGCCGACCGGCTCAGCCCGGCCGGCCGCCGCCCGCGCCGGATCGGCTTCTTCGGCGTCGGCCTGATCGCCCGCTTCATCCACCAGTACCTGGCGGGCACGGGCTGGGAGTTCGACGAGATCGGCGTGCACGACCTGTCCACCGAGCACGCCGAGGGCTTCGCCGACTACCTCACCCGCTCCGGCGAGCAGGGACCGGTCACCGTCCACGACAGCGCCGAGAAGCTGATCCGCGAGAGCGACCTGGTCGTCTTCGCGACCGTGGCGGGCACCCCCCACGTCACCGACCCGCAGTGGTTCGGGCACAACCCGCTCGTGCTGCACGTCTCCCTGCGCGACCTGTCGCCCGAGGTGATCCTCTCCGGCTTCAACGTCGTCGACGACATCGAGCACTGCCTCAAGGCCGACACCTCCCCCCACCTGGCCGAACAGCTCACCGGAAGCCGCGAGTTCGTCGACGGCACCCTCTACGACGTGCTCTCCGGGAAGCTTCCCGTCCCCGAGGACAAGCCCGTCTTCTTCTCCCCCTTCGGCCTCGGCGTGCTCGACCTCGCGGTCGGCCGGCACATCTACGACACCCTCCACGCGCAGGGCCGGCTGGCCGTCGTCGAGGACTTCTTCCACGAGATGCGCCGCTACGGCTGAGGCCTCCCGCTCCCCGCAATCCCCCACGGCCGCCCCCACCACGGCCCCGAGCCACCCGAGGAAAGTGAACCGGTGACCACACTGCTCGACACCACCACTCGGGCGCCGGCCGACCACGGCCGGCGCCCCCTCCCCGTCCGGATCGAGGAGAGCGCCCTCGACCCGCACCCGCCCATGGAGCTCTACGAGGCGCTGCGCGCCCGGTTCGGGGAGGACGTGTTCCTCCTGGAGTCCCTGGAGAGCCCCGAGTTCGACGGGAACTCGGCCGTCGTCGGCTTCGGCCGGCTCGCCGAGCTGCGGATCCACCCGGGGCGGATCTCCGCCGTCGGCGTGGCCCCCGTCCTGGCCGAGCTGTCCGCGGTCGCCGACCGGCTCGGGCTGGTCGAAGGACCCGGCGGAGACCGGCTGTTCGAGCGGCCCGGCCAGGTCTGGGACGTACTGCGGTCCGTGCAGGCGTCCTTCGACGTCGACAGCACCCGCCCCGAGTACGCCTTCGGCTTCCTCGCCACCATCGGCTACGGCGCCGCCTGGTACATGGAGGAGCTCCCCGCCCGCGACGGCTCCGGCGACGAGGCCCCCGACCTGGTCCTGACCCTGTTCCAGGACACCGTCTGGTACGACCTGGACGCCGGCACCGCCGTCCGGCTGGCGGCCCGGAGCGAGGCCTTCGGCCCCGACGGCGGCCCCGCCGCCCGCACCGACCTCGCCGGGATCGTCGAACGGCTGACGGCCGGCATGGCCGAGCCGGCCGGCCGGGCCCCCGGGGCCCCCGCCCCGCTGGCAGTCCGCGACAGCACGGACGAGGCCGCCTTCCTGGGCAACGTCGAACGCTGCCTGCGCCACATCGGCGTCGGCGACATCTACCAGATCCAGATCGGTCACCGCATCGAGGTCGACACGGCGCTGACCCCCGCGGACGTCTACCGCCGGCTGCGCGCGCGCAACCCCTCCCCGTACATGTACCTCGTCCCCCGCGACGGCTCCACGCTGATCGGCGCCAGCCCCGAGGTGCTCTTCCGCACCGAGGGCGACCGGATCGTCATGCGTCCCATCGCCGGCACCACCCCGCGCAGCGGGGACCCGGCGGTGGACGGGCCCCGGATCGAGGCCCTGCTCGCCAGTGAGAAGGAGCGGGCCGAGCACGTGATGCTGGTCGACCTGTGCCGCAACGACATCGGCCGCGTCAGCCTGCCCAGCACCCTGGACGCCCGCGACGTCATGACGGTCGAGACCTTCTCGCACGTCTTCCACCTGGTCTCCACGGTCGAGGGCCTGCTCGCCCCGGGGGAGGACACCTGGTCCGCGCTGGCCGCCACCTTCCCCGCCGGAACCGTCACCGGAGCCCCCAAGATCCGCGCCATGGAGATCATCTCCGAACTGGAGAGCGATTCCCGGGGCATGTACGCGGGGGCCGTCGGCCTGGTCGACGTCCGCGGCTGGTCCCGGCTGGCGCTGTGCATCCGTACGGTCACCCACGACGGGTCGACGTACTCCACCCAGAGCTGCGCCGGCATCGTCGCGGACTCCTCGCCCGCCGCCGAGTGGCGCGAGACCCTGCACAAGATGGGGGCCGCCTACTGGGCGCTCACCGGTGAGGAGCTGCTCCCGTGAAGGTCCTGCTCGTCGACGCGTACGACAGTTTCACCCACATCATCGACCAGTACCTGCGCACCCTCGGCGCCACCACCGAGGTCGTCCGCTCCCGCACCCGGAGCCCCGACGAGCTCGCCGCGCGGCTGCCGGACGCCGTGGTCCTGGGCCCCGGCCCGGGACACCCCGCCGAGTCGGGCCACGTCGAGCTGGTGCACCGCTTCGCCGGGCGGGTGCCGCTGCTCGGCATCTGCCTCGGTCACCAGGCCGTAGGCCTGGCCTACGGGGGCCGCGTGCAGGTGGCGGACCGGCTCAAGCACGGCAAGACCAGCGAGGTCGCCCATGACGGCGCCGGGGTCTTCGCCGGGCTCGACGCCCCCATGACCGCCACGCGCTACCACTCGCTCATCGTCGCCGAACCCCTGCCGCAGGAGCTGATCGCCACCGCGCACGCCGTGGACGACGGCTACGTGATGGGACTGCGCCACCGCACCCTCGCCGTCGAAGGGGTCCAGTTCCACCCCGAGTCGATCACCACGGTCGGCGGCATGCGGCTCCTGGAGAACTTCCTCACCACCGCACGGACCCAGCCCGCAGACGCCCTCGCCGGGTGACAAAGGAGCATTTCGTGGACCACGTGGATTCCTGGCGGGCCCTGCCCGCCGCACAACAGCCCGAGTGGCCCGACAGAGCGGCCCTGGACGCCGTACGGGCGCAACTGCGCGACAGCGTTCCGCTCGTCGTCGCCGCCGAGTGCGAGCAGCTGAAGGCGCGCCTCGGCGCCGTCGCCAGAGGGGAGGCCTTCCTGCTCCAGGGCGGGGACTGCGCCGAGACCTTCGCGGACGTGCGGGAGGACTCCGTACGCCGCAAGGTGCGCACCCTGCTCCAGATGGCGCTCGTCCTCCAGTACGCCGCCTCCGTGCCGGTCGTGAAGATCGGGCGGATGGCGGGCCAGTACGCCAAACCCCGCTCCAAGCCCACCGAGACCCGCGACGGGGTGACCCTGCCCGCCTACCGGGGCGACGCCGTCAACGGCTTCCCCTTCGAACCGGGCGAGCGGGAACCGGACCCCGGCCGGCTGCTGCGGATGCACCAGGCGGCCTCCGGCACGCTGAACCTCGTACGGGCCTTCACCACGGGCGGCTACGCGGACCTGCGCCAGGCACACGCCTGGAACCAGGACTTCGTGGCCCGCTCACCCGTCGGCGAGCGGTACTCGGCCCTCGCCACCCAGATCGACCAGGCCCTCAACTTCATGCGGGCCTGCGGGGCCGACGAACGCATCCAGCACGCCGTGGAGTTCTTCGTCAGCCACGAGGGACTGCTGCTGGAGTACGAGGAACCGCTGGTCCGTGAGGACCCGACGACCGGGCGGCGCTACTCGGGCAGCGGCCACATGCTGTGGATCGGGGAACGCACCCGGGACCTGGACGGGGCCCACGTGGAGTTCTTCTCGAAGATCGCCAACCCGATCGCGGTCAAACTCGGCCCGACCACCGACTCCGACACGGTGCTGCGGCTGATCGACCGGCTCGACCCCGAACGGGAGCCCGGCCGGCTCACGTTCATCGTCCGCATGGGCGCCGGGCAGGTCCGCGAGCGGCTGCCCGTGCTGGTGGAGAAGACGGCCGCGGAGGGGGCGCCGGTGGCATGGGTCAGCGATCCCATGCACGGCAACACCTTCGAGGCGCCGTCGGGGCTCAAGACCCGCCGCTTCGACGACATCGTCGACGAGGTGAAGGGCTTCTTCGAGGTCCACCGCGAGCTCGGGACGCATCCCGGGGGCGTGCACCTGGAGTTCACCGGGGGCGATGTCACCGAATGCGTGGGCGGCGGTGAGGAAGTGAGCCTGGACGGGCTGAGCGAACGCTATGAATCCACTTGTGACCCGCGGCTCAACCGCACCCAGTCACTGGATCTGGCCTTCCTGGTGGCCGAGATGTACCGGGAACGCTGAGCCTCCGCTTCCGGCTTTATCGCCGACCGGGCCGCGACGGGTCCTCAAGCGGTCCTCCAGCGGCCCCGGTCCGCTGGTCAAGCGGTGCCCCGATGCTCGTTATCGACATCGGGGCACCATCTGACCAGCAGTTATATCGTCATTATCGAAATGTGCCAGGCCCTGGAAGCAGAGCGATATCAGCTCGAAGCCGCTCCTTCCTAGTGTTCTTCTCACCGGAACAGACCGGAACTCAAGTGGGACTCAACGGGGGAGAAGAACCGAGATGCAGAACACGTGGCGCACCCAGGTCAAGCGGATCACCATCGCCATCGCCGTGGCCGTGGCCGTGGCCGGCGGAGTGCAGATCGCCGAAGAGGGATCCGACGCCGCCCCGGTCAGCATCACCGCCGACGGCACCCCGGGTGCCACGCCCGTCCCCGTTCCCACCACCACGTCCGAATCCGGAGAATGGCACTGATGGACCGCAACTGGAGCACGCTGCTGGAGACCCTCCTCGCCGGCCGGGACCTCGCTCAGGCCGACACCGGCTGGGCCATGCACCAGGTCATGCGCGGCGAGGCCACCGACGCCCAGCTCGCCGGCTTCCTGGTCGCCCTGCGCGGCAAGGGGGAGACGGTCGGCGAACTGGAGGGTCTGGTACGTGCCCTGCTCGACCACGCGGTGACCCTCGACGTGCCCGGCGCCACGGTCGACGTGGTCGGCACGGGGGGCGACGGCGCCCGTACGGTCAACATCTCCACCATGTCGGCGATCGTCGCGGCCGGCGCCGGGGCCCGGGTCGTCAAGCACGGCAACAGGGCGTCGAGTTCGGCCTCGGGATCCGCGGACGTGCTGGAGGCGCTCGGGGTCACCCTGCGCCTGCCGCCGGCCCGGGTCGCGGCGCTGGTGGAGGAAGCGGGGATCACCTTCTGCTTCGCCCCCGACTTCCACCCCTCGATGCGGCACGCCTCGCCGGTGCGCAAGCAGTTGGGGATCCCGACCGTCTTCAACGCCCTCGGGCCGCTGACCAACCCGGCCCGGCCGACCGCCCAGGCGGTCGGGGTGGCCGACGCGCGGCTGCTCCCGCTCATCGCGGGGGTGCTGGCCCGCAGGGGCACGAGCGCCCTGGTGTTCCGCGGGGACGACGGGCTCGACGAGCTCAGCGTCACCAGCACCTCGACCGTGCTGAGCGTCGAGGGGGGAAGGGTCCGGGAGGAATCCTTCGACCCCCGCGACCTCGGCATCGCGTTCGCCCCGGCCGACGCCCTGCGGGGCGCCGACGCCGCGTACAACGCGCAGGTGGCCCGACGGCTGTTCGCCGGCGGGGAGCGGGGCCCGGTCCGCGACGCGGTGCTGCTGTCGGCGGGGGCCGCGCTGGCCGCCGCCGGGCCGGCGGGCGGGCGCGGGGTCACCGAGCGGCTGCGGGAAGCCGTCGCCGTGGCGGCGGAGGCCCTCGACTCGGGGGCCGCGGAAGCGGTGCTGGACCGCTGGGTGCGGGCCGCCGCCGGACACGCCGGGGCACCGCTCGCCGCGGCGGGGCGGTGAGCGGTGGACACGTAGGGCGGGCATGACGCGCGAAACACGGGCGTGCGGCCGTACCGGTCCCTGGGAGGGGGACGGTACGGCCGCACGGCGGGTCGCGGTCAGGGAACGGGTGCGGGTGCGGGAGCGGGTCCCGGTGGGGTACGCCTCAGGAGACCGCGGCGGCCTGGGCCGGCAACTGCACCGGATCGTGTGCCAGGGGACCGTCGGCCGTGTCGTCGGCCTCCGTGCCCCGTGGCACCTTCCGGCGGATCCAGGACAGCGCGGGGCTGGTGACCGCCGTGGTGAGCAGGGCCATCAGGACCAGCATGGTGAACAGGTCCGGCCCGATCACCCCCAGTTCCAGCCCCAGGTTCAGCACCACCAGCTCGGTCAGACCGCGGCAGTTCATCAGGGCGCCGATCGACATGGCGTCCCGCCAGGACTGGCCGGTGGCCCGCGCCGCGGAGGTGCTGCCGCCCCACTTGCCGAGGAAGGCGACGACCATGACGGCCAGGGCCCACACCCACATCATCGGGTCGGCGACCACCAGCCCCACGTCGGTGCGCAGACCGGTGTTGACGAAGAACAGCGGCAGCAGGATCGGGATGGTGAAGGCCCGCAGCCGGGCCGCGCACAGCTCGATCACCCGGGAGCCGCGCGGGGTGATCACGCCGAAGACGAAGGCGCCGAACAGGGCGTGCACGCCGATCTTGTCCGTGGTGAAGGCCGACAGGCACAGCCCGCTGAACAGTACGACCAGCACGACGGAGTCCACCGTACGGGCGGCCCGCGTCGCCCACTTGGCCAGCAGCGGCCGGACGGCGTAGATCATGAAGGCCAGGAACAGGGCCGCCAGGGCCGCCGTGGTGGCCGCCTCGATGGGGGAGCTGCTGGTGCTGACGGCGACCACCGCGGCCAGCAGGCACCAGGCGGTCACGTCGTCCACCGCCGCGCAGGCCATGGCCAGGGCGCCGATCCGGGTGTTGTAGAGCCCCCGGTCGGTCAGGATCCGGGCCAGCACCGGGAACGCGGTGATGCTCATGGACACCGCGATGAACAGGACGAACGCGATCTTGGAGACCCCCTTGGGGGCCAGCGTGTCGTACATCAGGAGGGCCAGCCCGGAGCCGAGGAGCAGAGGGAGCGCGATGCTCGCCTGGCTGACGGCGATGGCCGTACGGCTGTGCCCGCGCAGGGCGGAGAGGTTCAGCTCCAGGCCCACGAGGAACATGAACGCCAGCAGACCCAGATTTCCGAACGCCCCGGTGAACGGCAGGACCGTCCCGGGGAACAGCCATGTCTGGGCCGAGGGCCACAGCCAGCCGAGGAGCGAGGGGCCCAGCAGGATGCCGACGGCGATCTCGCCGACCACCGGCGGCTGACCGAGGCGGCGGAAGAGCATCGCGCCGGCCTTGCACGAGATGATGACCGCGGGGATCGCGATCAGCAGGTCGGGGAGCGGGTCACGGGCGGACACGGGCGGCCTCCTTGGGTGCCGACGCGGCCGACGCGGCCGACGGGGCCGACGCGGTCAACGGGGCGGACGGGGCCGGCGTGGCGGCGGCGGGCGGGGCGGGTATCGCCGGCAGGGGTGGGGCCGCGGCGGGCGGGCCGGGCACGGCGGTGGCATCGGTCCAGCGGGCGTACCTGCGCTTGCCGTACAGCAGGGGCTCCTCCCCGTCGTGCAGCGAGACCCGGGTGACCCGGACGAACACCGCGGTGTGGTCGCCGAACTCGACGGCCCTGACCACCTCGCCGTCGGCGACGGCGTGCGAGGCCGCCGCCAGGTGCGGGCCGCCGGCCCCCAGCGGGAGCCGCCACTCGGTCCGCGCGAAGCGGTCCGGGGCGCCCGAGGCGAACAGGTCGGAGACGGGACGGGCGTTCTCGTGGAGCAGGTTGACGGCGACCTGGCCGGTCTCCAGCACGGCCTGCACGGTCGGGCTCTGCGTGCGCAGGCACAGCACGACGGTGGGCGGGGAGAGGGCCACGCTGGCGAGGGAGCTGCAGGTCATGCCGCGCGGCTCGGAATCCGTGCCGATCGTGGTGATCACCGAGACACCGGACGGGAACGCCGACATCAGGGGGCGGATGTCGGCTTCGGCCGCGCCGTCGGACTGATCGGCGCGCAGGGACGGGGAGGGCTGGGAGGTACGGGACATCTGTGGGGACTCCTGGGGATCGGGGTGCGGCGCGGGCCCGGAAGCCGGAGGGAGGGGCCGGCTCCGGGCCTGCGCACCGGGAGGAAGCGACTGCGGACTAGCCGTGCAGCTTGCGCAGGTAGTCGTACGTGCTCGGCAGCGTGTCGAGGAGGTGCTCCTGCTCCTGCTTGACCTTGCCGAACATGGCCTCGGCGCCCGCCACGGAATCGGGCTTGTGCGCGAGGATCGGCAGGGGGGCGTCCGGTTCGAGGCCGAGGCCCGCGAAGACGCAGTAGTAGCTGCCGTTGGTCCAGAAGTTCCGGAATTCCGCCTCGAAGTTCCCGTAGTACGTGGACTCGTCGGCGATCGGGGAGTTGATCGCCAGGCCGGCCTTGTACGCGGAGATCTTCTCCTGGATGTTCTGCGGCAGCGTGAGTTCCTTGTTCGCCCGCCAGAACGGGGTGTCATTGCGCGGCGCGTAGTAGAAGTGCGCCTGGATGAAGTCGCGGGTGTCGTCGAACATCACCTCGATCTCGCGGTTGAAGCTGTTGGCCAGCTCCGGGTTGAAGGTGCGGTCCGGGAAGTGCTTCGCCAGCTGGTAGATGGCCGCGGTGATGAAGTAGATCCCGGTCGATTCCAGCGGCTCCAGGAACGCGGAGGAAAGGCCGATGCTCACCACGTTGTTCACCCAGGCGCGACGGTTGCGGCCCACCCGGAACTTCACGTGGTTGAACTTCGTCGTCTCCGGGTCGAGGCCCCACAGCGCGCTGAATTCCTTGGTGGCCTCCTCCTTGGTCGTGAACTTGCTGGAGTAGACGTAGCCGGAGCCGAAACGGCCCAGCATCGGGATCTTCCAGGTCCAGCCGGAGGACATCGCGATGGCGGAGGTGTACGGCTCGATGCCGTTGGCCTCGTCGTCGTGCGGAACGGCGGTGGCGACGGCGCTGTCACACAGCAGGTGGTCGCTCATGTCGATGAACGGCTCTTCGAGGGCCTGGTTGATGAGCAGGCCGCGGAAGCCGGAGCAGTCCACGAACAGGTCGGCCTCCAGGACCCTGCCGTCCTTGGTGTGGAGGGCCTTGATGAAGCCGCGCTCGTCCTTCTCCGCGCGGGTCATCTCGCCCTGCACGTGGTTGACGCCCTGCTTCTCGGTGGCGAAGCGGCGCAGGAAGTCGGCGACCAGGGCCGCGTCGAAGTGCCAGGCGTAGCGGGTGGACGGGGTGCCGTCGAGCCACTTCGGGGACTTCTTCGCGTCCATGACCGGGGGCTCGCGGAAGCACGCGTAGTCGAACGGCTCCTCGGTCTGGCCCTCCAGCTTCCGCTTGGCCCAGTAGTGCGACATCGGGACGTTGTCGCTGTCCGGCAGGATGCCGAACGGGTGGTAGAAGTGGTCCGGCCCGCCGTTCTCCAGCTCCCGCGCGTTCGGCTCGCCCTGGCCGCCGGTTCTCCAGTTGACGAAGCGGACGGCCATCTTGAAGCTGGCGTTGCACTCCCGCATCCACTCCTCCTCGGCGATGCCGAGGTATTCGAAGAGGACCTTGTGCAGGTTCGGGACGGTGGCTTCACCGACACCGATCCGCGGGATCGCCGGAGCCTCCAGGACCGTGATGTCCACCGTGCCCTGGAGGGCCTTGCCGAGATAGGCGGCGGTCATCCAGCCGGCGGTTCCGCCGCCCAGGATGACGACTTTCTGAATGCGCGAGTCGGTGCCGGTCATGTGAGGGACTCTCTCTTCCGTCTTCATGGGGGACTTCCGTGGTGCGATGTGGAAGAGATTCAGGCCATCGACTATGCGCCACCTATAACCGGCCGTATGGCGTCGATATAGCGGATTGGCCGAATCTCAATCACGCTGTATCCGCACCCCGCAACTCCCAGCAGAGGATGGCTGCATCAGATGCCGTACGAAGAAGGGACGAAGGGAATCCTCTCCACCGTGGGAGGAACTCCGCTCATCGAACTGGAGCGTTTGCTGCCGGGCCTCGGCTCGCGGGTGTTCGCCAAGGTGGAGCGGTTCAATCCCGGAGGAAGTATCAAGGACCGCTCAGCACTCTCCATGGTGCTGGCGCGCATCAGAACCGGGGAACTCGTACCCGGAAAATCAACCGTGATCGAGTCGAGTTCCGGCAATCTCGCGATCGGGCTCGCCCAGATCTGCGGGTATTTCGGACTGCGTTTCATCTGCGTGGTGGACGCCAGGACGACCCGGCAGAACGTCGCGATCCTGCGGGCCTACGGGGCCGAGGTCGAGATCGTCGTCGACCCCGATCCGGCCACCGGTGAACTGCTGCCGGCCCGGCTCCGCCGGGTGGCCGACCTCGTCGCCGTGACGCCCGACGCCTACTGGCCCGACCAGTACTCCAACCCCCTCAACCCCATCGCCCACCAGAACACGATGCGCGAGATCGCCGAGGCCCTCGACGGCCGCGTCGACCAGCTCGTCGTGGCCGCGGGCACCAGCGGAACCCTGGGCGGCTGCGCGGAGTACATCCGCCGGCACGGGATGAACACCACGATCAACGCCGTGGACGCCATCGGCAGCGTGCTCTTCGGCCCGCAGGAGCGCCGCACCCGGCTCATCCCGGGCCACGGCGCCTCGGTGGTGCCCCGGCTGCTGCGTCCCTCGGACGCGGACCGGGTCATCCACGTCGGCGACCTCGACTGCGTCGTCGGCTGCCGGCGCCTCGTCCGTGACGAGGCGGTGCTCGCCGGCGGCTCCTCAGGGGCCGTCGTCGCGGCACTGGAACGGATCGCCCCCGACATCATCCCCGGCTCGAACGTGGTGCTCGTCCTGCCCGACGGCGGCGACCGCTACCTGGAGACGATCTACGACGACGCCTGGGTGTACCGCCAGTTCGGCGAGGTCTCGCACCTGTGGAAGGAGCCCCGGTCCGCGGGCCTCACTCCGCACCTGGTGGATATAGGCCACTGATAGCGGCCCCTCCCACCATCGAACCATCGCACCACCGCTGGCCCCGCCAGCCCCCCACCCCGAAAACCCACCGGGCGCCCACCCGGCACGGCACCGGCAGGTCCGCCGCGGACCGCCCTTCACCTGGAGGAACATCAGATGACCACCCAGATCCCCGCCCTCGACGCCGGGCGCAAGGAGCAGATCAAGGAAATCGTCTGCGACATCCTCGAACTCGACCTCGACGAGGTGACCGAGACGAGCCTCTTCAAGGAGGAGCACGACGCGGACTCCCTGCGCACCATCGAGATCCTGGCCTCGCTGGAGCGGGTCTTCGGCATCACGCTGGAGCAGTCCGAGCTCAGCCGCATGGTCAACCTGGTCGGCGTCTACGCCGTGATCGCGGAGGCCGAGGGCAAGTGACCACCGAGACGGCCGCGACGGGGCAGCGGACCGCTGCCCGGCACCGGGTGGTGATCACGGGTCTCGGTGTCGTGACGAGCATCGGCACGGGCGTGGACGCCTTCGCCGAGGGCCTGCGCGCCGGACGCAGCGGGGCCAAGCCCATCAGCGCGTTCGACACCACCGGCTTCGCCCACTCCAACGCCTGCGAGATCACCGACTTCGAGCCGGAGGCCTGGCTGCGCGAGCTGCCGGCCGACGAGCTCGGCCGGGCCGCCCAGTTCGCGGTCGCCGGGGCCCGGATGGCGGTGGCCGACGGCGGTCTCACCGAGGCGGACGTCCGGGCCAGGCGCTCCCTGGTCTCGGTCGGCACCACCGACGGCGAGTCCCGCGACCTGGACCACCTCACCGGGCTCCAGGTCGCCGGGGACGAGGACGCCCTCGACCCGGTGGTCGCCCGCCGCGTCTGGCCGGGCCGGCTCTCCGCCGGCATCGTCCGCGAACTCGGCCTGGAGGACGTGGAGACGGTCACCGTCCCCACCGCCTGCGCCGCCGGGAACTACGCGGTCGGCTACGGCTACGACGCGATCAGCTCCGGAGACGTGGAGATGGCCCTGTGCGGCGGGGCCGACGCCCTGTGCCGCAAGACGTTCACCGGCTTCTACCGGCTCGGGACCATCGCCCCCGACGTGTGCCGGCCCTTCGACGCCGACCGGCAGGGCATCCTCACGGGCGAGGGCGCCGGCATCCTGCTCATGGAGTCGCTGGAGTCCGCGCTGGCCCGCGGCGCCCGGATCTACGCCGAGGTCCTCGGCTACGGCCTGTCCTGCGACGCCAGCCACCCGGTCGCCCCCGACCGGGACTCGATCGCCCGCTGCATCACCGCGGCGCACGCCAACGCCGGGATCACCCCCGCCGACGTGGACTTCATCTCCGCGCACGGCACCGGGACCAGGGCGAACGACGTCACCGAGGTCGGCGCGATCCGTCAGGTGTTCGGCGAGGACCTGCCGCGCACCGTCTCCATCAAGTCGATGATCGGCCACACCATGGGCGCCGCCAGCGCCCTGGCCTCGGCGGCCTGCGCCCTCGCCCTGCGCGAGGGATTCATCCCGCCGACCATCAACCACCGCACCACCGACCCCGAGTGCGGCGTGGACTGCGTACCGAACGAGGCGGTCGAAGCCGACCTCAAGGTCGTGCAGAACAACGGACTCGCCTTCGGCGGCAACAACGCCGTCCTCGTCCTCGGCCACTGGGAAGACAGGAGCGCAGTCGCATGACGGAAACAGCAGCGGCGCGGCCCCGCGAGCGCCGGCTCGTCATCTCGGGCTGGGCCGTGACCTCCCCGTACGGCCTGGGCCGCCGGTCCTTCGCCGAGGGACTCCTGGCCGGGACCACGGCGACCTCCGCCGTCGACGGCGGGCAGTGGCCGGTCCCCTACGGGGAAGCGGGCCTCGTCCCGGGCTTCGACATCAAGGCCGTGCTCGGCCGCAAGGGCACCCGCTCCATGGACCGGGCCACCGGGATCGCCGTCGTCACCGTCGGCGAGCTCCTGGAGGACTTCGGCCAGGGCCTGGCCGCCGACCCGGAGAAGACCGGGCTGGTGCTCGGCACCTCCGGCAGCGTCCAGTCCATCATGGACTTCACCCGGGACGCCCTGACGGGGGAGAAGCCCTACCTCGTCGACCCGGCCCGGTTCCCCAACACGGTGATGAACTGCCCGACGGGCCAGAGCGCCATCCGGCACACCCTCAAGGGCCCCAACGTCACCGTCTCCGGCGGCTCGGCCACCGGCCTGCTGGCCCTGAACTACGCCTCCCGGCTGCTGCGCGGCGGCCACGCCAACGCGCTGCTGGCCGGCGCGGCCGAGGAGTTCTCCGTCCAGCGGGCCCGCCTGGAGCGGGTCGCCGACCACGGCGGGGCCGAGGCCGACCCGCTCGGCGAGGGCGCCGCGCTGTTCCTGCTGGAGAGCGGGGAGGCCGCCCGCGAGGGAGGCCGACGGGTGCTCGCCACCGTCCTCGGTTCCCGCTTCCGGGCCTTCCCGGAGAGCGGACGCGCCGGGGCCGCGCTGGCCCGCTGCGTCGCCGAGGTGCTCGCCGACGCGGGCGTGGGCCCCGAGGAAGTCGCCCTGATCGCGCCGGGCACCCCGCCGGGGCAGCTCGGCAAGCAGGAGGAGTCCGCGCTGGAGGGGATCGGCGGCGAGCGGATCGCCGTACGCCCGCTCGTCGGCGACGCGACCGCCGCCTCGGCCGCCTTCCAGCTGGCCGCCGTCCTGGCGCACGCCGGTGCGGACCCCGCCCTGGTGGACCGGCTCGCGCTGGTCACCGCCCTGGACCGGGACGGCACCGTCGGAGCCACCCTGCTGCGGCTCGGCTGAGACCGGCGAGGGGGGCGCACGCCACCGCGCCCCCCGGCCCCGTACCGCACCCCGCGCACCATCCCCCCATCCCCCGCGCTTACCCGCGTACGCGCGCACCCGCGTCCCGAAGAGAGAGGCATCTATCCATGTCCGAGACACCGAGGCCGGTAGCCCTCGTCACCGGCGGCTCGCGCGGCATCGGCCGGGCCGTGGTGGAGACCCTGGCACGGGACGGCCACGACGTGGCCTTCTGCTACCAGTCCAACGAGGAGGCCGCCGAGCTCGCCGCGAAGGCCGCCCGGGAGCTGGGGGCGCGGGTGCTGGCCCGCCGCGTGGACGTCACGGACCGCGAGCAGGTCCGGGCCTTCACCGCGCAGGCCGAGGCCGAACTGGGCCCGGTGGAGGTGCTGGTCACCGCCGCCGGCATCGTCCGCGACGGCCACCTCGCGATGATGAAGGACGAGGACTGGGACGCGGTGGTCCGCACCAACCTCGACGGGACGTTCAACTTCGCCAAGGCGCTGGCCTTCCCGATGATGAAGCGCCGCCGCGGCACCATCATCACCCTCTCCTCGGTCGCCGCCGCCGGCAACGCCACGCAGAGCAACTACTCCGCGACCAAGGCCGGGATCATCGGCTTCACCAAGGCCCTGGCCAAGGAGTCCGGCCGCAGCGGCCTGCGGGCCAACGCCGTCGCCCCCGGATTCATCGCCACCGACATGGTCGGGGGCCTGTCCGAGAAGCACGCCAAGGAGATGACGTCCCGGATCCCGCTGGGCCGCTTCGGCGAGGCCCACGAGGTCGCCGAGCTGGTGTCCTTCCTGGCCTCCGACCGCGCCGCGTACATCACCGGACAGGTCTTCCACATCGACGGCGGTCTGGTCGTCTGACCGGCCCCCACCAGTCCGACCAGCCTGATTCACAGAGGAGTTCGACATGGCCGGCCGTGCCGCCAAACCGCCCCGGTTCTACTTCAACCTGCGCAGCCCCTACAACTTCTTCGTCCTGCACGACCTGGAGCGCGAGCACCCCGGTCTGCTCGACCAGGTCGAATGGCGCCCCTTCTGGGAGCCCGACGAGACCAGCGCCAAGCTGCTGGACGAGGCCGGCGGGCAGTTCCCGTACACCCCCATGACCCGCGCCAAGCAGTTCTACATCCTGCGTGACGTACGCCGCCTCGCGGCCGAGCGCGGGCTGGCGCTGACCTGGCCGGCCGACCGCGCGCCGTGGTGGGAGCCGGCCCACCTGACCTGGTTCCTCGCCGTGGACGCGGGCCTGGGCCGGGAGTGGGTGGCCCGCGCGGGCCGGGCCCGCTGGCTGGAGGGACGCGACATCTGCGACCCCGCGACCATCCTCGAACTGGCCGTGGAGACCGGCCTCGACGCCGACGCGGTGGCCGCCGCCACCGACAGCCCGGAGCTGCGCGAGCGGGCCGTCGCCGCCCTGCTGGACGTGCACCGCGACGGGGTCTTCGGCGTCCCGTTCTTCGTCAACGGCAGCGAGCCCTACTGGGGCCTGGACCGGGTGGCCGCCTTCGCCGCCTCCTTCGGGGACGCCGCCCCCGCGGCCCCCGCCGCGCAGCCCGCCGAGACGGAGCTCGCGGTGGTCGGCGCCGGGCGCACCACGGACATGAGCCACGCGGGAGGCTGCGGATGACCGCCGTGACCGCCGTGACGGACACCGCCGCCGAGGGGCCCGGCGCCGTGCGGGCGCTGCCCCTGACCGCGATCCAGCAGTCCATGTGGACCGCCTACCGGGTCTCCCCCGAGGCCTCCGCCTACAACATCGTCATGCCGCTGCGGCTGCGCGGCCGGGTCGACCCCGCCGCCATGGACGCCGCCGTCACCGCCGTCGGCGCCCGCCAGGAGCTGCTGCGCTCGGTGTTCACCGAGAACGCCGAAGGGGTCCGCCGCACCGTGGGCGAACAGCCCCTGGTCCGGCTGGAGTTCCGCGACCTCGACGGCGCCGGCGAGGAGGCCCTGCACCGGGCCGCCGAGGAGGCCGGGGCCCAGCCCTTCCGCCTGGAGTCCGCGGCCTTCCGCGTGGTGCTGCTGCGCAACACCGACGAGGACTGGGCGCTGGTCACCTCCGCCCACCACATCGTCAGCGACTTCACCTCGCGCTGGCTGCTGGTGCGCGACGTCCTCGACGCCTACGAGGGCTTCGCGTCCGGGCAGGAACCCCGCTGGCGGCCCATCCCCGGCTCCTACGCCGACCACGCCGCCGAGGAGCTGCGCTACACCGCCTCCGCCTCGGGCCTGCGGGCGGCCGAGCTGTGGCAGGAGTCGGTGGGGCGGGCCCCCGCCGCCGAACTCCCCCTGGACCGGCCCCGGCCCGCGCTGCGCTCCTACCGGGGCGGCACCGTCGTGCGGCAGCTGGCCGCGGAGAGCGCCGCCGCCCTGGCCCCGGCCGCCGCCGTCGCGGGGGTGACCCCCTTCGCCTACCTCCTCGGCGTCTTCCAGGCCCTGACCCACCGCTGGACCGGCCAGGAGGCCTTCGTCCTCGGGGTCCCGGCCACCAGCCGGATGGGCCGCGCGCAGCGGGACGTGATCGGCTGCTTCCTCAACACCATGCCGGTACGGGCCGACTTCACCGCCGGCTCCACCTTCCGCAGCGCGGCCGAGCAGGCCGGGCAGCGGGTGATGGGCGGCATGATGGGCGTCCGCTACCCGTGCGCGCTGGCCTTCCCCCGGGCCACGGTGTTCCGCACCGCCCTGTTCCTCGTCCAGATGGACCGGATGGAGCCGCCCGTGCCGAACGTCGCGCCGGGCGCCGCCGAGGGACCGTCCGTCCCGTACGCCGGGCTGGACATCGCCCTGATCGACGTCCCGCAGCAGGAGGGCCAGCTGGACCTGCTCCTGCGCATCGAGCAGACCCCCGAAGGGGTCACCGCGGTCTTCTCGTACGACACGGACGTGCTGGACCGCGAGACCGTCGCGCGCTTCGCCGACGGGTACGAGCGGATGCTGGCGGCCGCCGTCGCCGAGCCGGACACCCGCGTCGCCGACGTGGAGCTGGCGGGCGCGGGGGAACTGGAGGCACTGCTGGCCCTGGGCTCCGCGGGCGGAGCCGGCGCGGACTTCGGATCCTTCGACTCCGCCGACGAGTTCGACTCCTTCGAGAGTGCCTGGGAGTACCGGTGAGCCTCGAAGTCGCCGTGATCGGCGCGGGTCTGGGCGGCCTCACCGCCGCCGCGGCCCTGTACGCCCGGGGCCTGGACGTCACCGTGTACGAGCGGGGCGGGGCCCTGCGCGAGCAGGGCGTGGGCATGCACCTGGGCCCGAACGGCACCCGGCTGCTGGAGCGCCTCGGCCTCGGCCCGCGCCTGGCCGAGCTGGCGGTCCGCCCCGAGGCCCTGGAGGTCCGGGCCTTCCACAACGGCGCGCGGGTCGCCGTACAGGAGATGGGCGAGGCCTGGGAGCGGCAGTTCCGCGCCCCCTACCTCACCGTCCACCGCGGCGACCTGCACCGGATGCTCGCGGGACTGGTGCCCGGCGAGCGGGTGCGCACCGGCAAGGAGCTCGTCCGCCACGAGGAGGCCCCCGACGGGGTGCTCCTGGAGTTCGCCGACGGCACCACGGGCCGGGCCGACGTCCTGGTCGGCGCCGACGGGGTCCACTCGGCGGTGCGCCGCGCGGTGGCCGGCGCGGACGCCCCCGTGTACTCCGGCAACAGCGCGCTGCGTGGGCTGGTGGACGCGGCGGACGTGCCCTCGCTGGACCCGGGCCGGATGTACATGTTCGCGGGCCCCGAGTCCCGGGTGCTGTGCTACCCGGTCAGCGGCGGAAGGCAGTTCACGTACGTGGTGGTCACCCCCGCCGACGAGGGCGACGCCGAGTCCTGGACCAGCGCCGGCGACCGGGCCGACCTGGACGCCGTCCTCACCGGCTGGACGCCCGAGGTGCGCCAACTGGTCGGCGCCGCGGGCGAGGTCCGCCGCTGGGCCCTCTACGACCGGGCCCCGCTGGAGCGGTGGAGCACCTCCCGGGCGACCCTGCTCGGGGACGCGGCCCACCCGATGCTGCCCCACCACGGACAGGGCGCCAACCAGGCCGTCGAGGACGGCGTGGCGCTCGCCCTGTGCCTCGCCCGCGCGGACGAGGACGCGCGGGGCGTCGCCGAGGCCCTGGAGCGCTACGAGTCGCTGCGCCGCCCGCACACCACGAAGGTCCAGCTCGGATCGCGCACGGGCCGTCCCGCCCCGGGCGCCGGAGGCCGGCCCGGTGGCGTCAAGGAGGCCGCCGCGGACGTCGGCTGGATCCTCGGCCACGATGTCGAGGCCGCCTTCGAGGCCGCCTTCCCGACCCTCCCCCAGGGCGCTCCCGGCACCGCCGGCACCGGCCTGAGCGGCGCCGCCGCCTGACCCGCCACAACCCGCACACCGCAGGGCCCCCGAAGCCGACAGGCATCGGGGGCCCTGCCGCGTTCCGGCACGTATATGCGCTCGATAGGGCATCGATAGCGCCCTCTTCAAGGATGGCGGCACCTGACCACGCGAAGGGAACAGCGATGAGCGAACAGCAGAACGAGAACCAGGCGGACACGGTCCACCGCGTCGTCCTCAACGACGAGGAGCAGTACTCGATCTGGTGGGCCGACCGCGACCTGCCCGCCGGCTGGCACGCCGAGGGCACCGAGGGCACCCGCGAGGAATGCCTCGCCCGGATCACCGAACTGTGGACCGACCTGCGCCCCGCGAGCCTGCGCCGCCGGATGTCCGCGGGTTCCGCCGCCTGACCACCCGGACGTGCGGGCCACCCGGGCGCCCCGGCCCCGGGAAGCGGCCGACGCCACCCCCGATCCCGATGAAGGAGAGAACGTGAACGACCGTACGCAGTCGGGATCCGCCCCCGGCCGTCTGCTGCTGCCCGGCCTGTTCAGGGCCCAGGCCGCCCGCACCCCCGAAGCCCCCGCCGTCCTCGCCACCACGGGGGCCGACTGGACCTACGCCGACCTGGAGCACCACGCCGCCCGCTACGCAGCCGCCCTGCGGGCCGGCGGAGTGGCGCCCGGCGACTTCGTCGGCGTCTGCCTGCCGCGCGGCCCCGAGCTGATCGCCGCGCTGCTCGGCGTCTGGTTCGCCGGCGGCGCCTACGTCCCGCTCGACCCGACCTACCCCGAGGCCCGGCTCGCGCTGGTCCTTCAGGACGCCGGCGCCACCGTGGTCCTCGCCGGTCACGGCACAGCCGCCCGCCTGCCCGCCGGACTCACCGTCCTGGACGTCGCCGACGCCCCCGACTCCGCCTCCGCCGCGGAGGCCGCCGGCTTCCCGCTCGCCCCCGACCCGGCCCGGCCCGCGTACGTCCTGCACACCTCCGGCTCCACCGGCCGCCCCAAGGGCGTCCTCGTCCCGCACGCCGGCATCGCCAACCGGGTGCGCTGGCTGGCCCACCGGCACAAGCTCGGCCCCGCCGACCGCTTCCTGCTCAAGACCACCGTCGGCTTCGACGCGGCCGGCCTGGAGCTCTTCTCCCCGCTGATCAGCGGGGGAGCGGTGGCCGTGGCCCCCCAGGACGCCGAACGCGACCCGGCCGCGCTGCTGCGCGCCGTCGGCGACCACAAGGTGACCGTCCTCCAGGGCGTCCCCTCCGTCTACCGGCGCCTGGCCGAACAGTCCGGCTGGGAGCGCGCCACCGCCCTGCGCCTGATCTTCAGCGCGGGCGAGCCGCTGCACGCCGAACTCTGCCGGGCCCTCGCCGAACTGGCCCCGCGCGCCGAGATCTGGAACACCTACGGTCCCACCGAAGCCTCCGTCGACATCACCGAGCACCGCTGGGACCCCGCGCAGGAGACCGGCGCGGTCCCCATCGGCCGGCCCATCGCCCACATGCGGGCCCTCGTCCTCGACCCGGCCGGCCGGCCCGTCCCGGTCGGCGTCCCCGGCGAACTGCACGCCGGGGGCATCGGCCTCGCCCTCGGCTACCAGGGCCGCCCCGACCAGACCGCCGAACGCTTCGTCCCCGACCCCTACGGCCCGCCCGGCGAGCGGCTCTACCGCACCGGCGACCGGGTCCGCTGGCAGGCCGACGGCACCCTGGAGTACCTCGGCCGCCTCGACCACCAGGTCAAGGTCAACGGGGTCCGCATCGAGACCGGCGAGGTCGAGGCCGCGCTGGCCGCCCACCCGTGGGTGCGCGGCGCCGTCGCCGCCGCGGTCCCCGACGGCGACGGCGGACACCGCCTCGTCGCCTGGGTCCGCTCCCGCGGCGAGCGGCTGCGCCCCGAGGAACTGCGCACCTTCCTGCGCCGCTCCCTGCCCGACCCGCTGATCCCGTCCGTGTACGTGCCCGTCGCCGACTTCCCGCTCACCGCCAACGGCAAGATCGACCGCTCGGCCCTGCCCGAGCCCGCCTCCGCGGCGGCCGAGGCGGAGACCGCGCACGTCCCCGTACGCACTCCGGCCGAGCGGGTCGTCGCCGAGCAGTGGGCCGCCCTCCTGGACATCCCCGCCGCCCGGATCGGCGCCACCAACGACTTCTTCCAGCTCGGCGGGGCCTCCCTGCTGCTGAGCCGGCTGGCGCAGGCCCTGACCGCCGCCTCCGGCACCACGGTCCCGCTGCGCGCCCTGTTCACCGCCACCACCGTCGAGTCGCAGGCCGCCCTGCTGGCCGACGCCCCCGCCCTCGCGGGCACCGCCACCCCGGACGCCGCCCCGGCCACCGCCGACGACGCCGTCCGGCCCGTGCCCCGCGGCGGAGCGGGACTGCCGCTCTCGCCGGGCCAGCAGGGCCTGTGGCTGATGGACCGGATGCGCCCCGGCAGCGCCGAGTGGAACGCGCCCGTCTTCATCACCCTGCCGCCCGCCTACGCCGACGACACCGTCGCGGCGGCCCTGCACGCACTCGCCGTCCGCCACGAGATCCTGCGCACCCGCTACGTCCTGCGCGGCACCGAGCCGGTCCAGATCGCCGACCCCACCCCGCGCGTCGAGCTGCGCGCCACCCGCGCCGAGACCGCCGAGGCACGCAACGTCCTGATCGAGGACGAGTTCAGCCGTCCCTTCGACCTGGAGAACGGGCCCGTCTGGCGGGCCCTGACCGTCCGCGGCGCCGGCTCCCTCCACCTGGTCCTGTCCATCCACCACATCGCCTGCGACGGCTGGTCCTCGGTGGTCCTGGAACGCGACCTGCTGGCCCTCGCCGAGGCCGCGCACCACGGCACCGACGCCGAGCTCCCCGCCCTGCCGGTCCAGTACGCCGACCACGCCGTCCACCAGCGCCGCCGCCTGACGGGATCCGCCGCGACCGGGGAACTGGCCCACTGGAAGCGGGCCCTGGAGGGGTCCGTCCCCGCCGACCTGCCCGCGGACCGGGCCCGTCCGGCCGTCCGCGACGGCGTCGGCGCCGCCCACGTGTTCACCGTCCCCGCCGCACTCGCCGACCGGGCCGCCGCCTTCGGGCGCGGCCACGGGGCCACCCTCCAGCAGACCCTGCTGACCGTCTTCGGGACGCTCGTCGCCCGGCTCACCGGCCAGTGGGACGTGCCGGTCGGCGTGCCCGTCGCCGGCCGGGAGCGGCCGGAGGTCGCCGACGTCGTCGGCTTCTTCCTGAACACGCTGGTGATGCGCTGCGACGCCCCGGCCGACGCCACCTTCGAGGAGGCGCTGATCCGGGTCCGGGACACCGCCCGCAGCGCCTTCGCCCACCAGGACCTGCCCTTCGACCGCCTCGTCGCCGAGCTCGACGACGCCCGCGACCCCGGCCGCACCCCCCTCTACCAGGTCATGTTCGACCTCCACGAGGAGGGCCGGACCGGCACGGCCGCCGCCGAGGGCGACATCGAGGCCTTCCGCGGGGCCTGGCGCAGCGCCCGTACCGACCTCACCTTCGTGCTCCAGCGCCAGGGCGACGGCTCCCTGCTCGGCCTGGTCGAGTACGCCACCTCCCTCTTCGACCCGGCCACCGTGGAGCGCTTCGCGGCCGGCTGGGTGCGGCTGCTGGAGTCCCTGGTCGACGAGCCGTGGGTGCGCCTGGACCGGGCCGCGCTGCTGCCCGACTCCCTGCGCGAGGAGGTCCTCGCCCTCGGCCCCGGAGCCCCCGAGCCCGGCACCGCCGGTGCGGCCGACGACCTCGTCCACACCGTGATCTCCGCCACCGCCCGTGCCAACCCCGAGGAGACCGCCGTCGTCTGCGGCGGCGAGAGCTGGACCTACGCCCGACTGGAGCGCCGTGCCGAGGCCTTCGCCCGGCGGCTCGGCGAACTGGGCGCCGGTCCCGAGACGACGGTCGCCGTCATGCTCGGCCGCACCCCCGACCTGATCGCCGCCTACCTCGGCGTCTGGAAGGCCGGCGCCGCCTGGGTGCCGCTCGACGCGGCCGCGCCGGTCGAACGCCTCGGCTACGTCCTGGACGACGCCGGGGCCCGGCTCCTGGTCTCCGACCTGGCGGGCGCCGCCCGGCTGCGCGGCCACCACGACGGGCCCTGGCTGGCCGTCGACACCGACGAGCGGCTCGCCGCCTTCGACGGCGCCCCGGCCGCCCCGGCCGACAGGGCCGGCGCCCCGGCCGCCGCGGGCAACGCGACCGGTGCGTCCGCCGCCCTCGCCGCCTGCAGCGACCCCGCACTGGCCGCCGACGGGATCGACGCCTGGTCCCGTACCGCACACCCGGGCGGGGCCCCGGCCGACGCGGCCCGGCTGGCGTACATCATGTACACCTCCGGCTCCACCGGGCGCCCCAAGGGCGTGGCCGTCGAGCACCGCACCCTGCTCGCCATGCTCCGCGCCTCCCAGGCCCACCTGGACTTCGGGCAGGGCCCCGACGACGCCTGGCTGGCCCTGGCCCAGCCCACCTTCGACATCTCCTGCACCGAGCTGCTGATGCCGCTCGTCGCCGGGGGCCGGGTGGTCCTGGCGCAGGAGCGGGACCTCGCCGACCACGCCGCGCAGCTGCGGCTCATCGAGGAGCACGGCGTCAGCCACCTCCAGGTCGCGCCGCCGCACTGGCAGATGCTGATCGACGCGGGCCTGGGCCGGCGCCCCCTCGTCGGCCAGACCGGCGGCGAGCCCTGCCCGCCCGCCCTGGCCCGGGACCTGTCCCGCCGTCTGCTGCGCTTCGTCAACGAGTACGGGCTCACCGAGACCACCATCGCCGCCACCCGCTGGGACGCGTACGACACCGCCGCCTCCGTCCCCGTCGGCCGCGCCTACCCGCACGTCACGGCCCGGGTCCTCGACGAGTACCTGGAGCCCGTTCCGTACGGCACCACCGGCGAACTGTGCGTCGGCGGATCCGGACTGGCGCGCGGCTACCACGGCCGCCCCGACCTGACCGCCGCCGCCTTCGTCCCCGACCCGTACGGGCCCCCCGGTGCCCGCCTCTACCGCACCGGCGACCGCGCCCGGATGCTGCCCGACGGCACCCTGGAGTTCGCCGGCCGCGCCGACGGCCAGGCCAAGATCCGCGGCCGCCGCGTGGAGACGGGTGAGGTGCAGGGCGTCCTCGCCGAGCACCCGGGGGTCGCCCAGTGCGCCGTCGTCGTCCACGGCACCGGTTCCACGGCCGCGCTCATCGGCTACTGGGTCCCGCGCGGCGACAACCCGCCCGGTGACGGGGAACTCCTGGACCACTGCGCCCGCCGCCTGCCGGACTACATGGTCCCCGCGCTGCTGGTGCCCGTCCCGCGGATCCCGCTCACCCGCCACAACAAGGTGGACGTCAAGGCCCTGCCCGCCCCCGACCTCGCCGCCGCCCTCTCCGACGAGCCCTACACCGCGCCCGAGGGCCCGGTCGAGGAGATCGTCGCCGAGATCTGGGCCGAGGTCCTCGCCGGGGAGGACGGCACCACCCGCCGGATCGGCGCCCGCCAGGGCTTCTTCCGGATCGGCGGCAACTCCGTCCTCGCCGCCCGCGTCATCGCCCGCCTCCACGAGGAGTTCGACGTCGAGATGCCCCTGCGCGCCGTCTTCGAACACCCCACCGTCGCCGGCCTCGCCGCGGCCGTCGAAGAAGCCGTACGCACCGAGATCGAAACCCTCGACCACGCCGAACTCGCCATCGCCCACAGGGAGTACCAGCCGTGACCGCACCCACCGCACCCACGCAGGAAGAGCTGCGGGCGGAACTGCTGCGCCGACGGCTCGCCGGACGCGCGGGCCGCACCGCGGGCCGCGGCCCCGCCCGCACCGGGATCCCGCGCGCCGACCGGGAGGCCCCGCTGGCGCTCTCCGCCGGCCAGCGCCAGCTGTGGTTCCTCCACCAGCTCGACCCGGACAGCCCCGAATACCTGCTGCCGCTCGCGCACCGGCTGCGCGGCACCCTCGACGAGAGCGCCCTGCGCCGCTCCTTCGACGCCCTGGCCGCCCGCCACGAGATCCTGCGCACCCGCTACCTCCTCGAAGGCGGCGAGCCCCGGCAGGTCGTCGACCCGGCCGGCCCCGTCGACTACGCCGTCAGCGAGGTCACCGGCATCGACGCGGCCGACCGCGACGCCGCCGCGGCCGCCTTCGCACAGGCCCGCGCCGGCGAGGTGTTCGACCTGGCCGCAGAGGCCCCGCTGCGGGTCCGCCTGCTGCGCCTCGCCGCCGACGACCACGTCCTGGTCGTCGTCATGCACCACATCGCCTGCGACGCCCTGACCCGGCCGCTGATCCTGGCCGACCTGGCCGCCTGCTACCGGGCCGCCGGCACCGTCACCGGTCCGCTGGACGGCGTCCTGCCCGAACCCCCCGTCCAGTACGCCGACTACGCGGCCTGGCTGAACGCCCGCCAGTCCGGCCCCGCGGCCGAGGCCGCCCTCGACTGGTGGCGCGGACAGCTCGCCGGCACCGAACCCCTCGGCCTGCCCACCGACCGGCCCCGCCCCTCCGTCCGCGGCTGGGACGGCGCCGTCGCCGGGTTCGACGTGCCCGCCGAGGTCGCCGCCCGGCTGCGCGCCCTCGCCGAACAGGAGGGCGCCACCCTCTTCATGGTCCTGCTCAGCGCCTACCAGGCACTGCTGGGCCGCTACACCGGCAAGCAGGACGTCGCCGTCGGCACCGCCGTCTCGGGCCGCACCCGCCCCGAACTGCGGCAGATGGCCGGCTACGCCTACAACAGCCTGGTGCTGCGCGGCCGCTGGCAGGGCGACCCGGCCTTCCGGGAGCTGCTCGCCGGCAACCGCACCACCGTCCTGGACGCCTTCGACCACCAGGACACCCCCTTCGACAGGATCGCCGACGAACTCGAACCCGAACGGGACCTGTCCACCACCCCGCTCTTCCAGGTGATGTTCGACCTCGCCTCCGGCCACGGCTCCGACAGCCCCGACCTGCCCGGCCTCACCGTCACCCCGGTCGCCGCCAGCGGCCGCATCGCCCGCTTCGACCTCACCCTGCACCTGTCCGAACGCGCCGACGGCTCCCTGCACGGTGCCCTGGAGTACTCCACCGACCTGTTCGAGGCCGCCACCGCCGAGCGGATCACCGGCCACTACGCGGCCCTGCTCGCGGCCGTCGCCGAACGGCCCGGCGCCCCCCTGTCCACCCTCGACTTCCTCGGCGCCGCCGAGCGCGCCCTCCTGCTCGACGGCCCGGCCGAACCGGTCGGCGCCCCCGTGGACGCCGCCGCCCTGCGGCCCGTCTTCGAGACCATCGCCGACCGGATCGAGGCCACCCCCGGCGCGGTCGCCGTCCGGCACGCCTCCGGCGAGCTCACCTACGCCGAACTCGACGCCCGCGCCGACCGGTTCGCCCGCCGCCTGGTCCAGCTCGGAGTCCGCCCCGACGACACCGTCGGCGTCCTGCTCGACCGGGGCCCCGACCTCGTCGCCGCCCTCCTCGGCATCTGGCGCGCCGCCGCCGCCTACGTGCCGATCGACCCGGGTTACCCCGACGAGCGCATCGCCTTCATGCTCGGCGACACCGCCACCCGCCTCGTGATCACCCAGGCCCGCCACGCCGGCCGCTTCGACGGCCCCGGCCTCGTCGTCGTCGACGACCCGGCCGAGCGGGCCGCCCTGGCCGCCGCCGAGGCCGAACTGCCCACCGCGTACGACCTCGACCAGCTCGCCTACGTCATCTACACCTCCGGCTCCACCGGCAAGCCCAAGGGCGTCCTCATCGGCCACCGCGGCCTGGCCAACTACCTCACCTGGACCGCCGGCGCCTACGCCACGGCCGGCACCGGCGGCGCCCCACTGTTCTCCTCCGTCGCCTTCGACCTCGGCGTCCCCGACCTGTACGCCCCCCTGATGACCGGCCAGGCCGTCCACCTGCTCCCGCAGGACTTCGACACCGCCGACCTCGGCACCCTGCTGGCCGACGGTGGACCGTACGCCTTCATCAAGCTCACCCCGGGCCACCTCGACCTGCTCTCGCAGCAGCTCACCGACGGGCAGATCCGCGACCTGGCCGGGCTGGTCATCGCCGCCGGCGACTCCTTCACCCACCGCCTCGCCGAACGCTGGGCCGCCGCCGCGGGACCCGGGGGCACCCGCCTCGCCGCCGAGTACGGACCCACCGAGATCACCGTCGGCAACTCCGCCCACTTCCTGCCGGCCGACGGCACCGCCCACGGCCCGGTCACCACCGAGCTCGTCTCCATCGGCCGGGCCGTCCCCAACACCACCATGTACGTGCTCGACGAGCGGCTGCGCCCGCTGCCCCTGGGCGTCCCCGGCGAGGTGTGGATCGGCGGCACCGGACTGGCCCGCGGCTACGCCGGCCGCCCCGACCTGACCGCCGAACGCTTCCTGCCCGACCCCTACGGCGCCCCCGGCGCCCGCATCTACCGCACCGGAGACCTCGCCCGGGTCCTGCCCGACGGCAGCCTCGACTTCGTCGCCCGCATCGACCACCAGGTCAAACTGCGCGGCTACCGCATCGAACTCGGCGAGATCGAGACCGCGCTCACCGCGCTGCCCGCCGTGGCCGAGGCCGTCGCCCTGGTCCGTGAGGACACCCCCGGCGACAAGCAGCTCGTCGCCTACCTGGTCCCCGCGCCCGGCGCCGCCGACGCGGACCTCGCCCCCGCGGCCCTGCGCGACGCGCTCGGCGAGGCCCTGCCCGCCTACATGGTCCCCTCCGCCTACCTGCGCCTGGACGCGCTCCCGCTGACCGCCAACGGCAAGCTGGACCGCCGCGCCCTGCCCGCCCCCGGCCGCGAGGCCACCACCGTCGGCGAACACGTCGAGGCGCGCGACGCCGCCGAAGCCTCCATCGCCGCCGTCTGGGCCGAGGTCCTCGGCCTGGAGACCGTCGGTGTCCACGACAACTACTTCGACCTCGGCGGGGACTCCATCCGCGCCGTCTCCCTCGTCGGTGCCCTGCGCGAGGCCGGCTGGGAGACCAGCGTCCGCGACGTCTTCGAGCACCGAACGGTCGCCAAACTGCGCGCCGCCCTCGGCGACCAGGCCGGCGACGGCTCCGCCGAGCGGGCCGACGGCCCCGTCGCACCCTTCGCCCTGATCGGCGAAGAGGACCGGATCACCCTGCCGCAGGGCGTCACCGACGCCTACCCGGTCTCCCGGATCCAGGCGGGCATGCTCGTCGAGATGCACGGCCGCAGCGGCGAGAACCGCTACCACAACATCACCTCCTTCCGGATCCGCGACGAACTCCCCTTCGACCCGGCGGTGTTCCAGCGGGCCGCGGACCTGATCGTCGAGCGCCACGAGGTGATGCGGACCTCCTTCGCCCTCTCGGGCTACAGCGAACCCCTCCAGCTGGTGCACGAGGCCGGCTCCGTATCGATGCCCTGCCTCTTCGAGGACCTGCGCCACCTGCCGCGCGAGGAGCGCGAGTCCACCCTGTGGTCCTTCGCCGACCGCGACCGCGAGGAGCTCTTCGACCTCACCGCGGCCCCGCTCATGCGGATGGCCGTCCACCTCGTCGACGACGAGAGCTGGTGGCTGTCCATCACCGAGTGCCACCCGGTCATCGAGGGCTGGAGCTACCACTCCCAGCTGATGGAACTGCTGCGCGCCTACCGGGCGATCCGCACCGGCGGCGAGCCCGACCCGGCGCCGCCCGTCCCGGCCGTCCGCTACGCCGACTTCATCGCCGGCGAACTGCGCTCCCTGGAGTCCGCCGAGGACCGCGACTACTGGCGCGGACTCGTCGACGGCCACGAGAAGTTCACCATCCCCACCGGCTGGGCCGGCGACCCGCGCGGCGCGGACGAGCGCTACCGCATCGACCTCGAACTCGGCGACGTGGAGCCGGGCCTGCGGGCCCTCGCCTCCGCCGCGGAGGTCCCGTACAAGAGCGTCCTGCACGCCGCGCACAGCAAGGTCCTGGCGATGCTCACCCGGGCCGGGAGCTTCCGCGGCGGCATGGTCGCCGACGCCCGCCCCGAGGAGGCCGGCGCCGAACGGGTCTCCGGCATGTACCTCAACTCGGTGCCCTTCCCCTACCGCAAGGGCGCCGCGACCTGGGGCGAGCTCGCCCGGGAGGTCTTCGCCCGCGAGGTCGAACTGTGGCCCCACCGCCGCTACCCGATGCCCGCCATGCGGGTGGCCGGCGGCGAGAGCCACCTGATCGACGTGCTCTTCCACTACCTGGACTTCCACCAGGTCGACGTCGAGCTCATCGACATCATGGCCAGCCGCGACGACAGCCCCAACGAGTTCCCGCTCGTCGTCGGCACGCCGGTGCGCGGCCACCTCTCGATCGCCTCCCGCACCCGGACCCTCGCCAAGGCCAACGCCGAGCGCCTCGCCGCCCTCTACAAGGCGGTCCTCACCGACATGGCCCGCACCGGGGCCGGAGGCGACGCCCGCGGCGGCTTCCCCAACCACCAGGAGCACTACCGCCTCGCCGCGCCCGCCCTCCCGCACCCCGAGACCCCCGTCGAAGCCCTCGCCGGCTTCGAGGCGCAGGCCGCGCGCACCCCGTGGGCCACCGCCCTCACCGGCGCGGGCACCCCGGACGGCTCCGGCACCTCGTACGCGGAACTGGACGCACGGGCCAACCGGATCGCCCGCCGCCTGCGCGCGCTCGGCGCCGGCCCCGAGACCCGGGTGGCCGTCCTGCTGGACCGCGGGCCGGAGCTGGTCGCCGCCCTGCTCGGCGTGTGGAAGGCCGGTGCGGCGCAGCTGCCGGTCGACCCCTGCACCCCGGCCGCCCGGCTGTCCGCGCTCGGCTTCGACCTGGCGCTCACCCAGGGCGCGTACGCCGACCGGTTCGCCGGGACGACCGGCGCCGGGCGGATCCTGCTCGCCGAAGAGGTCTCCCAGGAGGGCGACGACGGCCCGCTGGGGCTGGACCTGGACCCCGACCGGCTCGCCTACGTCCTGTACACCTCCGGCTCCACCGGCACCCCCAAGGGCGTCGAGATCAGCCACCGCTCGCTCGCCCACTACCTCGACTGGGCCGTACGGGCCTACGCCGAGACCGGCTCCGGCGGCGCCCCCTGGTTCACCTCGGTGGGCTTCGACCTGGGCCTGCCCGCCCTGTACGCGCCGCTGATGACGGGGCAGCCGGTGCGCCTGCTGCCGCAGGACTGGCAGCCGGGGGAGTTCGGCCCGCTGCTGATGGCCGGGGCCCCGTACGCCTTCGTCGGCCTCACGCCCGGCCACCTCCAGCTCCTGGAGGCGCAGCTGAGCGACTCCGAGCTCGGCGGCCTCGCCGCGATCGCGGTCTGCGCCGGCGACGCCTACCCCACCGCGCAGGCGGAACGGGTCGCCGCCCGCATCGCCGCGGCCGGCGGGCGGATGCTGCTCGGCGCCGAGTACGGTCCCACCGAGGCCACCGTCGCCGCGACCTTCGGCCACGTACGCCCCAACACCCGGCGCACCCTGGTCCCGCTCGGCTCCCAGCTGCCCGGGGTGCTGCTGCGGATCCTCGACGACCGGCTGCGGCCCTTGCCCGACGGGATCACCGGCGAGGTCTGGCTCGGCGGCGAGGGACTCGCCCGCGGATACGCCGGGGCGCCCGCCCTGACCGCCGCGTCGTTCCTGCCCGACCCGTACGGCCTCCCCGGCACCCGCATCTACCGCACCGGGGACCTCGCCCGCATCCTGCCCGGGGGAGTGCTGGAGTTCACCGGCCGCGCCGACGAGCAGGTCAAGGTGCGCGGCCACCGCGTCGAGCCCGGCGAGGCCGAGGCCGCCCTGACCGCCGACCCGGCCGTCCGCGAGGCGCTCGTCACCCCCGTGGACGCGGCCGACGGCGGCAAGCGGCTCGCCGCCTGGGTGGTCCCGGCCGACGGGCATTCCGTCGAGGTCCCCGCCCTGCGCGACCGGCTGCGGGCGGTCCTGCCCGCCGCCGCCATCCCCGCCGCCGTCACCGTCGTCGACCGGCTCCCGCTGACCGCGAACGGCAAGCGGGACAAGGCCGCCCTGGCCTCGCGCCGGGCCACCGCGACGCCCCTGCCGTACACCGCCCCGCGCACCGACCTGGAGAAGGTGCTCGCCGAGGTCTGGTCCGAGGTCCTCGGCCTCGAACAGGTCGGCGTCCACGACGACTTCCGCGACCTCGGCGGCGACTCGCTGCTCGTCGCCCCGCTGCTCGTCGCCGCCCGCCGGCACGGGCTCACCCTCGACCTCGCCACCGCGCTGCGCAACCACACGGTCGCGCGGACCGCCGCCGCACTCGAAGCCGCCGCTCCCCACACCGGCGCAGACCACCCCGAGAAGGGCTGATCCGATGGACCCGCAGCACACGAACGACCCCGGCGGCCGCCGCCCGGCGCGCCACCTCATCTCCATCGACGACCTCACCGACCGGGACCTGCACCGGATCGTCGCCCGCGGCGCCGAGTTCTCGGCGGGCACCGTCACCCGCTCCCGTGCCCTGGAAGGCCTGGTCGCCGGCGTCTACTTCGCCAAGACCTCCACCCGCACCCGCACCGCCTTCTCCTCCGGGGCCCTGCGCGTGGGCGCCCGGATCGTGGCGTACGGCCCCGGCGACCTCCAGCTCAACACCGGAGAGTCCGTCGAGGACACCGGACGCGTGCTCTCCGGCATGCTCGACGTCCTCGTCGCCCGCACCGCCGGCCCCGAGGCCGAACTGCGCGGCTGGGCCGCCCAGGACCGGATGGCCGTGGTCAACGCGATGAGCGCCGAGGAGCACCCCACCCAGGCCCTCACCGACCTCACCACCCTGCTGCGCCACTTCGGCCGCGTCGACGGACTGCGCGTCCTGTACGTCGGCGAGGGCAACAACACCGCCGCCGCACTGGCCCTGGCCCTGACCCGGTTCCCGAACGTGCACTTCGAGCTGCGCACGCCGCCCGGCTACGGGCTGCTGCCCTCCATCGCCGAGCGGGCCCGCGCCCGGGCCGCGCGCAGCGGGGCGGTGCTCGTCGAACGGCACGACATGGACGTGCTGCCCGAGGGCTTCGACGTCGTCTACACGACCCGCTGGCAGACGACGGGCACGCAGAAGCCGGACGCGAACTGGCGCGAGATCTTCGCCCCGTTCCAGGTCACCTCCGGTCTGTGGGAGAGCAGCCCGCGCGCCGTGTTCATGCACGACCTGCCCGCGCACCGGGGCGAGGAGGTCACCGCGGAGGTGCTGGACGGTCCGACGAGCATCGCCTTCGCCCAGGCCACCAACAAGATGCACAGCGCCATGGCCGTACTGGAGTACACCCACTCCGCTCCGGCGGACGGCGACGCCACCGGCCCCCGCTTCGCCGCGGACCTGGACGACGCGCACCTCGCGACGGCCGTACGGTGACCCCGCCGCCGAAGACGGTGACGGACCCGGCGGTCCTCCCGTGGGAGCTGGCGGCCGCCGCCCCGGCGGGAGAGGCCCCGCAGCCCCGGACCGACCCGGGGACGGAGCCCCGGCCCACGGGCCGGGCCGAGCCCGGGGCCCGGTCCGGGAGCGGGGAGGCGGCCCCGGCCCCGGAGCACGGCGAGGCCCCGTCGGCAGCCGTTCCGCTGCGCCGCAACCGCGACTTCGGGCTGCTGTGGGGCGGCGCCGGACTCTCGCTCCTCGCCGGCCGGGCGACCGCCGTCGCCTACCCGCTCACCGTCCTGTGGATCACCGGTTCGCCCGGTGACGCCGGCCTGGTCGGCACCGCCCTCCTCCTGCCCCAGCTCCTCGTCCAGCTCCCCGGCGGCGCCCTCGTGGACCGCTGGGACCGGCGCCGGATCATGATCGGCGCGGGCCTCGGGCAGGCGCTGGTCGCCGGGGCCGTCGCCGCCCTGCTGCTCAGCGGGCACGTGTGGCTCTGGGCCCTGCTCGCGGCGGCCTTCACCGAGGGCACCCTCGGGGTGCTGCACCAGCTCGCCGAGCGGGCCGCGGTCCCCGCCGTGGTCCCCACGGAGCAGCTCCCCGCCGCCCTCACCGGCAACGAGGCCCGGACCCGCGGCGCCGCCATCGCCGGGCAGCCGCTCGGCAGCGGCCTCGTCGCCCTGGGCTCCTCCTTCCCGTACGTGGCCGCCCTCGTCGGCCAACTCGCCTCCGTCGTCCTGCTCTTCGGAGTACGGGGCAAGCTCCAGGCCGAGCGCACCGGGCCCCGGCCCGATCTGGTGCGGGAGATCAAGGAGGGGCTCGTCTGGATGTGGCGCCAGCGCTTCCTGCGGGCCGTGATGGCCGCCGTGGCCGTCTCCAACGTGCTGTTCCAGGGCCTCAACCTCGCGGTCATGACCGGCATCCAGGAGAACCACGGCTCCCAGTTCCAGATCGGCGTCGTGCTCTCCCTCAGCGGGGCCGGCGGACTCGTCGGCGCCATCACCGGCGGCTGGTGGGCCACCCGCTTCTCCCTGCGCACCCTGGTGCTCGGCGGGCTGGCCGTCTGGACCGCCCTCATGGTCCCCGTCGCGTTCCTGCGCGACCCCTACGCCCTGGGCGCGCTGTTCGCCGCCAGCGGCTACGTCGGCGGCGTGTTCAACGTCGCGGGCGGGGTGTTCATGGTCCGCGTCGCCCCCGACCGGATGCGCGGCAGGGCCAACTCCCTCGCCATGCTCGTCGGCGGCGGCGCCATGGCGGCCGGTCCCGTGGCCGCCGGCTTCGCCCTGGAGGCCTTCGGCCCCACCCGTACCGTGCTGGGCCTCAGCGTCGCCATGGGCGTCACCGCGCTCGTCGCGCTGCTGTCGCCGTCCCTGCGCCGCAACCCCCTGGAGAAGGGCTCCCCGGAGCCCGTGTAGCCACCTCCGGGCCCCGCCTGTGACCTGCGCGAACAGCGATATAGGGCAGGTATGGCGGGGCCCGGGAGAGTAAACCCATCGCACCCCCCGATGATCCGTCCGCATCCGAGACAGAGCCAGAAGGAGCACGACCATGCCGCTCAACTCCATGGACCGCAGGAGCGTCCTGCGGACCGCCCTGGGCGCCGCAGGCGCCGCGGCCGCGGTCACCGTCCTCGGCGCGGGCCCGGCGGCCGCCCACGGCCGCCGCCCGCAGCTGCCCAAGGTCGAGGGCCTGGTCGGCGACCGCTGGGCGAGCGAGTTCTGGTACGAGTACGACGAGATGTCCTACTACACGCCGTCGGACGGGATGAAGGCCGCGGTCGCGGCCATCACGGCGCCCTTCGGCGGCTTCACCAAGTCCTACGACGCCTGGCTCGCCACCCGCCAGGGCGGCCGCTACCCGCGCAGTTGGATGGAGCTCATCCAGCCCAACAAGGCCCACTTCGAGCTGCTCTCCCGCGAGCAGAAGAAGGTCTACGACAAGTGGTACGGCCACGACCCCAAGGGACTGGTCTTCGCCTTCCAGGAGTTCGGCCAGGGCACCCTGTTCGACCCGCGCCGCCCGGCCGGCAACAAGGTCCACATGATGAACTACACGCCGCCGGAGGCCACCCACGCCTACCACCGCTGGCACGCCTACCTGCAGTCCTTCCAGCTGCTCGGCATCGACCGCCGGTTCTGGGCGCACATCAACCGCCTCGCGGGCGCTGCCTGGGAACTCCAGTCCATCGCCAAGCCGGTGAACGACGCCAACGACAACAAGCACCTGCCCAGGCACGTGGTCCGCCACGTCACCGACAAGTGGCTGTGCCGCTCCGACGAGAAGGTCACCAAGGCCTTCGACGTCTGGCCCTACCCGGTCGACCTCGGCAAGTAGTCCGGCTGTACCCCCGCTCCACACGACTCAGGAGGATTGGCACACCATGCGAGACACGACCGGATCTTCACCCCGAATCGGCGTCTGGATGGTCGGCGCGCGAGGCTCGGTCGCCACGGCCGCCATCGCCGGCGTCGCCGCCATCGTCGCGGGTGCCGCCTCCCCCGTCGGGTGCGTCACCGAAACACCCCCGTTCCGTGACGCACCTCTGCCGGCCCTCGCCGACCTGGTGTTCGGCGGCCACGACGTCGTCGACACCCCCCTGTCGGCGAGGGCCGGCCAACTCGCCGGGGCGGGCGTCCTGCCCTTCGCCGTCCTCAAGGCCCTGGACACCCCGCTGGCCGCCGCCGAGCTGGAGATCCGCGACGGTTCCGCCCGCCCCGGCGAGTCGCAGTCCGACACCGCCGCCCGCCTCGCCGAGGACATGGCGGCCTTCCGCGACCGGCACGGCCTGGAGCAGGTGGTCGTCGTCAACGTCTCCTCCACGGAGCCGATGCCCGAACCCGACCCCGCCTTCCTGAGCCTGGCCTCCCTGGAGGCCGCCCTCACGGCCGGCTCCGTCACCCTGCCGGCGAGCTCCCTCTACGCCTACGCGGCCTTCACCGCGGGCTGCTCCTACGTCAACTTCACCCCGTCGGCGGGCGCCGCCCTGCCCGCCCTGGAGGAACTGGCCCGGCTGCGCGGGGTCCCGCACGCCGGCCGCGACGGCAAGACCGGCGAGACCCTCGTCAAGAGCGCCCTCGCCCCGATGTTCACCCAGCGCGCCCTGCGCCTGCGGTCCTGGTCCGGCACCAACCTGCTGGGCGGCGGCGACGGCGCGACCCTCGCCGACCCGGCGGCGGCCCGATCCAAGACCGAGTCGAAGCAGCGCAGCCTGGAGGAGACCGTCGGCCACGCGGTCCAGGGCCAGACGCACATCGACAACGTCCCCGAGATGGGGGAGTGGAAGACCGCCTGGGACCACATCTCCTTCGAAGGCTTCCTCGGCGTCCGGATGACCATGCAGTTCACCTGGCAGGGCTGCGACTCCGCGCTGGCCGCCCCGCTGGTCCTGGACCTCGTACGGCTGGCCGCGCTGGCCGGGCGGCGCGGCGAGTCCGGGGCCCTGGCCGCCCTCGGGTTCTTCTTCAAGGACCCGGCCGGCTCCACCGAGCACAACCTCACCCTCCAGTACGAGGCCCTCACCGCCTGGGCCGCGAACCCCGCCCCGGCGTCCACCGTGACGGGCGCCGATCCGCTGACGGGGGCCCGGCCGTGACCACCGCCACCGTCCCGGGGCACGACGCCCGCCCCGGGACCGCCGGCCCCGCCGGCGGGAGCGGACCCCTGCGGCTGCCGCCGTTCCCGGGCCGCGCCTTCCGCGCCCGGCGCACCCTGCGCGCCTACGCCGAGCTGGTCCGGGCGCCCGCCGCGATCACCGTGCCCGGCGACGTCCTGGCCGGCGCCCTCGCCGCCGGACGCGGCACCGGCCCCCGCACCCTCGGCCTCGCCGCCTCCTCCGTCTGCCTCTACTGGGCGGGCATGGCCCTCAACGACTGGGCCGACCGCGAGCTCGACGCCGTGGAGCGGCCCGAACGCCCGCTGCCGTCCGGCCGGATCCGCCCCGAGGCCGCCCTGGCCACCGCCGCCGGGCTGACCGCGGCCGGTCTCGGCGTCGCCGCTCTGGCCGGTGGCCCGCGCACCGCCCTGCGCCGCACCCTGCCGCTGGCCGCCGCCGTGTGGGCCTACGACCTCGGCGCCAAGGCCACCCCCCTCGGCCCCGCCGTGATGGCCACCGCGCGCGCCCTGGACGTCCTGCACGGCACCGGGCCCGCCCCGGTCCGCCCCGCCCTCGTCCCGGCCGCCGCCGTGGCGGTCCACACCCTGGGCCTGACCCGGCTCAGCCGCCACGAGGTCGACGGCGCCCCGCCCCGCGAGGCGGCCCTGACCCTCGCCGCCGCGGCGGCCGCGGCCGCCGGCACCGCGCACCGCGGCACCGGACCCGCCCAGGCGGCCGCCCTCGCCCTGTACGCCACCAGCTTCGGACCCGCCCTCACCCGCGTCCTGCGCGACCCCGCCGCCCCCCGCGTGCGCCGGGCCGTCGGAACCGGCATCCACGCCCTGCTGCCCCTCCAGGCCGCCCTGGCCGCCCGGGCCGGTGCGCCGCGCGTCGCCGTACCGCTCGCCGCGGCCCTGCCGCTGGTCCGCCGCCTCTCCCGGAAGGTGTCCTCCACATGAGCACCCCGACCGGACCGCGGTTCTCCTACGGCACCAACGGCCTCGCCGACCACCGTCTGGGCGACGCGCTGCGCCTCCTCGCCGACCTGGGCTACGAGGGCGTCGCGCTCACCCTCGACCACCAGCACCTGGACCCGTACGCACCCGGTCTCGCCGCGCGCGTCGACGAGGTCCGGCGCGCCCTGGACGCCACCGGTCTCGCCGTCGTCGTGGAGACCGGCGCCCGCTACCTCCTCGACCCGCGCCGCAAGCACCGCCCGACGCTGCTCTCCGCCGAACCCGAGGGCCGTCGGCTGCGCCTGGACCTGATGCGCCGGGCCGTCGGCATCGGCGTGGAACTGGGTGCCGGCGCCGTCCACTTCTGGAGCGGCACCCCCGACCCGGACACCACCCGCGAACAGGCCTGGCAGCGGCTGGTCGACGGCTGCGCCGAGACCGTCGGCCACGCCGAGGCCGCGGGCATCGACCTCGCCTTCGAACCGGAGCCCGGCATGCTCGTCGCCGACCTCGCCGGCTACCGCAGGCTGCTGGCCGACCTCGGCCGCCCGGACCGCTTCCGGCTCACCCTGGACATCGGCCACTGCCGCTGCCTGGAGCCCTACCCCGTGGCCGACTGCGTGGCACTGGCCGCCGACCGCCTGGCCCACGTCCAGATCGAGGACATGCGCCGGGGCACCCACGAACACCTGCCCTTCGGGGAGGGGGAGATCGACTTCCCGCCCGTGCTCGGCGCCCTCGCCGACGTCGGCTACCGGGGTCTCGTCTCCGTCGAACTCCCGCGCCACAGTCACGCCGGCGCCGAGACCGCCCGCCACAGCATCGCGTTCCTGCGCGAGGCGGCCGCCCGTCAGGCGTCCCGCGACACCCGTCCGCAGCAAGAGCCGTCGAAGGAGGCCGTACCGGCATGACCGCCCCCACCCTCGCCCCGCCCGTCCCGGTGGCACCCGCCCCCGCCGCCGACCACGCCGACCACGCCGTCCACGCCGACCACGCCGTCCACGACGCGCTGACCCTGCGCACCCTGGAGGAGTCCCTGCGCTCCGTCCTCGACCAGGAGCACCGGGCCGGACTCGTCGCCGACACCGCCGCCGTGGCCGCCGAGGGCCCCGCCGCCCTGGACCGCCGCTTCCCCGCCGCCGGACGCGACTACGGCCGCGGCCCCCTGCCCGGCTGGGCCGACTGGGCCGTCGAGGACGCCGTCCGCGCCGTCCTCCTGCTCGCCCTGACCCGCCACGGCACCTCCGGCGCCGCCCTCGCCCGCGAGGCCGGCGAACGCTACGCCCACGGGGACGCCGCCGAGCGCCGCGGCGTACTGCGCGCCCTGCCCTTCCTCCCGCTCGGCGACCGCGCGGTGCACCTCACCGACGACGCCGTACGGACCAACGACAACCGGCTCATCGCGGCCGCGCTGGGCCCCTACGCCCGCGCCCACCTCGACCAGTACCGCTGGCGCCAGGCCGTCCTCAAGTGCCTGTTCACCGGGATACCGCTGGCCAAGGTCGCCGGACTGCACGAGCGCCGGGACGCCGAACTGGCGCGGATGGCGCACGGCTTCGCCGCCGAGCGGCGCGCCGCCGACCGCCCCGTGCCGGCCGACCTGTGGACCGTAGCCACCCTCGACCACTGACCCCGCCACCCACCCCTACCGGAGCCCGACCATGCGCATCTTCGACCCGCACATCCACATGACGTCCCGCACCACGGACGACTACCGAGCGATGCACGCCGCCGGCGTCCGCGCGCTGGTCGAGCCCGCGTTCTGGCTTGGGCAGCCGCGCACCTCCCCCTCCAGCTTCACCGACTACTTCGACGCCCTCCTGGGCTGGGAGCCCTACCGCGCGGCGCAGTTCGGCATCAGCCACCACTGCACCATCGGCCTCAACCCCAAGGAGGCGAACGACCCGCGCTGCACCCCCGTCCTGGACCTGCTGCCGCGCTACCTCGCCAAGGACGGGGTCGTGGCCGTCGGCGAGATCGGCTACGACACCGTCACCGACGCCGAGGAGCACGCCTTCGCCGTCCAGCTCTCCCTCGCCGTCGAGTTCGGCCTGCCGGCCCTCGTCCACACCCCGCACCGCGACAAGGCGGGCGGCACCGCCCGCTCCCTGGCCGTGATCCGGGAGTCGGGCATCGATCCGGGCTTCGTCGTCCTCGACCACCTCAACGAGGTCACCGTCCGGGAGGTCCGCGACTCCGGCTGCTGGATGGGCTTCTCCATCTACCCCGACACCAAGATGACCCCGGACCGCATGGTCGCCATCCTCAAGGAGCACGGCACCGAGCGCATCCTCGTCAACTCCGCGGCCGACTGGGGCCACAGCGACCCGCTCCTCACCCGGGCCACCGGCGACGCCATGCTCGCCGCCGGCTTCGACGAGGACGACGTGGACCGCGTCCTGTGGCGCAACCCGGTCGCCTTCTACGCGCAGTCCGGCCGGCTCGGCCTGGACGGCTACACGGACGAGCAGGCCGCGGGGCTGTACGCCGGGAACTCGATCGCCCGCGGCGGAAACTGATCAGGAAAGAGGAGCCGCCTGATGCGCTTCCGCCACCCGGACGGCACCGCCGTCCACCTCGCCTACTGCACCAACGTGCACCCCGCCGAAACCCTGGAGGGCATCACCGCCCAGCTCGCCGCGTACGCGGAACCGGTCCGCCGCGCCGCGGGGGAGTCCGTCATCGGACTCGGCCTGTGGCTGCCGGTGGACGCGGCGGCGGCCCTCGCCGCCGACCCGGCCGCCGTCGGCCGGCTGCGCCGCGAGCTCACCGCCCGCGGACTGGAGACGGTGACCCTCAACGGGTTCCCGTACAAGGGCTTCCACGCTCCCGTGGTCAAGCGGGCGGTGTACTACCCGGACTGGTCCGAGCCCGCCCGCCTCGACTACACCCTGAACCTGGCCCGGGTCCTGGCCGGGCTGCTGCCCGACGACGCCGAGCGCGGCTCGGTCTCCACCCTGCCGCTGGCCTGGCGCACCGCCTGGTCGCGCACCCAGCAGGCCGCCGCCACGCGCCAGCTCGACAAGCTCGCCGCCGGACTGCGCCGCATCGAGGCGGAGACCGGCCGGACCGTGCGCGTCGCCGTGGAACCCGAACCGGGCTGCGTCGCCGAGACCACCGCACAGGCCGTCGAGGCGCTCAAGGGCGTCGACCACGAATGGATCGGGCTCTGCCTGGACGCCTGCCACCTGGCCGTCGCCCACGAGGAGCCGGACGCCGCCGTCGCCGAACTCCTGACCGCCGGACTCCAGGTGGTCAAGGTCCAGGCCTCCAGCGCCCTCCAGGCCGCCGACCCGGCGGACCCCCGCGTCCGGGAGGCCCTGGCGGCCTTCGCGGAGCCCCGCTTCCTGCACCAGACCCGCGAGGCCGCCCCGGCCGGCGGCGCCCTGCTCGGCTCCGACGACCTGGGACCGGCGCTGGCCGGGGCCCTGCCCGGCGAGGCGCCCTGGCGGATCCACTACCACGTACCGCTGCACGAGGAGCCGGCCCCGCCGCTGGCCTCCACCGGCCCGGTGCTGCGCGACACCCTCCGGGCCCTGTTCGGAGGGGACCACGCCGTCACCGACCACATCGAGGTGGAGACGTACACCTGGTCGGTGCTGCCCGAGGGCAGCCGGCCGGTGGGCGACGCCGGGCTGGCCCGGGGCATCGCCGCCGAACTCGACTGGACCGCCCGGGAGCTGACCGCACTGGGCCTGACCCGCACGGCGCCCGCCCCCGTACCGCCCGCCCCCATGCCGTCCGCCGCGCGGAAGGAGCCCGGCTCATGACCCCCACCGCCCGGAAGAAGACGGCCGTCCTGTGCACCGTCGGCCTCACCCCACGGCTGCTGCCCCACATGCCCAACGTGCGTGCCATCGGCGAGCGGGGCTTCGCGGCACCCCTCGACACGGTGTTCCCCGCCGTCACCGCCACGGTCCAGGCCACCCTCACCACGGGGACGCTGCCGCGCGACCACGGGGCGGTCGGCAACGGCTGGTACTTCCGCGACCACGGCGAAGTGATGATGTGGCGCCAGCACAACGCCCTGGTGCGGGGCGAGAAGGTCTGGCAGGCCGCCCGGCGCCAGGACCCGGACCACACCACCGCCTACCTGTGCTGGTGGTGGGCCATGGGCGCCGACGTGGACACCGTCCTGACCCCCCGGCCCGTCTACCACTACGACGGCCGCAAGGCTCCCGACTGCTACACCGTCCCGGCCGCCCTGCGCGACGAACTCACGGCGGCCCAGGGTGAGTTCCCGCTCTTCAACTACTGGGGTCCGACGGCCTCCCTCACCTCCACCCGGTGGATCGCCGGCGCCGCCCGGCACGTGGCCGACACCCGCGACCCCGACCTGTCCTTCATCTACGTCCCGCACCTGGACTACGACCTCCAGCGCTTCGGCCCCGACGGCCCCGAGGCCGTCCGCGCCGCCCGCGAGGCCGACGCCGCGCTCGGCCCGCTCCTGGACGACCTCCGCGAGCGCGGCACCACCGTCGTCGCCCTCAGCGAGTACGGCATCTCGCCCGTCAGCCGGCCCGTGGACATCAACCGCGCGCTGCGCCGCGAGGGGCTGCTGTCCGTCTACGCCCAGCGGGGCATGGAGTACCTCGACCCGTACACCTCACGGGCGTTCGCCGTCGCCGACCACCAGGCCGCGCACGTCTACGTGGCCGACCCGTCCGACGTCCCGCGCGTGCGCGACGTCCTGAAGTGCCTGGACGGGGTCGACGAGGTCTGGGACCGCACCCAGCAGGCCGACTACGGCATCGACCACCCGAACGCGGGCGAACTGGTGGCCGTATCGGAGCCGGACGCCTGGTTCACCTACTACTACTGGCTCGACGACCGGCGCGCCCCCGACTTCGCGCGCGGCGTCGAGATCCACCGCAAACCCGGCTACGACCCGGCCGAACTGTTCTTCGACCCCGCCGATTCGGCGGCCAAGGCGAAGGCCGGCCTCGCCGTGCTGAAGAAGAAGGCGGGCCTGCGGGCACCGCTGCAGGTGGTGCCGCTCGATCCGGGCTGCGTCCGCGGCAGCCACGGGCGGCTGCCCGAGGACGACCGGGACGGACCGCTGCTGCTCTGCTCCGACCCGTCGCAGGAACGCGCCCGCTACCACGCCACCGAGGTGAAGGACCTGCTCCTGCGCCTCGGTGGACTGACCTGACAACGCCCTCAAGGGGGAGAGGAGGATCCGATGACCAGCCAGACCCTGGCCGCCGTCCGCGGCCGCATCGACCACACCGACCACACCGGTGTACTGCCCGTGCCCGAATCGGCCGCACGGGAGGCGGCCAGACTCCGGGCGACCGGCGAGGCCCACGTCTGGTGGTGGCCGCTCGAAGACCGGGTCGACCAGGCCGACTTCGACCTGCTCGACGAGGTCGAGCAGGTCCGCGCACGGCGGTTCCGTCTGGAACGGGACGCCGCCGCGTTCATCCGTACCCGGGCCGGTGCCCGGCGCGCCATCGGCGGGCTGCTGGGCGTGGACGCACGTGAGGTGGCCCTCGGCCGCCGCGTGTGCCCCGGCTGCGGTGACCTGGAGCACGGCCCGCCGGCCGTGGCCGCCCCCGCCGTCGGACTCGCGCTGAGCCTGACCCGGACCAGCGGCTGCGGGGTGCTCGCCCTGCACGCCGGCGACTGGATCGGGGTGGACGTCGAGGCCCTGCGGCCCGTCGAGTCCGGCTCCCTGGCCGGCGTGGTGCTCGCGCCCGCCGAGCACGCGTACATCCTGTCCCTGCCCGCCGGGCCCGAGCGGACCGCCGCCTTCCACCGGGTGTGGACCCGTAAGGAGGCCGTTCTGAAGGGAGTCGGGCTCGGGCTCCTCGGCATCGACCTCAACGCGCTGGACGTCCGGCCCGGCACGGCCGGCCCCGTCGAGGTGGAGCACGGCTACCAGGGCGAGGTCAGCAGCTGGCAGATCGACGACCTCGACCTCGACGGGAACTGGTCGGCCTCCCTGGCCCGCCCCGTCGACGGCTCCCCCCTCGGGGCGGTCCACCGGCACCGCCCCGCCTGATCCGCGTCCGCCCGCCCCGGACCCGCCCCCGCGGCGGGGTCCGGGGCGGGCGCACGGCCTCCCCGCACGGAGAACCCACCCCTCCCGGAGCTCCTCATGGCCCAGCCCGCCCTCCAGACCGCCGCCCCCGCGCCCGCCCCCGCGCCCGCCCCCACGCCTGCAGCCGCGCCCACGGCCGCGCCCGCCGTGGTGTCCGCCGTGCCCGCCGCGCCGGCCGCGCCCGCCACCGTCCCGGCCGCAGCCGCCCCGACCGCCGCTCCCGCCCGGCCAGGGCCCCCGCACACCCCCGCCCCCGGGGCCCGCGCCGTGGCCGCCGGGGTGCTCGCGGTCGCCCTGCTGCTGTCCGCGGGCGCCCTCGTCGGCGGCGCGCTCCAGGACTTCCTGGACCGGATGGCCGGGGTCTTCGCGCTGGTCGCGCTCTCGGTCTCGGTGATGCTCGGCCTCGCCTCCGTCTTCCGGGACGTCCTCACCCCCGGCCGGCGGCAGCTCGCCCAGCTCCTGCACCGCGCCGCGGGCCTGGCCGGGGTCGGCTTCCTGCTCGTCCACATCGGCGTCAAGGTGGCCGGCGAGGAGATCGCGGCGAGCGACGTCCTCCTCGGCAGCGGGGACCTCCTCGTCGACTTCGGCTCCCTGGCCGCCCAGCTCTTCGTGCTCGCGCTGATCACCGGCCTGTGGCGGGGCGTCTTCGCCACCCGCCGCTGGATCCGCCCCTTCCGGATGCTGCACGGGCTCGCCTACGCCGGCTGGGTCGCCGGGGTCGTCCACGGACTCGGCGCCGGCCGGACCCCCGCCCCGTGGGTCACCGCCTGCTACGTCCTGTGCCTCGCGGCCTCCGCCGCGGCCCTCGTCCACCGCTGGAGGAGGGGCCGCCGCCGCTGAATCCTCCCGCGAACGTCCCTTTCCGGCCGCAGGCGCCAGCCCGCGGCCGGAAAACCGTACCCCGGGGCCTTTTGAGTAGAGGGAATATAGAACCGCCGTCCAGGATCGGTGGTGTTGCATCCGCCACATCTTGCGGATGAGGCTGCTGACATTCCCCCCTCAAAAGCTTTGGAAGGACTGGTCGCGCATGAGGACCGAGACGAACAGCCGCCGCGGGCAGAACGGCGCCGGGTCCCCGGGGTTCGCGCTGCGCCTGGACGGAGTCGTGAAGGAGTACGGAAAGGCCGGCCGGGGCGTGCGGGCGCTGGACGGGGTCTCGGTGGGCATCGAGCGCGGTTCGTTCACGGCCGTCATGGGACCCTCCGGTTCCGGCAAGTCGACGTTCCTGCACTGCGCCGCGGGCCTCGACAAGCCGTCGAGCGGTTCCGCGTACATCGGTGACACCGAGCTCGGGGGAATGAACGAGACCCAGCTGACGAAGCTGCGCCGCGAGCGCATCGGCTTCGTCTTCCAGGCGTTCAACCTCATCCCGGCGCTGTCGGTACGACAGAACGTCGAGCTGCCGCTGCGCCTGGCCGGCGAGCGCCTCGACTCCGGCTGGCTGGAGGAGATCCTCACGCGCGTGGGCCTGGGCGGCCGTGCCACCCACCGCCCCGCGGAGCTCTCCGGCGGCCAGCAGCAGCGCGTGGCGATCGCCCGTGCCCTGATCACCCGCCCCGACGTCATCTTCGGCGACGAGCCGACCGGTGCCCTCGACACCGTGACCGCCAAGGAGATCCTCTCCCTGCTGCGCTCCTGCGTCGACGAGACCGGTCAGACCGTGGTCATGGTCACCCACGACCCGGTCGCCGCCTCCTACGCCGACACCGTCCTCTTCCTCGCCGACGGCCGGATCGCCGACCGCATGCAGGCCCCCACCGCCGACCGCGTCGCCGACCGCATGACCCACCTGGGAGCGTGGGCCTGATGCTGCGTTATGCGTTGCAGACCCTGCGCGCCCGCAAGGGCGGCTTCATCGGGGCGTTCCTCGCCCTCTTCTGCGCGGCCGCGCTCGTCACGGCCTGCGGCATCCTGCTGGAGACCGGGCTGAGGGGGACCATCGGCACCGAGCGCTACGCCGGCGCCCCGGTGATCGTCGGCGGCGACCAGAACGTGCACCAGGTCACCGTCAAGCAGAAGGGCGACAAGACCAAGACCAAGAAGAAGGAGAAGCCGCTCGGCGAGCGCGTCTGGCTGCCCGCCGACACCGTCACCAAGGTCGCCTCGCTGCCCGGCGTCCGGGCGGCGCTGCCCGAGATCACCTTCCCGGCGTACGCGGTCACCCCCAAGGGACAGGTGGTCCCGGGCGTCGACGACAAGCCCTCCTTCGGACACGCCTGGACCTCCGCGCCCCTGACCCCCTTCACCCTGGCCGAGGGCGCCGCCCCGGTCGGCGCCGACGAGGTCGTCGTCGACCGTGAACTGGCCCGGCGGGCCGGCATCAAGCCCGGCACCGAACTGACCGTCCAGGCCACCGGTTCCCCGCGCGTCTACCGGGTCACCGGCATCGCGGCCCCCGCCGGCCACGACCTCAAGCAGCAGACCTCGCTGTTCTTCTCCGACGCCGAGGCCGGGCGGCTGTCCGGCCGCGCCGACCAGGTCGCCGTCGTCGGAGTGCTGCCCAAGGAGGGCGTGTCCACCTCGGAGCTCGCCGGCCAGGTCCGCCAGGCCCTCGACGGCACCTCCGCGGAGGTGGTCACCGGCGGCGAGCGCGGCCCGGTCGAGTTCCTCGACGCGGCCAAGGCCCGGATCAAGCTGGTCTCCATGGGCGGCGCCATCGGCGGCACCTCGCTGCTCGTCGCGATCCTCGTGGTCGTCGGCACCTTCGCCCTCTCCATCCAGCAGCGCTACCGCGAACTGGCCCTGCTGCGCGCCATCGCGGCCACCCCCAAGCAGGTCCGCCAGCTCATCGGCCGCGAGGCGCTGATCGTCGGCGCCCTCGCCGGTGTCCTCGGCTCGATCACTGGCCTGCCCATCGCCTACTGGCTGCACGGCAAGTTCGTCGGCTTCAAGGCGATCCCCGACACCCTCGAAGTCACCTTCAGCGTCTTCCCGTTCTTCGCCGCCATCGGCGCGGCCCTGCTGGGCGCCTGGGCAGCCGCCCGGATCTCCGCCCGCCGCACCGCCCGCATCCGTCCCGCCGAGGCCCTGTCCGAAGCGGCCATGGAGCAGCGGAACTTCGCCTGGGGCCGGCTCGGCGCCGGCGCCGCGTTCCTGGCCGGCGGGATCGTACTGCTCGCCGTACTCGCCGCGCTGCGCAGCGAGCCGGCGTCGACCCCGGTGACGTTCCTGTCGGTCGTCGTGCTCTCGGTGGCGGTCTCGCTGCTCGGGCCGCTGATCGCCCGGATCGCGGTCGGCGTCCTCGGGGTCCCGCTGCGGGCCTCCCGGGTCGGCGGCTACCTGGCCACGGCCAACGCCCGCGCCAACACCAAGCGGGTCTCCGCGGCGGTCACCCCGCTCGCCCTGCTGATCGGCATGGCCTGCACCGTCTTCTTCGTGCAGACCACGATGGGCGCGGCGGCCACCGCCCAGGCCCAGGCCGGCAACAAGGCCGACTGGGTCGTCGGGGCGGCCGGACCCGGCGTGCCCGCCCAGGCCGCCGAGAACCTGCGCAAGGTTCCCGGCGTGTCGGCGGTGACCGAGGTCGTCCGCACCTCCGTGCGCGTCGGCCTGGAGAAGTACCCGGCGCAGGGCGTCTCCACCGACGGCCTGACCCGCACCTGGGACCCGGGCGTCACCGGGGGCACCCTGGACGGCTTCGGCGCGCAGAGCGTCGCGCTGAGCGACGTGGCGGCCGACAACCTGGGCAAGAAGCCCGGCGACAAGCTGAAGCTGACCCTCGGCGACGGCACCGAGACCGAGCTGACCGTCGCGGCCGTCTACGACCGCGGCCTGGGCTTCGGCGACCTGACGATGTCCCACGAGCTGGTCTCGAAGCACGTCGACAACCCGCTGGCCTCCTCGCTGCTGGTCAAGACCGCCGACGCGGGCAAGCCCGGCCGCGCCGACCTCCAGAAGGCCCTCGCCGGCCTGCCGGGCGTCGGGGTGCTCGACCGCGACCAGGTCAAGGACCTGCAGGCCGAGGTCCAGCAGTCCAACGCCGAGGTGAACTACGTCGCGATGGGCCTGATCATCGCCTTCACCGCCATCGCCGTGGTCAACACGCTGGCCATGTCGGTGTCCGACCGCACCCGCGAGTTCGCGCTGCTCCAGCTCGTCGGCACCACCCGGCGCCAGGTGATGCGCATGCTCCGCATCGAGGCGGCCCTGGTGATCGTGATCTCCTCGGTCCTCGGCACCGGCATCGCCTTCGCGGTGCTCACCGCCTTCAGCATCGGGATGACCGGCTCCGCGTCCCCCTCCATCGACGGCTGGATGTACCTGGGCGTCCTGGGCTTCGCGGCGCTGCTGACCGCCCTGGCCACGCTGGTCCCGGGCCGTCTGGCCCTGGCGGGCCGGCCGGCGGACGTCATCAGCTCACGGCAGTAGGCACCACGACGGCCGGAGGGCCGGCCCCCACAAGGGGCCGGCCCTCCGGCCGTTCCTACCGGCTCTCGAAGAGCGGTGGGCGGCACGTCAGTTGAGCACCGCGCCACCGCCCTTGCGGTCCACCCGGCTGCGGCGGTGGTCCAGGTGGGCGTACACCCGGTGGAGCCAGCGGTCCTGGCCGTCGTAACGAGGGGTGAAGGAGGTCCGGCCGTGCACCGCGAGCCGGTTGTCGACCACCGCGAGGTCCCCGACCCGCAGGGCCAGCGCGGACATCGTCCGCATGAGGGCCTCGCGCAGCTCGCCCATGGCGGCCTTCGCCTCGTCGTCCAGCGGATGCGTCGCGGCGAAGTCCACCAGGATGTTCGGGTCCTGGGGGTCCCCGACGAGCACCGCGTGGGCGGGGGTCACCGAGTTCAGGTCGCCGAAGGACGGCGGCGGCTCGGTGAGGAACCGCGGCGCGGCCAGTACGGACACGGTGCGGGCGGACAGCAGCGGAAGGGCCCGCCGGATCGAGGACGTGCACAGCTTCGCATCGCCGGTCGGGTCCTCGCGGACGCAGAGCAGGCCGACGTAATCGGGCTTGTTGTCATGGAAGGCGTTCTCGACGTGGAGTTCCAGCAGAACGGAGCCGGCATTGCTCTGGGAACTCTCGCTCCCCGGAACCGGGACGACGTTCTGGACGAGCGCACCGGTCTTTTCGCTGCGATAGGCGATCACCTCCCCGAGCTGGAGCATGGCCGCCGTGACCAGAGCCGACGCCACGGCCGGCACCCGTTCCACGGAACCGGGCACGGTCGGCGTCTCCGGCAGCGGGTCGTTCGCGACCACCGGCACGTTGCGCAGCAGCAGGACCCCGTCGGGGCCGGCGTCGTGGCGGAACCGGCGCAGCGCGGCCAGCACCGAACGGGGCAGCGCCGACGAGGCGTCCCGCACGGTGTCCAGCCAGGCCGGATCGTCGATCAGGGCCGGGGTGGCCCGCAGCACGTCGGTGGCGACGGCGATCAGCCCGGCGCGCTCGGCGTCGGTGAGCGTGACGGCGTCAGGGGCCGTGCCGGTCGCGGGAAGGGTAAGGGTGTGTTCCTGAATCCGCGGCATGAAGAAATCCTCGGGTTGATGAACGATGACCCGAGTCAGTTTCCGGACCTGTCCTATCCCATTCCTATGGGGAAGGCTTCCGAATGGTCCGCGTATCCGTGTATAGGCGGGAAATAGTTGCCCACCGCATGGTTATGGGGCGGCTTTGTCTACGGTTTCCCCGGGGAAATCCCGGCGAATTCCTGCCGACCGCCGCACGTCCCGCACCATCCGACGGGGGAGTAGAAGGGAGGACTTCATGGCATCAGGCACGGAAGGCCACGCCCATGGCACGGCGATGGCCGTCGCCGACGCCCTCGGCGCACGGGGGGAGGCCCACGTCTGGTGGTGGCGTACGCCGGAGCACACCGATCCGGCCGATCTGCCGCTGCTGGACACGGAGGAGTTCCGGCGGGCGCTGTCCCTGCCCGCCGAACGCGACGCCGCCGCCTTCGTCCGCTCCCGCGCCGCGGCCCGCCGGGCCCTCGCCGGGCTGTTCGGTCTCGGGCCCGGGGACATCGCCCTCGGCCGGCGCTCCTGTCCCGGCTGCGGCGACGGCAGTCACGGCCCGCCGAAGCTGGTCGTCCCGGACCTGGGTCTCCCGCTCAGCATGAGCCGTACCGCGGGCTGCGGGATCTTCGCCCTCGGCGCGGGCGCCTCGATCGGCGTGGACGCCGAGTCGGTGCGCCCGGTCCGCGGGTCGGCGACCACCGACGCGGACCTCACGGCCGCGGAGCGCGACCACCTGGCGGCGCTCCGCCCCGGTCCCGAGCGGGACGCGGCCTTCTACCGGATCTGGACCCGCAAGGAGGCCGTGGTCAAGGCCACCGGGCTCGGGCTGTCCGGAGTCGAACTGGGCCTGCTGGAAACCCATCCGGGCCGCGAGGGTCCGGTCCGGGTCACCCACACCCACCGCGGCCGGACCACCGCCTGGACCGTCGAGGACCTCCGGCTCCTGGACGGCGTCGCGGTGGCGCTGGCCCGGCCGGCGGGACCCGCCGCGCACGGACCCGTGCACCACCACACCGACCACTGAGACCTCCTCGACCCTGCGCACCGCACCGACACCGGCCGTCACCTCCGCGCCGGTCACCTCTCCGCCGGTCACCGTCCTGACCGTCACCGCCCCGTCCGTCACCGCTCCGACCGTCACCGCCCCGTCCGTCCCGGTACCGCCTCAGCGAAAGGCCGTAGAGCCATGACCATCGAGTCCTTCTTCCCCGTGGAACAGCTGATCGCGGAGAACGCCTTCCAGGCCGCCTCCACCGCCGAAGCCCCCTCCGGTGCCCCCGCCTTCGACTCGCCCGGGCAGCTGCTGGGGCTGGGTTCCGAGGACCTCGCCGCGTACTTCGAGGCGATCGCGGAAGCCGTGGAGCGGGACGACCCGGGCCCGGCCGCGCGCGGCGGCTGGGAGGAGCGGGAGCGGCTGCGCTTCTCCACCTGGGTCCGCCGGGTCTACGAACACCCGCTCTCGCCGGCCGTCTTCGCCCTCCCGGTCACCGGTGTGATCCGCGAGTTCCAGCTCGGCCAGGCCGCGGAACTCGCGTTCCGCATCGACGTCGGCCGGGCCCGGGCGAAGGCCGCGAAGCCGTCCGCCGAGGTACGGGCCACGGCCGCCGTGGCCTCGGCCTGGGCGATCGCCGCCGACGCGCTGTCCCGCTCGCCCCGGCCCCCGCGCGAGCGGGTCGTCGGCGACGTGTGGACCATCGTCCGCGAGACCATCGAGCCGGCCCTGCGGCCCACGGGCACCTTCCACCTGCGGTCCCACAGCTCGTGGTGAGCACCGCAGGGTGACTCACCGCACCGCGGAGGGGAAGGCGTCCCGGGTGGTCAGGGAGACCGCCAGCAGCCGGACCAGGTCGTTCCACCGGTACAGCGGCCGGCCCTGGGAGTCCAGCCCGGACAGTTCCAGCAGGGCGCGGTCCACCAGGGTGTCCAGGGCCGCCTCCGCCTCCTCCTCCGCGGTGCCCAGCACCAGCGCCGCGTACTGGGCGCAGAAGGGTTCCGCGTCCCCGTCCGCGAGCCCGGTCAGCGCGGCCAGCTCCGGCTCCTCCAGCAGCCGTACGGAATGCACCAGGGCCTCCCGCACGCTCACGTCGCCGTACGACAGCTCGGCCAGCCGGGTACCGGGGTCGGCGAGCCGGGCCGCGAGCCGGGCCACCGGCCAGTGCGGCCGCGCCGCGAGCCGGGCGCCGGTGACGTGCAGGGCCAGCGGCAGCCCGGCGCAGTACGCCACCAGGTCGTCGGCCGCGTCCGGGTCCGCGTCCAGCCGGGCGCGCCCCACCAGCGAGGCGAGCAGTTCCAGCCCCTCCTCGTCGTCCACCAGGGCCAGCGCGGTGGTGTCCGCGCCGGCGACCCGGGCCAGCCGGGCCTGACTGGTGATCAGCACCGCCGACTCCGGGCCCCCCGGCAGCAGCGGGGCCACCTGGCGGTCGCCCACGGCGCCGTCCAGGACCAGCAGCAGCCGGGCGCCCGAGGTCCGGGTCCGGTACAGCCGGACCAGTTCCTCCAGGTCCCCGAAGGCGGCGGCCGGAGGCGGTTCGCCGAGGGCGCGCAGCAGCCGGACCAGCACCTCGGCGGGGTCCTTCGGGGCGCCGTCCGGGTGGCAGAGCTCCACGAAGAGCTGTCCGTCGGGGAAGTGCGCGGCGCAGTCCTGGGCCGCGCGCACCGCCAGGGCCGTCTTGCCCGCCCCGGCCATGCCGGTGATCAGCAGCCGGCGCGGGCGGCCGTCCTCGCGGCCCAGCCTCGCGCGCAGCGATGCCAGTTCGGCCCGGCGTCCGGTGAACTCGCCGTACGGCGCGGGCAGCATCGCGGGCACCGCCCGGGCCGCCGCCGTGCCCGCGGCCGGTGCCGTGGATCCGGTCGGGCCCGGGGCCGCCGGGTCCTGCGGGGCGTCCGCGGCGGCGGGCGGGGAGCCGGCGGAGGCGCCCAGTCCGAGGCCACCGCCGAGCACCGCCTGGTAGGTGGACCCGAGCGCCTCGCCCGGGTCCACGCCCAGCTGGTCGGCGAGGACCGCGCGCCCCTCGTAGTACGTGTGCAGCGCGTCGGCCTGCCGCCCGCAGCGGTACAGGGCCGTCATCAGCTGGGCGCGCAGCCGTTCCCGTACGGGGTGCTCGGCGACCAGTCCGGTGAGCTCGGCGGTGACCTGCTCGTGGCGGCCGACGGCGAGGTCGGCCTCGATCCGGCTCTCCAGCGCGATCATCCGCGCCTCCTCCAGCCGGGGCAGTTCCGCCTCGATCATCTGCTCGGTCGCGTTGGCCAGCGCGGTGCCCCGCCACAGGTCCAGGGCGTCGCGCAGCAGCGTGCCCGCCTCGTCGAAGCGGCGGTCGGCTAGGGCCTCGCGGCCCAGGCGGTCCAGGCGGTCGAACTCGGTGAGGTCGATCCACGCCCCGGGTGCCCGCAGCACGTAGCCCGGCTGCCGTCGGACGATCTCGATCTCCGGGCCGAGGTGCTTGCGCAGCCTCGACATGTACGTGTAGATCTGCGCGCTGGCCGTGGCCGGCGGGTCCCACCCCCACAGGAGGGCGCTGAGCCGGGCATCGGAGACCACGCGTCCTTCGGACAGCAGTAGCGCCGCGAGCACCGTATGGACCTTGGAACCGGAGAGCGGGATCGTACTGCCGCCTCCCCGTTTGGCCTCGATCGGCCCGAGCAGCCGGAAGTCCATGCGGCACCCCCTTCTGGTGTGAGCATCCGTTCTGGATTCCAGAAGCTAACGGGGGGCCTTATTGGAGGGTTATCGCCGCGCGCCCGGCTCCCGCCGCGGGGGGGATATGCGCAGGTCGCCAGGGGCGGGGAGGAGGGCCCGGCCGGGGTGCGGCGCGGCCGGCGCGGCGTCAGACCGGCAGTCCGGTCGGCTCCTTGACGCGCTTCATGATGATCTGGGAGTTGACCTCGGTGATCCCGGAGAGCGCCGTGAGCCGCTCGATCCAGAGGCGTTCGTACGCGCGCAGGTCGGCGACGGCGATGCGCAGCAGGCAGCCCGGACTGCCGAAGAGGCGGTAGGCCTCGATGACGTCGGGAATGTCCTGGAGCGCCGCCTCGAAGGCCTCGACGGCCTCCCGGTCCCGCTTGACCTCGACGGACACCAGCACCTCGAACCCGCGCCCGACGGCCTCGGGGTCGATCACGGCCCGGTACCCCTGGATCACCCCGTCCTGCTCCAGCTGGCGCACCCGGCGCATGCAGGGGGAAGGGGTCAGACCGACCCGCTGGGCCAGTTCCTGGTTGCTGAGGCGGCCGTCGCGCTGGAGCTCGCGCAAGATTTCGTGATCGATGGCATCCATGACGCAATTATCATCCACGGTTTATTGCAGGCGCGCCGAAACACGCAATCGCATTGCGCGTAGATCTCACTATCATTGCCGGGTATAGGAAATCTGTACGAGATCTACGCGAGGGAAGGTGGCCAGGCCATGGGACGCATCGTCGTCATCAGCACCGGCGGGACGATAGCCAGCCGGTGGATGGGCTCCGGCTTCGCCGCCGAGGCCGACGGACGCGAGGTGATGGCCACCGCCCCCCTGCCCGAGGGCGTCACCGTCGACGTCGTGGACCTGTTCAGCGTGAACAGCCCCCGGCTCACCACCGCCCACCAGCTGACCCTCCTGCGCACCGTCCACGAGGTGCTCGCCGACCCCGGCGTCGACGGCATCGTCGTCACGCACGGCACCGACACCCTGGAGGAGTCGGCCTTCCTCGTCGACCTCCACCACCACGACGCGCGCAGCGTCGTGTTCACCGGCTCGCAGCTCCCCATGGGCTCCGCCGAGGGCGACGGTCCCGGCAACCTCTACGACGCCCTGCTCACCGCCGCCACCACGCGCGGACTCGGCGTCCTGATCACCTTCGCCGGCCGGGTGCACGCCGCCCGGGGCACCGTGAAGACCCAGGCCGTGGCGCTGGACGCGTTCGCCGACCCCTCCAAGGAGCTCCTCGGCAAGGTCGGCTTCGGCAAGGTCGCCGTGCTGCGCGGCCCGCAGCGGACGGCCCCGCTGCCCCTGCCCGCGATGCCGGAGCTGCCGCCGCGCGTGGACATGGTGATGCACCACGCCGACGGCGACCCGGTGCTGCTGAACGCCGCCGTCGAGGCGGGCGCCAAGGGCATCGTCCTGGTGGGCACGGGCGCGGGCAACGCCACCCCGGAGATCGTGGACGCGGTGGCCGCCGCCGTCGCCCGCGGTGTCCTGGTCGCGCTGACCACGCGGGTCGCGGCCGGCCCCGTCACCGAGATCTACACCCACGGCGGCGCGGTCGACCTCGTCGCCGCCGGAGCCGTCCCGACCGGCACCCTGCGGGCCGGCCAGGCCCGGATCGCGGTCCTCTCCGCGCTGCTGGCCACCCCCGAGCCGGCCGAACGGGCCCGCGTCCTGCACGAGGTGCTCGGCGCCGCGGGCTCGGTACTGATCGACGCGTAACCGCCGGGACGGCACGGGGCGCGGACGCGGGGGTCACGCCCCCGCGCCCCTTCCGTCCCGACCGCACGCGCCCCTTCCGTCCCGACCGCACGCGGACCTGACGGCCCGGCCGCACGCGGTCCGGTCAGCCGCGGCCGAACGCCGACAGGATCCGGTCCGCCGCCGAGGTGGCGGTGACGGTACCCGACCGCACCCCCGCCTCCAGCTCCGGAGCCAGCTCCCGTACCGCCGGATCGGCCCGCAGCCGCTCCAGCAGTTCGTCGCGGACCATCGACCAGGTCCATTCCACCTGCTGCGCCGCGCGCTTGGCCGACAGCCGGCCGCCCGCGTCCAGCAGCGTCCGGTGCTGTTCGAGCCGGTTCCAGACCTCGTCGAGCCCCGCCGACTCCCGCGCGCTGCACGTCAGCACCGGCGGGGTCCAGGCGGCGTCCGCCGGGTGCATCAGCCGCAGCGCGCCCGACAGTTCCCGGGCCGCCGCCTTCGCGTCGCGCTCGTGCGGACCGTCCGCCTTGTTCACGGCCAGCACGTCCGCCAGCTCCAGGACGCCCTTCTTGATGCCCTGCAACTGGTCGCCCGTACGCGCCAGCGACAGCAGCAGGAAGGAGTCCACCATCCCGGCGACCGTGGTCTCCGACTGGCCCACGCCCACCGTCTCGACGAGGACCACGTCGTACCCGGCCGCCTCCATGACGATCATCGACTCGCGGGTCGCCTTGGCGACCCCGCCCAGCGTCCCCGCGGACGGGGACGGCCGGACGAACGCCGCCGGATCGACGGCGAGCCGCTCCATCCGCGTCTTGTCGCCGAGGATGGACCCGCCCGTCCGGGTGGAGGACGGGTCCACGGCCAGCACCGCCACCCGGTGGCCCAGCCCGGTCAGCATCGTGCCGAACGCGTCGATGAAAGTGGACTTGCCCACCCCCGGCACCCCGCTGATGCCGATCCGCCGGGCACTGCCCGCGTGCGGCAGCAGCCGGGTCAACAGAGCCTGCGCCAGGGTGCGGTGGTCCGGCCGGGTGGACTCGACGAGAGTGATCGCCCGCGCGATGTGCGCGCGCTTCCCGTCGAGCACGCCCTTCACGTACACGTCGATGTCGATCTTCGGGGGCATTCGCGCGGCGCCTACAGCTCGTGGCCCAGGTCCGCGGCCAGCCGCGTCACCAGGTCGTGGGCCGCGTCCGGGATGACCGTGCCCGGCGGGAACACCGCCGTCGCGCCCATCTCCAGCAGCGTCGGCACGTCGGCCGGCGGGATCACCCCGCCCACCACGATCATGATGTCCTCGCGCCCCTCCTCCGCCAGCTGCTCGCGCAGCGCCGGAACGAGGGTCAGGTGACCGGCCGCCAGCGACGACACGCCCACCACGTGGACGTCCGCCTCGACGGCCTGGCGGGCCACCTCCGCCGGGGTCTGGAACAGCGGGCCGACGTCCACGTCGAAGCCCAGGTCGGCGAAGGCCGTCGCGATCACCTTCTGGCCGCGGTCGTGCCCGTCCTGGCCCATCTTGGCGACCAGGATGCGCGGACGACGGCCCTCGGCCTCCTCGAACCGGTCGACGAGCGCTCGGGTGCGCTCCACGGACGGGGACTCGCCTGCCTCGGTGCGGTACACACCCGAGATCGTACGGATCTGGCTCGCGTGCCGCCCGTACACCTTCTCCAGTGCGTCCGAGATCTCACCGACCGTGGCCTTGGCGCGCGCCGCGTCCACCGCCAGGGCGAGCAGGTTGCCCTCCCCGCTGCCGGCCGCGTTCGTCAGCGCCCGCAGGGTGTCCTGGGTACGCGCCTCGTCGCGCTCCTCGCGCAGCCGCCGGAGCTTGGCGATCTGCTGGGCGCGCACCGAGGAGTTGTCGACCTTGAGCACCTCGATCTGCTCGTCGCTCTCCACCCGGTACTTGTTCACGCCGATCACCGGCTGCCGGCCGGAGTCGATCCGCGCCTGCGTGCGGGCGGCGGCCTCCTCCACCCGGAGCTTCGGGATGCCCGCGTCGATGGCCTGCGCCATGCCCCCGGCCGCCTCGACCTCCTCGATGTGCTGCCAGGCCCGCCGCGCCAGGTCGTACGTCAGCTTCTCGACGTACGCGCTGCCGCCCCACGGGTCGATCGACCGGCAGGTCCCCGACTCCTGCTGCAGCAGCAGCTGGGTGTTGCGGGCGATGCGCGCCGAGAAGTCCGTCGGCAGCGCCAGGGCCTCGTCGAGGGCGTTCGTGTGCAGCGACTGGGTGTGCCCCTGGGTCGCCGCCATCGCCTCGATGCACGTACGCGTCACGTTGTTGAAGACGTCCTGGGCGGTCAGCGACCAGCCCGAGGTCTGCGAATGCGTGCGCAGCGACAGCGACTTGGCGTTCTTCGGATCGAACTGCTTGACCAGGCGCGCCCACAGCAGCCGGGCCGCACGCAGCTTCGCGACCTCCATGAAGAAGTTCATGCCGATCGCCCAGAAGAACGACAGGCGCGGCGCGAACGCGTCCACGTCCAGGCCGACCGCCTGACCGGCCCGCAGGTACTCCACCCCGTCCGCGAGCGTGTACGCCAGCTCCAGGTCGGCCGTCGCCCCGGCCTCCTGGATGTGGTACCCGGAGATCGAGATCGAGTTGTACCGCGGCATGTTCTGCGAGGTGAAGGCGAAGATGTCGGAAATGATCCGCATCGACGGCTTCGGCGGGTAGATGTAGGTGTTGCGGACCATGAACTCCTTGAGGATGTCGTTCTGGATGGTCCCGGCGAGCTTGTCGGGCGAGACGCCCTGCTCCTCCGCCGCCACGATGTAGAGGGCGAGGACCGGCAGCACCGCGCCGTTCATCGTCATCGACACCGACATCTTGTCGAGGGGGATCCCGTCGAACAGCTGGCGCATGTCGTAGATCGAGTCGATCGCCACGCCCGCCATGCCGACGTCACCCGTCACGCGCGGGTGGTCACTGTCGTAGCCGCGGTGCGTCGGCAGGTCGAAGGCCACCGACAGGCCCTTCTGGCCCGACGCGAGGTTGCGCCGGTAGAAGGCGTTGGACTCCTCCGCCGTGGAGAAGCCTGCGTACTGCCGGATCGTCCAGGGCTGGTTCACGTACATCGTCGGGTAGGGGCCGCGCAGGTACGGGGCCACACCCGGGTACGTCGCCAGGAAGTCCAGGCCCTCCAGGTCCCGCCCCGTGTACAGCGGCTTCACGCCGATGCCCTCGGGGGTCTCCCACAGCAGGTCGGCGGCCGCGGTGCCGGTGGACTCCTTCACCGCGGAGCGCCACTGCTCCTCGGACACCCCCCGGGCGGCGGTGGGGCCGAGCGGCAGCTCGGAGAAATCGGGGACGCTCAAGACAGCACTCCCATCCGGTCGAGTACGGAGGACAGCACGGCGACGGCATCACAGCCGGCGAAGACGTACTCGTCCACGGAAGCCTCTGCGGTGCCCGGCCGGCCGGCGAGGAAGACGGTCGTGGCGCCCGCCGCGCGCAGCGCCCCGGCCACCGCCGCGGCCTGCTCCTCGTACAGCGCGTCGCTGGAGCAGAGCACGGCCATGCCGTCCGCGCCGCTCGCCGCGTACGCCTCGGCGGCCGTCGCCGGATCCACCGACACCGGGTCGTGGACCGGTTCGATGCCGCCCGCCTGGAACAAGTTCGAGGCGAAGGTGGCACGGGCGGTGTGCGCCGCCGCCGGACCCAGCGCCGCGAGGAAGATCCGCGGCCGGGCGCCGGTGGCGGCCAGGTGCGCGTCGCTGCGGGCGCGCAGGACCTCGAAGGCCTCGTCGCGCCGGACGCGGGGGAGCCCGCCGGCCCGGCGCTCGGGCGCCGCTTCGCGGACCACCGGCTTCTCCGACAGCAGCGGGAACTCGCTGACGCCGGTGATCGGTTCGCGGCGCGTGGCCAGCTTCTTCGCCCGCGCGGACCAGGTGGCGGCGAGCCGCTCCGTGACCAGCCCCGAGCGCAGCGCGGCGGCCAGCCCGCCGGCCCGCTCCACGGTCCGGAAGAACTCCCAGGCGGCCTCGGCCAGTTCGTCCGTGAGCCGTTCCACGTAGTACGAGCCGCCGGCCGGGTCGATCACCCGGGCCAGGTGCGACTCCTCCAGCAGCACGGTGGAGGTGTTGCGGGCGATCCGGCGCGCGAAGGCGTCCGGCAGGCCCAGCTCGTTGTCGAAGGGGAGCACGGTGACGGAGTCCGCGCCGCCCACGCCCGCCGCCATGCAGGCGACCGTGGTGCGCAGCATGTTCACCCACGGGTCGCGCCGGGTCATCATCACCGGCGAGGTGACGGCGTGCTGCCGCTGGGCGCCCGCCTCCGGAGCCCCGCAGGCCTCGGCGATCCGGGCCCACAGGCGCCGGGCGGCGCGCAGCTTGGCGATGGTCAGGAACTGGTCCGCGGTCGCGGCGTAGCGGAACTCCAGCTGCCCGAGGGCGGCTTCGGTGGTGAGACCGGCGTCGGTGAGGGTCCGCAGGTACGCCACCCCGGTGGCCAGGGACAGCCCCAGCTCCTCGGCGGCCGAGCCGCCCGCCTCGTGGTACGGCAGGGCGTCCACGGTCAGCGCCTGCACGCCCGGCCAGGAGGCGGCCGCCTCCCGGGCCAGTTCGACGGCGGGCGACTGGTCCAGGGCTTCACCGGTGCGCGCCTCGTGCCCCAGCGGGTCGATGCCGAGGGCGGCGCGCGCGTCCTGCGGGGCCACTCCGCGCTCCGCGTACAGGGCGAGCAACGCCCGTGCGGCGTCGGCGTATTCGGCTCCCGCATCCAGGACCACGGGCGCGAGGTCGAGGTAGACGCCCTCCAGTGCCCGCGCGAGGCCGTCGGCCGGCAGACCGCCCCGGCCGACGGTCAGCCAGAGGGAGGTGGTGCCGTTCTCGAGGTCGGCGAGGGCCGCCTCGTTGATCCGTACCGGGTCGCTGCCCGCGAACCGCTGGCGCACGTCCCAGCCGGAGACGCCGGTCCCGGCGGGCGTCCCGCCGCGCACGAAGGGTGCGAAGCCCGGGAAACCGGTGTCGGGGCCGTCCCCGTCGGGGCGTGCCGTGTACAGCGGGCGGGTGATGAGCCCGTCCTCGAGTGTGGTGGACAGCGCGTCTTCCGCCGCCTCGCCGGATACTTCCTTGCCCGACTTGCGCAGTACGCCCTCGACGAGGCGTTGCCACTGCTCATGTGTCGTTTCGGGAAATTCGGCGGCCAGGGAGAGCCCGTCGTCAGGCAGGACCGTCATGGCTCGAATGCTAGGGGGGCCCGCTTAAGCGAGACCATAACCGCCGGATGTGATCTCGCACTCCCAGGTCAGCCCGGCGGGGTCCCGGAACAGCGGGTCCAGCAGCACCGTCGCGGCGGCCTGCGGGAGCACGGCCGGACCGGCGTGCGGGGCGATGATCCGTGCGGGATCGTCGCACACGTGCGAACGCTCGACGGCGGCGGCGCGGATCTCGTCCAGGTAGCCCTCATGGAGTACGCCGGACAGTTCGGTGACGACCATCACGGCCGGGTTGAACACGTCGAGCAGCAGCGCCGCGGCCCGTCCGACGTCCCGGGCCCGCTCGCGCAGCAGTCGGTCCGCCCGGGGGTCGCCGGCCGCCGCGGCGTCGACGAGGAGGGGGACGGACGGATCGGGCACGATCCCGCGCCGCACGGCCTCGGCGCCGAGCGCGGTGTCGGAGGCGGCCGCCTGGAGGCAGCCCGTACGTCCGCACGCGCAGACGGCCCCGGACCCGGGCACCGGCAGGTGCGCCACGTCGCCCGCGGCGGAGCCGGGACCCTGGTGGACCGTGCCCTCGATGCCGAACGCGGCGTCGACGACGTTGCCGATGAACAGGTGCACCAGGCTCCGGCGGGCCGCCGGATGCCCGAAGAGGACCTCCGCCCCGGCGACGGCACGGGCGTGGTTGTCCACGTGCACCGGCAGGCCGAGGGCCTGTGACAGCTCGGCGGCCAGCGGCCGCTGCCGCCACCCGAGCGCCGGATGCCGTACGACGGTCCCCGCGTCGGGCCGGACCCAGCCGCCGAGTGCGGCGCCGACGCCGAGGAGGGGCCGGCCGCCGGGGGCGTGCTCCCGCAGGAAACGGCCGAGTTCCGCCGCGATGCGGCCGGAAAGGGCCGGGTCCAGCGGGTCCCGGTGCGGGAAGGCGCGGCGGGCCAGGACCTGCCCGCGCAGGTCGACGACGCTGAAGGTGGAGGCGGGCACCCCGATGTGCAGCCCGGCGGCGACGGGCCCGCCGACGGCCCCGGTGTGCAGGTCCAGGGGGATCCGGGGCCGGCCGGAGGAGGCCCGGCCGGCGGGGTCGGGCAGCTCGCGCAGCAGCCCGGCGCGGAGCAGGCCGGTGGTCTGCCGCGACACCGCGGCGGGGCTGAGCCCGCACAGCGGGGAGATCCCGCTGCGGGCCACGGGCCCGTGGTCGAGCACCGTCCGCAACACGGAGGCGGCATTGGCGACCCCCCGCCGGTCCCCGGCCATTCGCGTCATCCCCCGATCATGCCGGACCCCGCGGGGCGGCGGCGGCCGCGGGCGCGGGCTGCGGGAGCCGTCCCCCTGGGGGTGGGTTCCGAAGGGTCAGGTCTGTTGGTGGAAGCGGGTCGTGCGGCGGGGCCCGGGCGGAGGCGGGGAGTGCCGCTCCGACCGTGTCGACGGGCGGCCGACAGCGGCCCCGGAGCGTGTGGCGCGCGTGCTGCGTGGCGGGGGCATTGCGGGGCCGTGAAATCCAGCCATGGTTTCCGGCCGCCAGGTGGTGGGGAAAGGCCAGGTCAACGCCGGTGCGGGAGGTTCGGGGCCGGGTGCGGGGAGGGGGTTGACCCGCGACGGGGGCGCTGACAGGCTCCGGGTCATGACCGCGAACGTCCACCTCGCCCCGCGGCTCTGCACCCCCGGCCCCTGTCCCACGCCGGACCGGTGTCCGGGCCTCTGTTGCTCCTGACCCGCGCCCCGGGCCCCGGAGCCCGCTCCGGCGGGCCCGGCCCCTGCCCGCACGCGGCAGGGCCGTCCCCTCGCCGGAGCCGGCCCTGCGGCCGGTAGCGTCCGCGACCCCGTATCGGCCGTCCTGACCCGTCCGCCCGGCGGACCCCGCCTCGACGGCCCGTTCCCTCGGGAACCGGGTCCGGCGGGCCCGTCGGCCGGTTTCCCGGAGCAGCTCGGAACGCATCGGGCCCGGCCCGGGGGACCCGGTTCGACGGGACCCTCCTCCGGCCGGCCCTTCGGCCCGCGCGCTTCGGAGCCCCGCTCCCGGCCCACCGGCCCGGTTCCCCCGACGGATCCGGACCGGGCCCCCGGTGCGGGGACCCCCGGTTCGGCCGGCCCGCTCCGTCGACCGCGGGCTCCGGCCCGGGGGACCGGAGCCCGCGGCCGGGGCCTCCGGCCGGGCGGCCGACCGTTCCGAGGGCGGGGTCCGCGGCCCGCTGTCCCGGGCCCCGCCGGACGCCCGGGGAAGCCGGGCGCGACCCGACGGGCGCGAACCGGCGGGCCCGACGGGCGCCCCTCCAGGAGCAGTTCCGATCCGTGGCGCCCGTACGCCTCGGCTCATTTCTTCCGCAGCGGAAATAAACCCACCACCAACCACCCCAGGAGTTCCCGTGACCACGCTCACCGCCACCACCACCGCCACCACCACCGTCACCAGGATCGGCGGCCGCATCGGAGCCGAGATCGGCGGCGTACGGCTCGGCGGGGACCTCGCCCCCGCGGCCGTCGCCGAGATCCGCACCGCCCTCCTCGCCCACAAGGTCGTCTTCTTCCGCGGCCAGGACCACCTCGACGAGGCCGGCCACGAGGCCTTCGCCCAGTTGCTCGGCACGCCGGTCGCCCACCCCACCGTCCCCTCCGCCGACGGCCGTTACGCCCTCGGCATCGACTCCCACCACGGCGCCCGCGCGAACCAGTGGCACACCGACGTCACCTTCGTCCCCGCCTATCCCGCCTTCTCCATCCTCCGCGCCGTCACCATCCCCCCGTACGGCGGCAACACCCTCTGGGCCAACACCGCCACCGCCTACACCCACCTCCCCGAGCCGCTCCGCGTCCTCGCCGACTCCCTGCGGGCCGTCCACTCCAACGAGTACGACTACGCCGCCCTGAAGCCCGACGCCCTGCCCGAGGCACTCGCCCAGTACCGCGAGATCTTCACCTCGACGAAGTTCCTCACCGAGCACCCGGTGGTGCGCGTCCACCCCGAGACCGGCGAGCGCACCCTGCTCCTCGGCAACTTCGTCCAGCGCGTCAACGGCCTCACCGGCCGCGACTCCCGTACCCTCCTGGACCTCTTCCAGGCCCACATCGAGAGCCCCGAGAACACCGTCCGCTGGCAGTGGCGGGCCGGCGACGTCGCGATCTGGGACAACCGCGCCACCCAGCACTACGGCGTGGACGACTCCGACGACCACGAGCGCACCCTGCGCCGCGTCACCGTCGACGGCGACGTCCCGGTCGGCCCCGACGGGGTGCCTTCCCGCCTGATCAGCCCCGAGACCGTCCCGGCCCCCTCCTTCGGCATCCCCTCCGGCGCGTCCGGCGACGCCGACGCCTCCGGGGCACCCGCCTCCGCCTGATCCCCGCCCCCTCCGGGCCGTCGCCCGGCCCGCCCTCCGCCCGAGGAGCCCCCGTGCCCAAGCTGCTCGCCCTCACCGGCAGCCCCTCCACCCACTCCCGCACCGCCGTCGTCGCCGACCACGTGCTGCGCCGGCTCTCCCACTCCGGGTTCGAGACCGCCCACCTCGCCGTACGCGACCTGCCCGCCGCCGACCTCCTCGCCGCCCGCCGCGGCGAGCCGGAGATCCGCCGGGCGCTCGAAGCCGTCGCCGAAGCCGACGGCCTGGTCATCGCGACCCCGGTCTACAAGGCCTCGTACACGGGCCTGCTCAAGGCCTTCCTCGACCTGCTCCCGCAGGACGGCCTGGCCGGCAAAACGGTTCTTCCGCTCGCCACCGGCGGCAGCCTCGCCCACGTCCTGAGCATCGACTACGCCCTGCGCCCGGTCCTCGCCGCCCTCGGAGCCCGGCACGTGACCGCCGGCCGGTTCGTCCTTGACTCCTCCGTCGAGCGCGGGGCCGGTCCCGACCGGCTGCGCCCCGAGGCCGAACTGGACCTCTTCCAGGCCGTCGACGAGTTCTCCGACGCCCTGAGCGCCTCCCGGGCCGCCGCCCTCAGCCCGGCCCCCTGACCCCGAGCCCCCGACCACCCCGCAGCCAGCGACAAGGATCCGCCATGCCCGCAGCCCCCACCCCGACCACCCGCTCCCGGCGCCAGTTCCTCACCCTGCTCGGCATCTCGGCGGCCGCGGTGAGCTGCGGCACGGCCACCGCGACCGGCGGGCCCGCCTCCGGATCCGCCGGCGCACCCGGCAAGCAGATCACCGCCCTGAAGTACCAGGGCGCGGTCGGCGCCGTCACCCTTCCCGAACTCGCCGCCGACCTCGGCTTCCTCGGCGGCCTCACCCTGGACTGGGTGGGCAACACGATCAGCGGCCCGCAGGACATCCAGTCCGCCGCGACCGGACAGACCCACTTCGGCGGCGCGTTCAATGGCGCGGTCGTCAAACTCGTCGCGGGCAAGGCCCCGGTGAAGGCCGTGATCTCGTACTACGGCTCCGACAAGGAGACGAACCTGGGCTACTACGTCCTGGAGGACAGCCCCATCCGTTCCCCCCGCGACCTGATCGGCAAGAAGGTCGGGATGAACACCCTGGGTGCCCACGCGCAAGCCCTCCTCGACATCTACCTGAGCCGGGGCGGCCTCTCGCGCGCCGAGTCCGACAAGGTCGAGGCCCTGGTCGTCCCGCCCGTCAACACCGAACAGTCCCTGAGGCAGAAACAGATCGAGGTCGGCGTCCTCAGCGGGGTGCTGCGCGACAAGGCCGTCGCGGCCGGCGGCATCCGCCCGCTGTTCAGCGACTTCGACCTGCTGGGCGCCTTCAGCGGCGGCACGTACGTGATGACCGAGCGCTTCATCAAGGAGAACCCGGACACCGTACGGACCTTCGTGACGGGCGTGGGCAAGGCCATCGACTGGTCCCGCACCACACCCCGCGAGGAGGTCATCGCCCGGATGACGGAGATCGTCCGCAAGCGCGGCCGCAACGAGGACACCTCGATTCTGAAGTACTGGCGCTCGTACGGGGTCGCCGCGCCCGCGGGCCGGATCGAGGAGAAGGAGTTCCAGCTCTGGATCGACTGGCTCGCCGAGCGCGGCGAGGTCAAGAAGGGCCGGCTGCGCGCCGCGGACCTGTTCACCAACGAGTTCAACGGCAACGGGAAGGGCTGACGGCCATCATGGCGAAGATCGTGTTCGAGTCCGTCACCAAGACCTTCCCCACCAAGGACAAGAAAAGGAAAGAGGAGTTCACGGCTCTCGACGGGATCGACCTGGAGATCGGCGCGGGGGAGTTCGTGGTCGTGGTCGGCCCCAGCGGCTGCGGCAAGTCCACCCTCCTGGACCTCCTCGGCGGCCTCACCCGCCCCACCGCGGGCCGGATCCTGCTCGACGGCGAACCGGTCACCGGCCCGGGTCTGGACCGGGGCATCGTCTTCCAGCAGTACGCCCTGCTGCCCTGGCGCACCGCGCTGGGCAACGTCGAGTTCGGCCTGGAGGCCACGGGCGTCCCCCGACGGCAACGGGCCGCGAGGGCGCGCGAGTTCCTGGACCTGGTCGGCCTCACCGGATTCGAGGACCGCCACCCGCACGAGCTCTCCGGCGGCATGCGCCAGCGGGTCGCGATCGCGCGCTCGCTGGCCTACGACCCGGACGTGCTGCTGATGGACGAGCCGTTCGCCGCCCTCGACGCGCAGACCCGCGAGTCCCTCCAGGACGAACTGCGCCGCATCTGGCAGCGCACCGGCAAGACCGTCGTCTTCATCACGCACGGCATCGAGGAGGCCGTGTACCTCGGCCAGAAGGTGGCCGTCATCACCTCCCGGCCGGGCAGGGTCAAGGAGGTCGTCCCGGTCTCCTTCGGCGACCGGGCCGCCGGAGCCACGGGCGAGGACCTGCGCTCCAGCCCGGAGTTCGCCCGCTACCGCCACGAGATCTGGACCCTGCTCCACGACGAGGTGGCCCGCGCCCAGCGACTGGAGAAGGAAGAGGCCGCCGCATGAGCACCGACACCCGCCAGGCACAGCCCGCCGCCGTGGAACCCGCCCCGGCCCCGGCACCTGCCGTGGAGCCGGCCCCGGCAGCCGCGTCCGCCGTGGAGCCCGCCCCGGCGGCCCCGGCAGCGGCTCCGGCCCCCGCGCCCGCCGACGGGACCGCCGGCGCCGCACCGCGCCCCGAGACCCCGCGCGTCCCGCGCCCGCCGGCCCCCGCTCTGCGCCGGGCCGGGGCGGTGCTCCGGTGGCTGAGGGCCGGCCTGCTGCGCTCGGCCGCGGTCCTGCTCCTGCTCGCCGTATGGGAGGCGGCGCCCCGGGCCGGACTGGTCGACGCCACCTTCCTGCCACCGGCCAGCGAGGTGGCCCGCGCCTGGTGGGACCTGCTCGGCGACGGGCAACTCGGCGAGCACACCCGGGCCAGCCTCACCCGCTCCTTCGGCGGCTTCGCCATCGCGGTTGCGGTCGCCGTCCCGTCGGGCCTGCTGATCGGCTGGTACCGGCCGGTCGCGGCCTTCCTCGGCCCCCTGCTCGAACTCTTCCGCAACACCGCCGCCCTCGCGCTGCTGCCCGTCTTCGTACTGCTCCTCGGCATCGGGGAGACCTCGAAGGTGTCGATCGTCGTCTACGCCTGCGTGTGGCCGATCCTGCTGAACACCATCAGCGCCGTCGGCAACGCCGACCCCACCCTGGTCCGGCTGGCCCGCTCGATGGACCTGTCCACGCCCCGGCTCTTCCAGAAGGTGATCCTGCCGTCCGCCGTCCCGGTGATCTTCACCGGCATCCGGCTGGCGGGCGCGGTCTCGATCCTCGTCCTCGTGGCCGCCGAGATGATCGGCGCGAAGGCGGGACTCGGCTACCTGATCAACGCCTCGCAGTTCAACTTCGCGATCCCGCAGATGTACGCGGGGATCGTGACGATCTCCGCGATCGGCGTCGCCTTCAACCAGGTCCTGGTCGCGATCGAACGCCGCCTCAGCCTCTGGCGTGTCCCCGCGGCCTGAAGCGCCCGCCCCCTCCACGAGCCCCCTCCGCCCAGGCCCCTCCACCCGCCACCGGCCCACCGGCCTCCGGCCCACGGGGCCCCTGTCTCTGGCCCACCGGCCTCTGGCCCACCGGGCCCCTGCCTCCGGCCCACCGGCCTCCGGCCCACCGGGCCCCAGCCTCCGGCCCACCGGCCCCGGCCCGTCGCCCCCGGGCCCGCGACACCCACCACCCGCGGAGCGCACCGCATCCGCGTCCACCGACAGGGAACAGACATGCCCGCACCCCGCCGCACCCTCCACCTCAACGCCTTCCTGATGAACGCCGGCCACCACGACGCCGCCTGGCGCCACCCGGACGCCAGCCCCGAGCGTGTCACCGACCTGCGCTACTTCCAGGAACTGGCCCGCACCGCCGAACGCGGCCGCCTCGACTCGATCTTCTTCGCCGACGGCCTCGCCCTGTGGGGCAAGGCCCGCCACAACGCCCTGGGCGGCTTCGAGCCGCTGACCCTGCTCTCCGCGATCGCCGCCGTCACCGAGCACATCGGGCTCATCGCGACCGTCTCCACCACCTTCAACGAGCCCTTCCACACCGCCCGGAAGTTCGCCTCCCTCGACCACATCAGCAACGGCCGCGCCGGCTGGAACATCGTCACCTCCGGCACCGTCGACGAGGCCCGCAACTTCAACCGCGACGAACACCTGGAGCACGGCCTCCGCTACGACCGCGCCCGCGAGTTCCTCGACGTGGCCACCAAGCTCTGGGACAGCTGGGAGGACGACGCGATCGTCCTCGACAAGGAGGGCGGCGTCTACGCCGACACCGACAAGCTGCACCCCGCCGCCCACCGCGGCGAGTACTTCGGTGTCGCCGGACCGCTCAACGTCCCCCGCTCGCCCCAGGGTTACCCGCTCCTCGTCCAGGCGGGCTCCTCCGAGGACGGCAAGGAGTTCGCCGCCCGATACGCGGAGGCCGTCTTCACCGCCCAGCAGACCCTCGCCGACGGCCAGACCTTCTACAAGGACCTCAAGTCGCGCCTGGCCCGCTACGGCCGCGCCGAGGACGACCTCCTCGTCCTGCCCGGCATCGCCCCCGTCATCGGCTCCACGGAGGCCGAGGCGAAGGCCCTGGAGCGGGAGCTCACCGAACTCCAGGTGCCCGAGTACGGTCTCGCGCAGCTCTCCGGCATGCTCGGCGTCGACCTCACCGGGGCCGACCTCGACGGCCCGCTGCCCGCACTCCCCGAGGAGCGGGACATCAACGGCAACAAGAGCCGCTTCACGCTCGTCGCCGAACTGGCCCGCCGGGACGGGCTCACCCTGCGCGAGCTGATCGCCCGCCTCGGGGCCGGGCGCGGTCACCGCGTGTTCGCCGGCACCCCCGAGCAGATCGCCGACCAGCTGGAGGAGTGGTTCACGCACGGCGCCGCCGACGGCTTCAACATCATGGCGCCCGTCCTGCCCACCGGCCTCACCGACTTCGTCGACCACGTCGTGCCGGTCCTCCAGCGCCGGGGCCTCTTCCGGACCGAGTACACCGGCGCCACGCTCCGGGAGAACTACGGCCTGCCGCGTCCCGCCAACCGTCACACCCGGCCGACCGGGTGAGCGGACCTCCCGGGTGGTCCGGGAGGTGGCGCGCGGGCGGCCGGAGTGCGCAACTCCGGCCGCCCCGCGGGCGTTCCCCCGTACTCAGACGGTGAGGACGATCTTGCCGCGGGCCTGGCCCGTCGCGCTCAGTTCCCACGCCGCGGCGGCGTCGGAGAGCGGCAGGACGTGTCCCACCTTGACGGTGATCGTGCCCGTGTCGGCGAGCTCCGCGAGCGCGGTGAGGTCGGCCGTGGAGGCGCGCGCCCAGATGTGCTTGGCGCCCTTGGAGTCGGCGTCGTTGTCGGCGACGGAGATCACCGCGCCGCCCGGCCGGACGATCGACTGCAGCAGTTCGACGCCGCCGTCGCCGTAGAAGTCGAGCCCGGCGTCGACGCCCCCGGGTGCCAGCTCCCGGACCCGCTCGGCCACCCCGTCCCCGTACAGCACCGGCTCGGCGCCCAGGGAGCGCAGGTAGTCGTGGTTGCGGGCGCTCGCCGTGCCGATGACGCGGGCGCCGAGGTGGACCGCGATCTGCACGCCCAGAGAGCCGACACCGCCGGCGGCCGAGTGGATGACGACGGTCTGGCCGGCCGTGACGCCCGCCCGGGTGACGGCCTGGTAGGACGTGAGCCCGGCCAGGGGGAGGCCGGCGGCCTGTTCGAAGGTCAGCCCGCGCGGCTTGGGGGCGAGGGTGCGCACGGGGGCGGCGACCAGCTCGGCGTAGGTGCCGAGCTGCACCCATTCCTTGCGGACGTAGCCGTAGACCTCGTCGCCGACGGCGTAGTCGTAGGTGTCGGGGCCGACGGCCTCGACGGTTCCCGCGACGTCCCAGCCGGGGATGACGGGGTGGCGGACTTCGAGGACGTGACCGAGGAAGCCGGCGGCGAGCTTCCAGTCGACGGGGTTGACGCCGGCGGCCTTGACGCGGACGAGGACCTCGCCCGGCCCGACCTTGGGCTCCGGTACCTCAACGAGCTCTAACCGGGTCGGAGTTCCGTAGGTGCTGTAGGTGATTGCCTTCATGTACACCCCAACGATCCGGTTCCGGAGACTGTTCCGGAAGGCGGACGCCCGGTTCCCGGGCTCCAGGAGGGATCCAGCGGAGCTCCGGCGATCCTCAGGCCGGCAGGGTGTTGCGGTGCGAACGCCGCCGGGCCGCGCTGAGGAGGGCCTGGATCTGGGCGCCCGACTGGTCGACGTCGTCCAAGGGGGAGGGGAACGGCAGCCGTACGTCGCGGTGCCCGTGGTGCTCCTCCAGGCGCAGGGTGATCCCGTACCGGTCCAGGGCGAGCGGCAGTGCGCGGACCACGGCGGCCGAAGGCGCGGGCCGCACCAGCCGCAGCAGCAGGGTGACGAGCTCGGGGTGGTCGTCGAGCAGGTGGGTGAGCATGCCGGCCTCGTACGCGGCCAGCGGGTCCGGCCGGGCCCGGTCCAGCTCCTCCAGCCCGATGTACGCGGTCCCGTCCTCGGTCTCCAGGACCGCCCGGCCGTACTCGACGCAGGTGCTGCCGCCGGGAGCGGCCCCCTCGTCGGCGTGGCCGCCCCCGGAGTAGGGGGTGAGGAGGCGGCCCAGGACGGTGACGCGGGCGCGCACGCGGTCGCGCGCCGGGGTCGGGGCGACGTCGGTGAACTCCAGCCGGATCGCGGGGCGCTCGTCGGGGACCGGGAGGCCCGGCTCCCCGGCGGCGGGCGCGGCCGGGTGCAGGTGGAGCCGCCCGAGGACGTCGGAGCCGTCGAGGTGGCGCACCTCGTGGCGGACCCCGTCGACGACCACGGTCATGGAGTGGGCCGCGGCCAGCACGGACCGGACGCGCTCGGCGTCGCCGGGCCGGACCGTGGCGGGAGTGGCGGGATCACCGGACAGGCGCATGCGGAGGTCTCCATCATCCGAGCGAGTTAGGTATGCCTAACCTAACCTATTCGTCGGTCGGGGAGTACCCCGCGGGCCAGCCGGCCGAGGGTCTCGGCGATCCGTTCGGGCGGCAGGCCGAGGGAGTGCCGCTGGAACTGGTAGACCTCCGGCGCGAGCGGGCTGAGCAGCACGTCCACGTCGGCGTCGGGATCGGCCGCGCCGGCGTCCACCAGCAGACTCCGTACGTGCGTCCGCCAGTGCCGGTAGGCGGCGCGGCCGAAACGGTCGGGCCCCGGGCGGATGCCCAGGGCCAGTGGCAGGTGTCGCTCCAGGTGTTCCAGTGCGGCGGCGTAGAAGGCCGCGAGCCGCTCCGCGGGCGGCGCTCCGGGTCCGAGCGGCGGCGCGCCGAAGGCCAGGCGGCCCTGCAGGATGCGCTCGTGTTCGTCGAGGAGGGCGGCGGCGACGGACGGCGGGTCGGGGAACCGGCGGTACAGGGTGGCCCGGCCGACCCCGGCGGCCTTGGCGATCTGGTCCATCGTCACCGTCCGGGGGTCCTGTTCGGTGAACAACTGCTCGGCGGCACCCAGGATCTGGGCGCGGTTGCGGACCGCGTCCGCCCGCTGCCGGCCCCGGGGGGACGGAATCAGGCCACCGGTACCCGGCGCGGCGCGCCGGACGGGGCCACCGCCTGTGATGTCGCGTACCGTGCGGACCTCGTCGCCATTGGTCATGGCGGCGACCCTACGTGCTTCGTGTCGGTGTTGGGCTGAACGGGTGAAACGCGAGAAGATGGGGGGATGCACATGAAGCGCACGGCCGAGGCGGCCCGGTGAGCAGGTACGACGTCACCGACGAACAGTGGGAGGGACTCGCGCAGGTGGTGCCGCTGCGCAGTCGCAACGAATGGCCCTCCCGGGTGGACCACCGCACGATCCCCACAGCGCCCGGGGCGTCCGCGGCGGAACAGCGGCGCTTCGTGGTGATCCGGGTCCAGATCTTCGCCGACGCCCGGGAGGTGGCGGAGTACCTGATCGCGCAGATCCCGGTGCTGCTCGACCTCACGGGCGCGGACGGTGAAGTGGCCAAGCGGATCCTCGACTTCAGCAGCGGTGTCGTCTTCGGACTGGGCAGCGGGATGCACCGGGTCGACCGGAACGTCTTCCTGCTGGCGCCGGTCGGGACCGAGGTCGAGGGGATCGCGGCGGCGGCCGTCCCCCGATCGTAGGAAGGTCGGGGCGGTGGAACGGTTCGCCGTACCCGAGGGCGGGCCGCCGGACCGTACCGTCCGGCCATGGACGCCACCCTGGACGCGGCACGGCCCGCCGCCGACCTCCCTTCCGAATCCCGTACCTCTCCGGATTCCCGCCCCTCTCCTCCTGGTTCCGCCCCTTCCTCCGCTTCCCCCGCCGCCCCTCCCCCCGCCCCTTTAGGGGCGATCGCGGGGCCGAGGCGGCCCGCGGTCACCGAACTGCGGCTGGCCGCCTTCGGCCGGCACCGGGCGGCGGCCTTCCCGCTCGGCCCCGTGACCCTGTTCGCCGGGGCCAGCGGCAGCGGCAAGTCCCAGGCCCTGGCCGCCTACGCGGCCCTGTCCCGGCTCGCCTCGGGGGCCGCCCTGGACGAGGTGTTCCCCGACCCGGTGGCCCACGTGCCCGAACGGGCCCTGCCCGACCCGGACGGGCGGCGGGGCTTCCGCGTCGGCTGCACGGTCGACGGCCCGGCCGGGCCCGTCCGCCTCGACCTCGCCGTCCAGGCCGAACCCACGCTGCGGGTCGTCGGCGAACGCCTCGCCCAGGACGGCCAGATCCTGCTCACCACCGCCCTGCGCGACCCGCGCCGCCGCTCGGTCCAGGCCGCCTGGTTCACCGGCGGCGCCATCGGCGTGACCCGCGCCCCGCTCCCCGACGACCGCCTCGCCACCGCCCTGTTGCCGCTGCGGGTGGCCGGCGCCACCGCCGGGCAGCGCCGGGTGCTCGCCGCCGCGGAGCAGGTCGTGGTGGCCCTGCGCTCGGTGTTCCCCTGCGACCCCCGGCCCGAGCGGATGCGCGCGCCGGTCCCGCAGGGCGACGGGCGGCTGCGGAGCGACTGCCGGAACCTGGCCGACGTACTGCGCCGGACCCGCCACGAGTGCGCCACCCGGCACGCCCTGCTGGCCGCGGCGGCCCGCACCGGCTGCGCCGGGCCGGTCGCCGGGCTGGACGTACGGGGCGCGGCAGCCGGACCCGGGGGTGCGGGCCGCGGCGCGGTCGGCGGTCCCGGCGGTTCGGGCGGCGGTCCGGGCGGTCCCGGCGGGGGCCTGGTGGCGGCCGTGCTGGACCGGGGCCCCGACCTGCCCGCGACCGCCCTCGGCCGGCTCGGCGCGGGCGAACTCCGTTTCCTCGCGCTGGCCCTCGTCCTGCTCACCGGGCCCGGGGTGCTGCAGGTGGAGCCGGTCGCCGACGTGCTGGCCGCCCGGCAGGCGCTCACCGTCCTCGCCGACGACCTCGACCGCGGTCTGGACCGGGGGCAGAGCGCCGAACTGCTGCGCCTGGCCCTGCTGTCCGGCGGCCGCGGCCACGTCCGGCTGGCGGCCGCGGTGGGTGAGGAGACCGCGGGAACCGGGCGCGGGCTCCCGGGCGTCTCGGTGGTAGACCTGATCCCATGAGTGCTGTCCCCGAGAACCCCGAGCCCGAGTCCCCGCACGGCGAACGGCTCTACCGGCTCCAGCGACGGCTGGCCGACTTCGCGGCCGCCCGGGACTGGGGCCCGTACCACACGCCCAAGAACCTCGCCGTGGCCCTGAGCGTCGAGGCGTCCGAACTGGTCGAGATCTTCCAGTGGCTGACACCGGAACAGTCGGCCGCGATCATGGAGAAGCCCGAAAGTGCCCATCGGGTGGCCGATGAGGTGGCCGATGTGCTCGCGTATCTGCTGCAATTCTGTGAGGTTCTCGGGGTGGATGTGCTGGATGCGCTCGCCGCGAAGATCGAGAGGAACGAGGTCCGCTTCCCGGCGACCGGCAGTTCGGCCTCTGATCGTCACTCTTCGGAGTGATGGTGTCATCCACAACCATGTTTGTGTCCACAGATTTCCGAATACCCCTGGCTTTACTGGCCCGTTGCCTTCACTCTGGGTAGTGAAGGACGGCGGGATGTCGTGCGGACGGGGGACGGCATATGGATGCGGTACGGCTCATCGCGGCCGGCCGGCACGCGCTGGCACAGAGCGGAGCTGCGTGGGACATCGTCGGCGAGGCCTGGCAGGCCCAGGCGCTGGCGCAGGGGATAGGGAGCTGGCTGGCGGTCACCGGACCGCCGGAGCTGAGAGCGGAGGCACGGGGGCTGGGGGAAGCGGGAGGCAGAGGCTGCGGGGTCATCGACCGGGCGGCGCTGCGCGGTGAGGGCAGCGCGCCCGAACAGCCGCCGCGCGCCGCGCGGCTGACGGAGGTGACCGACGCGCGGCAGGCGCTGCTGGGACTGCAGGCACTGCTCGGCGAGGTGGGGATAGCGCTCGTCGGTGTGGCCTGCGGGACGGACGACGAGGGCCTGTACTGGCAGTGCATAGAGTCGATCGACGCGGCCGACGAGTCGAGCGACCGGGTCCGCGCACTGCTGCGCCGGATGACCGTACGGGAACGGGGGTCGGCCTCCGGGGTGGTCTGAGGCCGGGGGTCGAGGGGTCCCGCCGTGCGCGACGGGACCCGGGCACGGCACGGTCAGTGGGAGCGGTCGGAGCCGCGCTCGCTCTCGTGCGCGTGGGCGCCCGGGGAGACCGGCGTGCCGGAGGGAGCGCGGTCCGCGGAGCGCTGGAGGTCGGCATCGAGCCGGGACAGGTCGGCGTTCAGCGCGGCCATCAGCTCTTCCATCTGCTGCAGCAGGCCCTTCGGCGCGCCACCGTCCGGGGTGGGTACCGCGGGCTCCCGGCGCGCCGGGTCGTGGGCCGCCTGCCCGGTCTGTCCGTTTTCCCGGCGGGTCTCCGGCACGGCCTCGTGGGACATGGCGGCCTCCTCGGCCCTGGCCCTTCCGGGTGGAGAGGGGCGGTGGACGCACCGGCGAGAGGCCGCCGGCGCGCGGGCCGGGCGGTCCGGCTCCGTCCGGGCCAACGAGCCCCATCCGTGCTGGTCACTGGCCGGGCGGGGGGTGGACCTTCCGGTTGACGTGGATTCACCCGGCAGGGACCGGAAGGGCAGGATGGAAGGCATGGATCTCCGCATTTTCACCGAGCCGCAGCAGGGCGCCGACTACGACACCCTCCTGACCGTCGCCAAGGCCACCGAGGACCTCGGGTTCGACGCGTTTTTCCGGTCAGATCACTATCTGAAGATGGGTTCCGTCGACGGGCTGCCCGGCCCCACCGACGCCTGGATCACCCTCGCGGGTCTGGCCCGTGAGACCCGGCGGATCCGGCTGGGCACGCTGATGACGGCCGGCACCTTCCGGCTGCCAGGCGTCCTCGCGATCCAGGTCGCCCAGGTCGACCGGATGTCCGGCGGCCGGATCGAACTCGGACTGGGCGCCGGCTGGTTCGAGGAGGAGCACAAGGCGTACGGGATCCCCTTCCCGGCGGAGCGGATGGCCCGGCTGGAGGAGCAGCTGGCCGTCATCACCGGCCTGTGGGCCACCGAGCCGGGTGCCACCTTCGACTACCGGGGCGACCACTACCGGCTGGAGAACTCCCCGGCCCTGCCCAAGCCCGCCCAGGCCAAGGTGCCCGTCCTGATCGGCGGCCACGGCGCCCGGCGCACCCCGCGCCTCGCCGCCCGGTACGCGGACGAGTTCAACATGCCGTTCGCGTCGATCGCCGACAGCGAGCGGCAGTTCGGCCGGGTCCGGGAGGCGGCCGAGCAGGCGGGCCGCAAGGCCGACGACCTCGTCTACTCCAACGCCCTGGTGGTGTGCGTGGGCAAGGACGACGCCGAGGTCGCCCGCCGGGCCGCCGCCATCGGCCGCGAGGTGGACGAGCTGAAGGCCAACGGCCTCGCCGGCTCCCCGGCCGAGGTGGTCGACAAGATCGGCGCCTATGCCGCCATCGGCTCCTCCCGCGTCTACCTGCAGCTCCTCGACCTCGACGACCTCGACCACCTGGAGCTCATCTCCGCCCGGGTGCTCTCCCAGCTCGCTTAGGAGGGCAGCCGACCATGCCCCGCGCGACCGGCCCCCTCGCCGATGCCCTGGAGAGCCGGAGCGTCCTGCTGGACGGCGGACTCAGCAACCAGCTCGCCGCCCAGGGCTGCGACCTGTCCGGGGGCCTGTGGACCGGCCGGGTGCTCGCCGAGCACCCGGACCAGGTGGAGGCCGCCCACACGGCGTACGTCCGGGCCGGCGCCGAGGTGCTGATCACCGCGAGCTACCAGGTCGGGGACGATCCGGTCCTGCTGCGGCGCAGCGTTCGGGTGGCCGGCCGGGCCGCGCGGGCCGCAGGCCACGAGGTGTGGGTGGCCGCCTCCGTGGGCCCGTACGGGGCGGTCCTCGCCGACGGTTCCGAGTACCGGGGCCGGTACGGCCTGGGCGTGGCCCGGCTGGCCGCCTTCCACCGCCCCCGGATCGAGGCCCTGGGCGGGGCGGACGTACTGGCCCTGGAAACCGTCCCCGACACCGACGAGGCGGAGGCCCTGCTGCGCGTCCTGGCCGGCACCGGGGCCCGCGCGTGGCTCTCCTACACCGTCGAGGCCGGCCGCACCCGGGCCGGCCAGCCCCTCGACGAGGCCTTCGCCCTCGCGGCCGCCGCCCCCGAGGTCATCGCGGTCGGCGTCAACTGCTGCGATCCGGCCGACGTGCTCCCCGCCCTGGAGGCGGCCGCCTCCGTCACCGGCAAACCCCTGGTGGCCTACCCCAACGACGGCTCCGTCTGGGACGCCGCCACCCGCACCTGGAACTCCCCGTCCGCCCCCGCCCCCTGGAACGTGGCGGCCTGGCGCGCGGCGGGTGCCCGCCTCATCGGCGGCTGCTGCCGCGTCGGACCGGACACCATCGCCTCCCTGCGCACCCGACCGTCCTGATCGGCGCCCCCGGGCCGTCGGCCGGCCCGACCCGCGAACCACCGGCGCGGGGGAGGGTAAATCCGTTGGCCCGAGGGCGACGCTCCGGTCATGCTGAAGCGCATGTTCCTCGCGATCAGCACCACGGGCACCGCCGAGAATCCGGCCACTGACCTGGGCTTTCTGCTGCACAAGCACCCGGGCAGGGCGCAGGGGTTCACCACCTCGCACGGCACCGCCCACGTGTTCTACCCCGAGGCCACGGCCGAGCGGTGCACGGCGGCCCTGCTGCTGGAGGTGGATCCCGTCGCGCTCGTGCGGCGCTCCCAGGGCAAGGGCCGGGGCGGAGCCCCCGACGCGGCGCTCGCGCAGTACGTCAACGACCGTCCGTACGCGGCCTCCTCCCTGTTCGCCGTCGCGCTGGGCAAGGTCTTCCGCAGCGCGCTGGCCGGCACGTGCGCGGCCCGGCCCGAACTGGCCGGGCAGCCGCGTCCGCTGCGCGTCGAGCTCCCGGTGCTGCCCGCCCGGGGCGGCGCGGACCTGGTGCGGCGGCTCTTCGGACCGCTGGGCTGGAGCTCCGTACGCACCGAGCCGGTCGCGCTGGACGAACGCTTCCCCGAGTGGGGCGACAGCCGCTACGTGCGGCTCGTCCTGGAAGGCGAGCTGAAGCTCGACGACGCCCTGCGCCAGCTGTACGTGCTGCTGCCCGTGCTGGACGACGCCAAGCACTACTGGGTCGCCCCCGACGAGGTCGACAAGCTGCTGCGCGCCGGAGACGGCTGGCTGGCGTCGCACCCCGAGCACGCCCTGATCGCCGCCCGCTACCTGGCCCGGCACAAGCGGCTCACCCAGGACGCGATGGAGCGCCTGGAGCTGGCCCGCCTCGCCGAGGCCGACGGCAGCGAGGCCGGAGAACTCGACGACGCCGCGGAGGAGTCCCAGGACGGCGCGGAGCGATCGGTCCCGCTCGCGGTGCACCGGCGCGAGGCGATCCTCGCCGCCCTGCGTTCCGCCGGGGCCGCCCGGGTCCTGGACCTGGGCTGCGGACAGGGGCAGCTCGTCCAGGCCCTGCTGAAGGACGTGTCCTTCACGGAGATCGTCGGCGTCGACGTGTCGGTGCGGGCGCTGGCCACCGCCGCCCGGCGGCTGCGGCTGGAGCGGATGGGGGAGCGCCAGAGCTCCCGCGTCACCCTCCTCCAGGGCTCGCTCGCCTACACCGACAAGCGGCTGGCCGGCTACGACGCGGCCGTGCTCAGCGAGGTCGTCGAGCACCTCGACCTGCCGAGGCTGCCCGCGCTGGAGTACGCCGTCTTCGGCGCGGCCCGCCCCCGCACGGTGCTCGTGACCACCCCGAACGTCGAGTACAACGTCCGCTGGGAGTCGCTGCCCGCCGGGCACGCCCGCCACCGCGACCACCGCTTCGAATGGACCCGCGAGGAGTTCCGCGCCTGGGCCGGCCGGGTCGCCGCCCGGTACGGCTACACCGTCGCGTACGTACCCGTCGGCGATGACGACCCCGAGGTGGGTCCGCCGACCCAGATGGCCGTCTTCACGGCCGCCACCGGCCCCACCGGCTCCACCGGCATCACCGCCACCGTCACCCCGAAGGAGGGCGAGGCAGCATGAGCACTCCCACCACCCACCGCGTCCTCCCCGTCACCGACCTGTCCCTCGTCGTCCTGATCGGGGCCACCGGATCGGGGAAATCCACCTTCGCCCGCAAGCACTTCAAGGGCACCGAGGTGCTGTCCTCCGACTTCTGCCGGGGCCTGGTCGCCGACGACGAGAACGACCAGAGCGCCAGCAAGGACGCCTTCGACGTCCTGCACCACATCGCGGGCAAGCGCCTCGCCGCCGGACGCCTGACGGTCGTCGACGCCACCAGCGTCCAGCCGGAATCGCGCCGTCAGCTCGTCCGGCTCGCCCGCGAGCACGACGTGCTGCCCATCGCCATCGTCCTCGACATGCCGGAGTCCGTCTGCGCCGAGCGCAACGCGGCCCGCCCGGACCGTGCCGGGCTGCCCCGCCGGGTCATCCAGCGCCACCGCTCCGAACTGCGCCGCTCGCTGCGCGGCCTGGAGCGCGAGGGCTTCCGCAAGGTGCACGTGCTGCGCACGGTGGAGGAGGCCGAGTCCGCCGAAGTCGTCCTGGAGAAGCGGTTCAACGACCTCACCCACCTCACCGGTCCCTTCGACATCATCGGTGACATCCACGGCTGCGCGTCCGAACTGGAGACCCTGCTCGGCAAGCTGGGCTACGAGGACGGCGTCCACCCCGACGGGCGCACCGCAGTCTTCGTCGGCGACCTCGTCGACCGCGGCCCCGACAGCCCCGGCGTCCTGCGCCGGGTGATGGGCATGGTCGGGTCCGGCAACGCCCTGTGCGTCCCCGGGAACCACGAGAACAAGCTCGGCCGTTACCTCAAGGGCTCCAAGGTCCAGCTGACCCACGGCCTCGCGGAGACCGTCGAGCAGCTCGGGCGCGAGTCCGAGGAGTTCGTGAAGGAGGTGCGGGCGTTCATCACCGGCCTGGTCAGCCACTACGTCCTCGACGGCGGCCGGCTGGTGGTGTGTCACGCGGGCCTGCCCGAGAAGTACCACGGCCGCACCTCCGGCCGGGTCCGCTCGCACGCCCTCTACGGGGAGACCACGGGCGAGACCGACGAGTTCGGCCTGCCCGTGCGCTACCCCTGGGCCGAGGACTACCGGGGCAAGGCCGTCGTCGTCTACGGCCACACTCCGGTCCCGGACACCACCTGGATCAACAACACCATCTGCCTCGACACCGGCGCCGTCTTCGGCGGCCGGATGACCGCCCTGCGCTGGCCCGAGCGCGAACTGGTCGACGTACCGGCCGAGAAGGTCTGGTACGAGCCGGTCAAGCCGCTCGTCGCCGAGGTTCCGGGCGGGCACGACGGCCGCCCGCTGGACCTGGCCGACGTACAGGGCCGCCGGGTGGTGGAGACCCGTCACCTGGGCAACGTGGCCGTCCGCGAGGAGAACGCGGCGGCCGCCCTGGAGGTCATGAGCCGCTTCGCGGTGGACCCCCGGCTGGTGCCCTACCTCCCGCCGACCATGGCCCCGACCGCCACCGCCGCGCAGGAGGGCTGGCTGGAGCACCCGGCCGAGGCCTTCGCCCAGTACCGCGCCGACGGCGTCGAGCGGGTGGTGTGCCAGGAGAAGCACATGGGCTCGCGCGCCACCGTCCTGCTCTGCCGTGACGCCGACGCGGCCCGCGAGCGGTTCGGGGTCGACGGCACCGTCACCGGCTCCCTCTACACCCGCACGGGACGGCCCTTCTTCCAGGACCCCGAGGTGACGGAGGCGTTCCTCGCCCGCCTGCGCGCGGCGGTCGACGGCGCGGGCCTGTGGGAGGAACTCGCCACGGACTGGCTGTTGCTCGACGGTGAGCTGCTGCCCTGGTCCCTGAAGTCCACCGGCCTGCTCCGCAACCAGTACGCCGCCGTCGGCGCGGCCTCCCGCGCCGTGTTCCCGGACGCCCTCGCCGCCCTGGAGGCGGCCGCGGCCCGGGGCGTGGACACCGGCGCCCTGCTGGAGCGCCAGCGCGGCCGGGCCGCCGACGCGGCCGCCTTCACCGAGGCGTACCGGCGGTACTGCTGGACCACCGACGGGCTGGACGACGTACGGTTCGCGCCGTTCCAGCTGCTCGCGGCGGCCGGCCGTTCGCTGGCCGCCGTGCCGCACGACGAGCAGCTGGCGTGGCTGGACCGGCTGGCCGACGCCGACGAACGGGCCGCCGCCGCCGACCGGTCCGGCGCTCCGCTGCTGCGGCGCACCGGCCGGATCCTCGTGGACACCGGGGACGAGGCGTCCGTGCGGGCCGCCACCGACTGGTGGCTGGAGCTGACCGCCGGCGGCGGTGAGGGCATGGTCGTCAAGCCGCTCGCGGCGTGCGTCCGCGACGGGAAGGGCCGGCTGGTCCAGCCGGGGGTGAAGGTCCGCGGACGCGAGTACCTGCGGATCATCTACGGCCCGGAGTACACGCGTCCGGAGCAGCTGGAGCGACTGCGTCCGCGGTTCCTCGGGCACAAGCGCTCGCTCGCCCTGCGCGAGTACGCGCTCGGGCTGGAGGCGCTGGACCGGCTGGCCGCGGGGGAGCCGCTGTGGCGGGTCCACGAGGCGGTGTTCGCCGTGCTCGCCCTGGAGTCGGAGCCGGTGGACCCCCGGCTGTGAGCAGGCCGTGACCCCGGCGGTGACCCCGGCCGAGGGACGCGCGGCGTAAAGCGCAGGCCCCCGTACGGCCTTGAATTAGGTCGTATGGGGGAACTTCCGCGGTGAAGTCCGGGGAAAACACCGGCCGGATCGTTCATCCAGGGCAGCGGAATGTCCGCGAACCCGGAAGGACGGAACGTCACCTATGAAGATGACCGCGCGCGGAAGCATTGCGGCGCTCATGACCTGTATGGCCGCGGCCGGCGCGGCCACCCCGGCCGTGGCCGACTCGGTTCCCGTGGGAGTCCCGCTGGAGGCGGTGGAGACCACGCTGGGCGTACCCACCCCGCACATCGCCACCGCAGTTCCGGTGCCGGTCGTAGGAGCCCCCGAGGCGCCCCGCCACCACAAGGGCGACATGCTCCCGACCCCGCTGCTCCCGGTGGTGCCGATCGGCACCGACCTCGGTGTCACCCGGGTCACCTCGCCCGTGCCCAACCTGCTGGGCGACCCCGCGACGGACGGGGAGGGTTCGCTGGAGTCCCCGGCCACCACCCTGCTCACCCGGAGCCCCGGAGCCGTCGTCGGCTCGCCCCTGACGATGCCGGACGGCGGCAACAGCGGCATCCCGAACCTGACCGCCCCCAAGCTGGGCGTGATCGCTCCGGAAGTGATCGGCGCCCCGACGGCACTTCTCGGCCTGCGCTGAGCCCCCACAGCCGACGCCAGGTCAAAAAGCCGTCCGGTCTGGGTACGTGTACGGCATGGGATTCCATGTCGACTCCGAGACCGGGCGGCTCCGCCGCGTCATCCTCCACCGGCCCGATCTGGAGCTGAAGCGGCTCACACCAAGCAACAAGGACGCCCTGCTCTTCGACGACGTGCTGTGGGTGCGCCGCGCCCGCCAGGAACACGACGGTTTCGCGGACGTGCTCCGTGACCGGGGTGTCGCCGTCCACCTCTTCGGCGACCTGCTCCGGGAGTCCCTCGACATCCCCGAGGCCAGACACCTCGTACTGGACCGGGTCTTCCACGAGAAGGAGTACGGCCCCCTCGCCACCGACCACCTGCGTGCCGTCTTCGACGGGCTCTCCTCGGCCGACCTGGCGGAGGCCCTGGTCGGCGGCATGACCAAGCGGGAGTTCCTGGAGCGGCACGCCGAGCCGGTGTCGGTGCGCTTCCACGCGCTGGAGACGGACGGTTTCCTGCTGGGCCCGCTGCCCAACCACCTCTTCACGCGGGACACCTCCGCCTGGATCTACGACGGGGTGTCGATCAACGCCATGCGCTGGCCCGCCCGTCAGCGCGAGACCGTGCACTTCGAGGCGATCTACCGGCACCACCCGCTGTTCACCGGCTCGGGGGCCTTCCACTTCTGGTCGCAGGGGCAGGTGGACTACCCCTCGACCATCGAGGGCGGGGACGTCCTGGTCATCGGCAACGGCGCCGTGCTGATCGGGATGAGCGAGCGGACCACCCCGCAGGCGGTGGAGATGCTCGCGCGCGGCCTGTTCGCGGCCGGCTCGGCGACGGCCATCGTGGCGCTCGACATGCCGAAGCGCCGGGCCTTCATGCACCTGGACACGGTGATGACGATGGTCGACGCAGATACGTTCACTCAGTACGCGGGGCTCGGCATGCTCCCCTCCTACACGATCCGGCCCGGCGAGCGCCCCGGGGAACTGCGGGTGAGCGACCATCCGGCCGAGCACATGCACCGGGCGATCGCGGCAGCCCTCGGCCTGGAGCGGATCAGGGTGCTGACGGCCACCCAGGACGTGCACTCGGCGGAGCGCGAGCAGTGGGACGACGGCTGCAACGTGCTGGCGGTGGAACCGGGGGTGGTGGTCGCGTACGAGCGGAACGTCACCACCAACACGCACCTGCGCAAGGAGGGCATCGAGGTCATCGAGATCCCGGGGAGCGAGCTGGGACGGGGCCGGGGCGGGCCGCGGTGCATGAGCTGCCCGGTGGAGCGGGACGCCGTGTGATCAGGGACGCAGGACCCTGCCAGACTGTATATCAATGCAGAGGATCGTATAGACTTCCAGCATCCCCTGTCAGCGCCACCCTGGAGTGTCCCCCATGGCCACCGACCTCTTCGGCCGCAGTTTCCTCAAGGAGCTCGACTTCACCGCCGCCGAGTTCCGCGGTCTGGTCGAACTCGCCGCCGAACTCAAGGCCGCCAAGAAGGCCGGGACCGAGCGGCGTCGCCTCCAGGGCAAGAACATCGCGCTGATCTTCGAGAAGACCTCGACGCGCACCCGCTGCGCCTTCGAGGTCGCCGCGGCCGACCAGGGCGCCCACACGGTCTACCTCGACCCCACCGGCTCCCAGATCGGCCACAAGGAGTCCGTCCGGGACACGGCCCGGGTGCTCGGCCGGATGTTCGACGGGATCGAGTACCGGGGCGACAGCCAGGACGCGGTCGAGGAGCTCGCCGCGCACTCGGGCGTCCCCGTCTTCAACGGCCTCACCGACGACTGGCATCCCACCCAGATGCTCGCCGACGTGCTCACGATGACCGAGCACGGCGACAAGCCGCTGGAGCGCATCGCCTTCGCCTACCTCGGCGACGCCCGCTTCAACATGGGCAACTCCTACCTGGTCACCGGCGCGCTGCTGGGCATGGACGTCCGCATCGTCGCGCCGAAGGCCTACTGGCCGGCCGAGGCCGTCGTGGCGCGGGCCCGGGAGCTGGCCGCGGCCAGCGGGGCCCGGATCACCCTCACCGAGGAGGTCGCGGAGGGCGTGGCCCAGGCCGACTTCGTGGCCACGGACGTGTGGGTGTCGATGGGCGAGCCCAAGGAGGTCTGGGACGAGCGGATCTCGGCCCTGGCCCCGTACGCCGTCACCATGGACGTGCTGCGCGCGACCGGGAACCCCGACGTGAAGTTCCTGCACTGCCTGCCCGCCTACCACGACCTGGGCACCAAGGTGGCCCGCGAGGTCCACGAGCGGCACGGGCTGGACTCGCTGGAGGTCACGGACGAGGTGTTCGAGTCGGCGCACTCGGTCGTCTTCGACGAGGCCGAGAACCGGCTGCACACCATCAAGGCCGTCCTCGTGGCGCTGCTCGCCGGCCCGGGTACCGGGGCGTAGCGGCCGCCTCTCCCGGCCACCGCCCCTCCCGTCCGCGCCGTCAGGCGGTCGCGGCGCGGGCCGGCAGGGTGAACCACACGGCCTTCCCGCGCGCGGTGCGCCGGTGGCCGCAGGAGGAGCTGAGGGTCCGGATCAGCAGCAGGCCGCGGCCGTGCTCCTGCCAGGGGTCGGGAGGGGTGTCGTCGGGGCGGGCGGCGAGATCGCCCGGCGGGCGCGGGTCACCGTCGTGCACCTCCACCTGGCAGCCGTTCGCCAGCAGCTCCACGACCAGCTCGATCGGGGCTCCGCCGCCGGAGGTGTGCTCCACGGCGTTCGCGACCAGCTCGGCGGTCAGCAGCTCCGCGGTGTCCCGGTCGGCCGAGGGGCCGTTGTCCGTGAGGGCGGTACGGACGAGGGCGCGCGCGAGGGGCACGGCGGCGGTGGAGTGCGGAAGGGCGATCCGCCAGGCGGAGGCGTCGGGCAAGGCGGATCCGTCCGTTCCGGAATCGTCGCGGGGGCGTGGAGCAGCGGTGCGGCGGGAGTCGGTCCGGTGGCGCCCGGGTGAACTCCCGCTTTCAACGATACGAAGTGGAATTCCGGCTCCGCAGGGCACCCCGGCCGAAGCGCAAGGGACCGGGGTCGGTGACACCAGGGACCTTCGGCATGTTTTGGCGGCGGGGCCGGGCCGGGGCCGGCCGCCGGGCTCCTGTGTCGCGTTTCCGTGACGATAGTCACGAGTCGGTGATACCGTCGGTTCCGTGAGCCCCTTCACCGGTTCCACCCCATCGACCGAACGGTGGCGCAACCTGCGGGTGACCCGGCAGGACGGTGTCGCCACCGTGACCCTCGACCGCCCCGAGAAGCTGAACGCGCTCACCTTCGGCGCCTACGCCGACCTGCGCGACCTGCTCGCCGAACTGTCCCGCGAACGTTCCGTACGCGCCCTCGTGCTCGCCGGCGAGGGCCGTGGCTTCTGCTCCGGCGGGGACGTGGACGAGATCATCGGTGCCACCCTCGCCATGGACACCGCCCAGCTCCTCGACTTCAACCGGATGACCGGCCAGGTGGTCCGGGCCGTCCGCGAATGCCCCTTCCCGGTGATCGCCGCCGTGCACGGGGTGGCCGCCGGAGCCGGAGCCGTCCTCGCCCTCGCCGCCGACTTCCGGATCGCGGACCCCACCGCCCGGTTCGCCTTCCTCTTCACCCGCGTCGGCCTCTCCGGCGGGGACATGGGCGCCGCCTACCTGCTGCCCCGGGTCGTCGGCCTCGGCCACGCCACCCGGCTGCTGATGCTCGGAGAACCCGTACGCGCCCCCGAGGCGGAGCGGATCGGCCTGCTCAGCGAGCTGGTCGACGAGGGCAAGGCCGATGTCCGGGCCGCCGAACTGGCCGCCCACCTCGCCGCCGGACCCGCCCTCGCGTACGCGCAGACCAAGGCCCTGCTGACGGCGGAACTGGACATGCCGCTGGCCGCCTCGGTCGAACTCGACGCCAATACCCAGGCGCTGCTGATGCACGGCGAGGACTACGCGGAGTTCCACGCGGCCTTCACCGGGAAGCGGCCGCCGCGCTGGAAGGGCAGGTAACGCCATGCGGGTCGCCGTCGTGGGCGGGGGGCCGGGGGGACTGTACGCCGCCGCGCTGCTGGCACGGCAGGGGCACCAGGTGGAGGTCTGGGAGCGGGGTGCCCCCGAGGACACCTTCGGCTTCGGCGTCGTGCTCTCCGACGAGACCCTCGGCGGCATCGAACGCGCCGACACGGTCGTGCACGCCGCCCTCGGCGGCGAGTTCGTGCGCTGGGACGACGTCGAGGTCGTCCACCGGGGCCGGCTGCTCACCTCCGGCGGCCACGGCTTCGCCGCGCTCGGCCGGCGCCGGCTGCTGGAGATCCTGCACGAGCGCTGCGCGGGCCTCGGGGTCCGGCTCCGCTTCCGCACCCCGGCACCCGACGCGGAAGAACTGGCCCGTACGCACGACCTGGTCGTCGCGGCGGACGGGGTGCACAGCGCGACCCGGGAGAAGGGCGCGGCGCACTTCCGTCCCACCGTCACCGAAGGGCGCTGCCGCTACATCTGGCTGGCCGCCGACTTCGCCTTCGAGGCCTTCCGCTTCGAGATCGCGGAGACCGCGCACGGGGTGATGCAACTGCACGCCTACCCGTACTCCGACGACTCCTCGACCGTGATCGTCGAGATGCGGGAGGAGGTGTGGCGCGCCGCGGGCTTCGACCTGTGCGACGAGCAGGAGTCCGCCTCCCGGTGCGCCAAGATCTTCAGCGAGGCCCTGCGCGGCAGGCCGCTGAGGGGCAACCGCTCGGCGTGGACCCGCTTTCGCACCGTGGAGAACGCGCGCTGGTCGCACGGCAACGTGGTCCTGCTCGGGGACGCCGCGCACACGGCCCACTTCTCCATCGGCTCCGGCACCAAGCTCGCCGTCGAGGACGCGCTGGCGCTCGCCGAGGCACTGGCGGCGGTCACCGAGGAGGAAGCGGGCACGGCGGGACCGGCTCCGGAGGGGATCCCTCCGGCCGGTGTGGCACGTGCCCTGGCGGCGTACGAGGCCGCGCGGCGGCCCGCCGTGGCCAGCACCCAGCGGGCGGCGGCCGCCAGCATGCGGTGGTTCGAGGAGATCCAGGGCTACGTCGGCCAGCCCGCCCGGCAGTTCGCCTTCAACCTGCTGACCCGCAGCCGGCGGGTGACGCACGAGAACCTGCGGCTGCGCGACGCACGCTTCACGCGAGCGGTGGAAGAGGAGTTCGGCTGCCCGGAGGGCGCGGCGGGAACCCCGCCGATGTTCACCCCGTTCACCCTGCGGGGACTGACCCTGCGCAACCGGGTCGTCGTCGCGCCCATGGACATGTACTCGGCACGGGACGGGGTGCCGGGGGACTTCCACCTGGTGCACCTCGGCGAGCGGGCCCTCGGCGGGGCCGGGCTCGTCATGACGGAGATGGTGTGCGTCAGCGCCGAAGGCCGGATCACCCCCGGCTGCACGGGTCTGTGGACCTCGGGGCAGGCGACCGCCTGGAAGCGGATCGTCGACTTCGTCCACACTTCCGCGCCGGGCACCGCCCTCGGCGTCCAGCTCGGGCACTCGGGCCGCAAGGGCTCGACGAGGGTGATGTGGGAGGGCATGGACGAGCCGCTGCCCGAGGGCAACTGGCCGCTCGTCGCCGCCTCCGCACTGCCCTACCGGCCCGGTGTGTCCGCAGTCCCGCGCGCCCTGGACGCCGCCGACCTCACCGCCCTGCGCTCCGACTTCGCGGCGGCCGCCGTGCGCGCCGCGGAATGCGGCTTCGACCTGCTGGAACTGCACTGCGCACACGGCTACCTGCTGTCCGGGTTCCTGTCGCCGCTCACCAACCGCCGTGACGACGCCTACGGCGGCCCCCTGGAGAACCGGCTGCGTTTCCCGTTGGAGGTCTTCGACGCGGTCCGCGCCGTGTGGCCGGCGGACCGCCCGATGACGGTCCGGATCTCGGCGACCGACTGGGCGCCCGGCGGCACCGCGCCGGACGAGGCGGAGCGGATCGCCGCAGCCTTCGCCGCCCACGGCGCGGACGCCGTCGACGTGTCCACCGGCCAGGTCGTGGCCGAAGAGACCCCGGAGTACGGGCGTTCCTACCAGACCCCGTACGCCGACCGGATCCGCAACGCGCTCGGCGTCCCCGTCATCGCCGTCGGCGCCATCTCCTCCTGGGACGACGTCAACTCCCTGCTGCTGGCGGGGCGCGCCGACCTGTGCGCCGTGGGACGCCCGCACCTGTACGACCCGCACTGGACCCTGCACGCGGCGGCCGACCAGGGGTACGAGGGACCGGGCGCGCCCTGGCCCGCCCCTTACCGGGCCGGCAGCCGCAAGCCGCCGACCGGGAAGGGGTAGCGGGGGCGGTGGCGGTGGCGGTGGGACGGGGAGTTCAGAGCGCCTCCAGGAGGACGCGGTCCTCGACCGGGACGTAGCCGGCGCGCTGGTAGATGCCGTTGCTGGTGGGGTTGGCCAGGTCGGTGAAGAGCAGGACCTCGCGGGCGCCGGCCGCGTGGGCGGCTCCGCTCGCCGCGTGGGTGACACCGGCTGCGTAGCCGCGGCCCCGGACGGCGGGCGGGGTGTAGACGGGGCCGACGCGGGAGGCGCCGGCGATGGGGCGGGAGAACGCCGCCAGGGACACCGGGCTGCCGTCGTGCTCCCAGAGCAGGGCGCCGCCGTAGGAGAGCCGCTCGCGCAGGGCGGCCTCCGAGGCGCGGCCGGGCTGGTCCGTCTCCCGATAGAACTCCTCGACCCAGGCCAGCAGGAGGGGCAGGTCCGCCTCGGCCGCGAGCCGGGGCCGTCCGGCCGGGGCGGGGTCCGGGGCCGTCAGGGTGCCGAGGCGGTACAGCCGGAGCTCCTCCACGATCCGGGCGGGCCTCTCCCAGGAGGCGGCGAGCGCAAGGGCGTCCGGCCGGCGGGCGTTGATCCCGCTGACCTCGGCGAGCAGCGGGTCGGCCGTGAGCGCCGGGCCGAGCGCCCGGACGGCTTCCGGCGGCAGGGTGCCGAGCAGCAGCGGGAACGGCGGCGTGCGCAGCAGGGCGCCCGCGACGGTTCCGTCGGCGCCGGTCCACCAGCCGAAGACGGGCTCGGCGTCGCCGTGGGCGTGGAGGCCGCGCCGCTGCAGGGAGTCGGTGACGGTGAGCAGGCTGGTGTTGACCACCGGCCGAGCCGCCAACGCGGGGCGTGCGGCGCTCAGATAGGCCGCCAGATCATTGCTGAAGGTCCATGTCATGGCTCATCGTGACGGGCGCCCGGAGCCGTGCGCACCCGAATTTCCGGGGTGCTCGCGGGGAGGTCGGGGGCGCTCCCCCACGTGGGGGAGAGGGCTCCCCCACGTGGGGGAAGCGGCGGTGCCGGGCCGCTGGGATCTTGGGAATGCGGCCGGAGCACAGGCCGCTCCGACGGCCCCGCCGGGGCCCGGCAGGAGGAGGCGCCATGAAGAACCCCGTCCCGCGCGCGAAGCCGTACCGCCGCCCCGTGCCGGAGGCCCGCCGCAGCCGGTCGCTACGTCCGTACGAAGCGGGCGCCCGCGTCCCGCAGCCGGGTGTGCAGCTCGGTGAAGACCGCCGCCGCCCGGTCGCCCGGCCAGTCCGCGGGGAGCAGCTCGCGGGGCAGTCCGGGATCCGCGTAGGGCAGCCGCCGCCAGGAGTCCAGGGCGGCGAGGTAGGTCCGGTACGCGGCCTCCGGCGTGGGCTCGGGGCCCGACTGGAGGGCGCGCAGCGCCGGCTCGTGCAGATCGAGGAACTCCTCGTGCTGCTTGGCCAGCGCCGCCAGGTCCCACCAGCGGGCCACCGCCTCGGCGGTGGGCGCGAAGCCGAGGTGGGAGCCGCGGAAGAGCTCGACGTAGGCCGTCAGGTGCAGCCGCTCCAGTGTGTGCCCGGTCTCGCGGGCCAGCTGGGCCGGGGCGATCCACACGCCCGGGGCCACCGCCCCGAAGCCGAGCCGGGCGAGGCGGGAGCGCAGCAGGTGCCGCTTGTTGCGCTCCTGCTCCGGGACGGAGAAGACCGCGACGAGCCATTCCTCCGACACCTGAGGGGGGCCGTAGATCCGCCGGTCCCCGTCTTCCAGCAGCAGCCGGGCCTCCTCGGAGAGGTCGTAGGCGGCGGCGCCGTCGGCGGTCTTGGCGGGCACCAGGAAGCCGCGCCGCTTCAGCCGGGACACCGAGGAGCGGACGGAGGGCGCGTCGACGCCGGCCGCGCCCAGCAGGCGGACCAGCGCGGACACCGGGACGGGTCCCTCGAAGGTCCGCCCGTAGGCGCCGTAGAACGTGACGATCAGAGATCGCGGAGTGTGCTGCTCGACCACGGGTTCACTCTAGATCGCGCAGCCGGAAGCGCTGAAGTTTCCCGGTCGCCGTCCTTGGCAGTGCCGGAAGGAAGACGAAGGAGCGCGGGCACTTGTGCGGGGCCAGCTCGGAGCGCATGTGGGTGCGCAGGACGTCCTCGGTCAGCACCGATCCGTCGCGCGGGACGATGTGGGCGACCACGATCTGGCCCCTGCGCTCGTCGGGCAGCCCGACCACCGCCGCCTCCACGATGTCGGGGTGGCGCAGCAGGGCCTCCTCCACCTCCGGGCCCGCGATGTTGTATCCGGACGAGATGATCATGTCGTCGGCGCGGGCGACGTAGCGGAAGTAGCCGTCGGCATCGCGGACGTAGGTGTCACCGGTCAGGTTCCAGCCGTCGCGGACGTACTCCCGCTGGCGGGGGTCGGCCAGATAGCGGCAGCCGACGGGCCCGCGTACGGCCAGGAGCCCGGGTTCGCCGTCCGCCACGGGCCGGCCCGCGGGGTCCACCACCCGGGCCTCCCAGCCGGGCACCACCCGGCCCGTGGCGCCGGGGCGGGTGTCCTCGTCGGCCGCGGAGATGAAGATGTGCAGCAGTTCGGTGGCGCCGATGCCGTTGATGATCCGCAGTCCGGTGCGCTCGTACCAGGCCTGCCAGGTGGCGGCGGGCAGGTTTTCGCCGGCCGAGACGCAGCGGCGCAGCGCGGACAGGTCGTAGGCGCCCGTGTCGTAGGGGCCCAGGGTGTCCAGCATCGACCGGTAGGCGGTGGGAGCGGTGAACAGGACCGTGACCCGGTGCTCGGCGAGCGCGGGGAGCAGGGCGCGGGGCGCGGCCTGTTCCAGCAGCAGCGCGCATGCCCCCGCGCGCAGGGGGAAGACGACCAGTCCGCCGAGTCCGAAGGTGAACCCGAGCGGGGGACTGCCGGCGAACACGTCGTCGGGGCGGGGCCGCAGCAGATGGCGGGAGAAGGTGTCGGCGATGGCGAGGAGGTCGCGGTGGAAGTGCATGCAGCCCTTGGGGCGGCCGGTGGTGCCGGAGGTGAAGGCGATCAGCGCCACGTCGTCGGCAGAGGTCTCGACGGCGGGATAGGGCTCCCGGTGGGTCTCGGCCAGCCGCAGCAGGTCGTCGGGGGCCTCCCCGCCGTAGGCGGCGATCCGCAGGCCGGGCACCTCGGCCTTGACCAGGTCGTCCAGGACGTCGGCGTGACAGACGGCGTGGCCGACCCGGGCCATGGAGCACACCGTCGCCAGCTCCTGGGCCCGCTGCTGGGCCAGCACGGTGACGGCCACTGCGCCCGCCTTCATCACGGCCAGCCAGCAGGCGGCGAGCCACGGCCCGGTGGGGCCGCGCAGCAGCACCCGGTTGCCGGGGACCACGCCGAGGTCGCTGGTCAGGGCGTGGGCGAGCGAGTCGACGCGCCGGCGCAGCTCCCCGTACGACCACACTTCGCCCGAGCCCGAGCGGAAGGCGGGGCGGTCGGGGCCGAACCGGGCGACGGTGGCGTCGAGCAGTTCGGCACCGCAGTTCAACCGGTCCGGATAGGCCAGTTCGGGCAGCTCGAAGAGGAGCTCCGGCCAGGCGTCGGCGGGCGGCAGGTGTTCGCGCGCGAAGGTGTCGGTATGAGCGGAAGGCTTGAGCTCCAAGGCGGGTTCGCCCCCTTGCGACGTCCGGACGGGGTGGAGCCGGCCGTGCGGTGCCTCTCCCCGTTGACCCCGGGAAGCTGCCTCTAGAGCGTATCGTGATGGTGACGACAGTCAAGAGGACGCGATAGGACTGGGGCATTCGGATGGCCGGATTCGCGCTCGGGGTGGATGAAGAGGAATGGTGCGGGCAGTTGCGCGCCCTGTCGGCGGGGCGGTTGCGGGCGCTCGCCGAGAAGGGTGAGCCCGGCCGGGTGAACCGGCCGCTGCTGGCGGCGCTCGGTGAGCTGGGCCTGCTGGACAAGGTGTTCGACTCCGGCGCGCTGGAGCTGTGCCTGCTGCGGGAATCGCTCGCCTACGGCTGCACCGAGGCGGAGACGGCCCTGGCCCTCCAGGGCCTGGGGGCGCACCCGGTGCTGAGGTCGGGCAGCGCGGAGCAGCGCGAGCGGTGGCTGCCGGGGGTGCGGGAGGGCCGGCTGGTGGCGGCGTTCGCGCTCAGCGAGCCGGGCGCGGGATCGGACGCGGCGGCCCTGGCGCTGGAGGCCGTCCCGGACGGGGCGGGATGGCGGCTGCACGGGCAGAAGTGCTGGATCTCCAACGCCCCCGAAGCCGATTTCTACACCGTCTTCGCCCGGACGGGTGAGGCGCCGGGTTCGCGGGGGGTCACCGCGTTCCTGGTCCCGGCGGACCGGCCGGGGCTGGGCGGCGAGGCCCTCGACATGCTCTCGCCGCACCCCATCGGCTCGCTCGCCTTCGACGGCGTGCCGGTCGGCCGCGCCGACGTCCTGGGGGAGCCCGGGCACGGGTTCCGGGTGGCGATGGAGACCCTGAACCTGTTCCGGCCGAGCGTGGGCGCCTTCGCGGTCGGCATGGCGCGGGCGGCCCTGGACGCGACGCTCGCCCACACGGCCGGCCGCACCGCCTTCGGCGGGGTGCTGGCGGACCTCCAGGCCGTCGCGCACCGGGTCGCGGAGATGGCCACCCGCACCGAGGCCGCCCGGCTGCTGGTGTACGCGGCGGCCGGCGCCTACGACGGGGGCTCCCCCGACGTCCCCCGGCGGGCGGCCATGGCGAAGCTCCTGGCCACGGAGACGGCCCAGTACGTCGTGGACCACGCCGTCCAGCTGCACGGGGCGGTCGCGCTGCGCCGCGGCCATCTGCTGGAGCACCTCTACCGGGAGGTGCGGGCGCCCAGGATCTACGAGGGCGCGAGCGAGGTGCAGCGCACCCTCATCGCGAAGGAGCTCTACCGGAAGGCGTCGACGGGATGAGCCTGGAGCGGATCAACCCCGAGGAGCTGTCCCCGGCGACCGGCTTCTCGCACGCCGTCACCGCCACCGGGGGCCGGCTGGTGTTCCTGGCCGGCCAGACCGCGCTGGACGGCTCCGGCGAGGTCGTGGGGGCGACCCTGCCGGAGCAGTTCGAGCGGGCCCTCGCCAACCTGCTGACGGCCCTCGCGGCGGCCGGCGGCACCCCGGCGGACCTGGCGCGGGTGACGGTGTACGCGGTGGACGTGGCGGCCTACCGCGACCACGCCGCCGAGCTGGGCCGGATCTGGCGCCGGCTGGCGGGGCGCGAGTACCCCGCGATGGCGGTGGTCGGCGTGGTCCGCCTCTGGGACACGCGGGCCCAGCTCGAACTGGACGGCTTCGCGGTCCTCCCCTAGCCGCCCGCCCCGCCCCCCGCCGCCCCAACCCCCCCGGCCCCGTGCCGCAAGGGCCGGGGGGCGGGGTGCGGGCGCGGCGTCAGGAGCCCGCGGAGTCCAGGAGGGTGCCCATCCACTCCTCCACGCCCGCGACCGTCCGCGGCAGGGCCCCCGACATGAGCCGCGCCCCGTCGGCGGTGATGACCAGGTCGTCCTCGATGCGCACGCTCACCCCGCGCAGCTCGGCCGGCAGCGTCTCGTCGTCCGGCTGGAGGTAGAGGCCGGGCTCGACGGTCAGCACCTGGCCCTCCTCCAGGACGCCCTCCAGGTACGTTTCGGCCCGCGCCTTCGCGCAGTCGTGGACGTCCAGCCCCAGCATGTGCCCGCTGCTGCACAGCGAGTACCGCCGGTGCAGGTCACCCTCGGCGTTCTTCAGCACGCCCCACTCCGCGAGCCCCTCCGCGATGACCTTCATGCCGGCCCGGTGGAAGTCCCCGAACCTCGCCCCCGGCCGCAGCGCCGCGATGCCCGCCTCCTGTGCGGCCAGCACCAGTTCGTAGACCTGCCGCTGGACGGGGGAGAAGCGCCCGGACAGCGGGAGGGTGCGGGTGATGTCGGCCGTGTAGAGGGTGTCGGTCTCCACGCCCGCGTCCAGGAGGAGCAGTTCGTCCCGGTTGAGCCGGCCGTCGTTGTGGATCCAGTGCAGGATGCCCGCATGGGCTCCCGAGGCCGCGATCGTGCTGTAGCCGGTCCCGTTGCCCTCCGCCCGGGCGCGCAGTCCGAACACCCCCTCGATCCAGCGCTCCCCGCGCGGGTGCGCGAACGCCTGCGGCAGGGCCCGTACGACGTCCTCGAAGCCGGCCGCCGTGTGGTCCACGGCCAGCTGCAGCTGGTCGATCTCCCATGCGTCCTTGACCAGCCGCAACTCGGAGAGCGCGGCGGCCAGTTCGCCGTCCGTGGCGGCGTTGCGGGCCGGCGGCTCCCCCAGGGTGTCCAGGTGCGCGCAGCGGATGCCGGTCAGCCGCTCGGCCTCCGCGAGGTCCGGGCGGCGCCCCACCCAGAACTCGCCGTAGCGGCGGTCGCGGAAGAACTCCTCGTTCCCGTTTGCCCGGGGCGAGCGCGGCCTCAGGTACAGCACGGCCTCGTGCCCGTTCGGGCCGGACGGCTCCAGGGCCAGGACGTGCCCGGCCTGGTCCTCGCCCGTCAGTCCGGTCAGCCAGGCGTACGCGCTGTGGGGCCGGAAACGGAAGTCGGCGTCGTTGGAGCGGACCATCAGTTCGCCGGCCGGGATGAGCAGCCGCTCGCCGGGGAAGCGCGCCGAGAGCCTGGCGCGGCGGGCCGGGGTGACGGCGTGCGAGGGGACGCGGGCGGCGGCGGGAAGCGGGGTGGCCGCCCAGTTTCCGGCCATGAACCGGGACAACTCTGCTGATACGGGCAGATCGTGGCTGCCGGTGTTGAGGCGGGCGGAGGTGTCGCTCACGGAGGCTCCCTCAAGAAGTACCGAACTGGTGGGCGCACAGGGCTTGCCAGTGCAATTTCACATTACTATGTTACAGCTCACATCGCGGCACGTTAATCCCCGTCAAACGCCGTGTGAAGCAGGGCAGTTCACGCACCATTTCCCCCACCTCCATCCCCACCAGGAGCTCTCGGTGTCCCAGCACAGAGTTGTGCGTACGTCCCTCCTCTCCGCCGCCGTGGCGGTCACCCTCCTCGCCACCGCCGGCCAGGCCGTGACCCAGGCCGCGGAGCGGGGCACCCCCCTCGCCGCGACCGGTGCCTCCGCACCCGCCGCCTTCACCTCGGGAGCCCCGGGCGCCACCGGCACCACGACGCCGAACCCCTTCGACGAGGTCGACCACCGGGCCGACGCCCAGGAGCTCGTCCCGGCGCCCGCCCCCGCCCCCGGCGGCAAGTCCGTCACCGACGGCAGGGTGCCCGGCGCCGCCCCGGCCGTCTCGGCCCCGGGCTCCTCCGCGTCCGCCGAGCGCGCGGAGAAGAGCCGCAAGGCGGCCTCCGCCCAGGCCGCACCCACCGCGCGCAGCGTCGCCGCGGGCGTCCCCTGCACCCTTGACGGGATCACCGGCCTCTCGCCGGACCGGTTCGCCGACTTCCTCGCCGACCCGGCCGTCACCGCCGACGGCTGCCTGCGCAACCTCATCTGGACCTGGGACGCGCGCCTGGCGCCGGTCATGTCCGACGCGCACGTCCAGGCCGTCTCCCGCCGGATATCCAGCCTGGCCGCCGCCCACGACGGCCGTAACTCCTCCCACCTGGAGGAGATGTTCACCTACCTGCACGCCGTCGTGTACCACGACTACTCGCGCTCCGAGATCGACGTCACCGACGCCCCCACCGTCGACGCGATGCGCCGGGCCATCGCCGACTTCGGTGACGCCGCCCGCACCTTCGACGTGACGGCCACCAACGCCCGCACCCTGCGCGAGGCCCTCTACGCCGGCAGCGCCCCGGGGCTGCGCCAGCACCAGCTAGGCCTCATCAAGCGGGTCCTGGCCACCATGGACCCGTCCCACCCGGCCACCAACCTCGACGCCGGCTGGGCGGGCGCCGCGCTCTCCGCGCTGTCCGTCAACTACCTGGGCGTTTACCCGGGCAACCAGGACGCCGCCTTCCACTCCGCGGTCGCGGGCGACGCCGCCTACCGCGCCACCTTCAAGGCCTTCGCCGGCTACACCCACCTCAAGGGCACGGCCAACGCCTGGGTGGTGCGCGACGCGATCAGCGAGTACGGCCGCTTCGGCCAGGTCGACGGCCTCAAGGGCCAGGTGGTCACCGACCTCGGCGCCATGCTGCAGCCGCTCAAGTCCACCTTCGGCACCGAGCCCTGGGCCAAGGCCGTCTCCTGGCTGAACCTCTACGAGGCCTGCAAGCAGTACGGGGTGTGCAAGGAGGACATCGAGAAGCAGCTCTTCCCGAACACCTACACCTACGACAACGGCGGCATCAAGGTCCGCACCGCCCTCGACCGGGCCACCGTCGACCAGCTCTACTACGCGAGCAAGCAGGTCAAGACGCAGTTCCACCGCGTCATCGGCACCGACCAGCCCCTGGCCGGCGACACGAACACCACCCTGAACATCGTGCTCTACGCCTCCCGCGCCGACTACGAGAACTACCACCCCCTCCTCACCGGCTACGGCACCAACAACGGCGGCATCTACATCGAGAACGGCGCCACCTTCTACACCTACCAGCGCCGCGTCCCGCAGGACTCCTCCCTCACCCTCGAAGAGCTCTTCCGCCACGAGTACACGCACTACCTCAACGGCCGCTTCGCCGTCCCCGGCTCCTTCGGCCAGGGCCCCTGGTACCAGGGCGACCGCACCACCGCCATGGACGAGGGCACCGCCGAGTTCTTCGACGGCGCCACCCGCGACAACGGCATCGCCGTCCGCAAGTCCCTGGTCCGGGGCATCATCAACGACACCTCCGGTGGCGGCCCCCGCATGAGCGTCCAGCAGCTGCTCAACGCCACGTACGACGGCGACGGGTTCCGCTTCTACAACTACGCGGGCACGTTCTTCGAGTTCCTGTGGACCGAGAAGCCCTCCCTGCTGCGCGAGATGTACGGCTACCTGCGCGCCAACGACGTCGCGGGCTACGACGCCTGGCGCAACCGCATGGGGTCGGACACCTACCTCCAGCGCGACTACAACACCTTCCTGGACGCGCAGATCGCCAAGGTGGACCAGCTCTACGTCCCGAACACCACCTTCACCGCCAACGACCAGCTGCGCGACTCCGCGCTCTCCTCGGTCAAGTCCGCCTTCGCGGCGGCCACGTACAACACCCCGGACTGCGTGGAGAACGGCGACCCCGGCAAGCGCCGCTTCACCTGTACCGGCCGGATCACCGCCAACCTGAAGAACTGGCGCAGCGACGACCAGAACTTCAAGGACATGTCCGAGACGGTGGACTACTTCATCCTCGACCGGGCGGGCGCGGCCTCCAACAACCTGGCCGACATGAACTGCTCCTTCGCTCCGGTGGAGATCTGGGACAGCAAGGTCGCGGGCACCTCCTCGTTCAGCTGTGAGGGTCCCCTGCGCAGCTGACGGCCACCGGGCCGGTCCCGATTCCCGCGGGGGGCGGGACCGGCCCGGGGCATCCCCTCCGGCATGCCTAGGCAGCCCCTAAAGAATGTGACATATTACTGTCGTGTCCCAGAACCACTCCCCGGACGTCGTGATCATCGGCGCCGGTGTCGTCGGCGCCGCGTGCGCGTACTACGCGAGCCGCCGCGGGCTCTCCGTGGCCGTCGTCGACCGCGGCCCCGTCGCTGGCGGCACGACCGGTGCCGGCGAGGGCAACCTGCTCGTCTCCGACAAGGAGGCCGGCCCGGAGCTCGACCTCGCGCTCCTGTCGGCCCGGCTCTGGCGGGAACTGGCGGAGGTCCTCCCGCGGGAGACCGAGTACGAGCCCAAGGGCGGCCTGGTCGTCGCCCCCGACGAGACCACCCTCAAGGAGCTCCGCACCTTCGCGGACGGCCAGCGCGCCGCGGGCGTGACCTCCACCGAGGTGGGGCCGGACGCCCTGCGCGACCTGGAGCCGCACCTGGCCCCGGGGCAGGCGGGAGGCTTCCACTACCCCCAGGACGCCCAGGTCCACCCGGCCCAGGCCGCGGCCCGCCTGCTGGCCGCGTCCGGCGCCGACCGCTACCTCGGCGAGGAGGTCACCGAAGTGCTCCTGCGGGGCGGCCGAGCCGTCGGCGTCCGCACGCCCCGCCGCACCCTCCTTGCACCGGCGGTGCTCAACGCGGCGGGCACCTGGGGCGGCCACATCGCCTCCCTCGCGGGAACCACCCTGCCGGTCATGCCGCGCCGCGGCTTCGTCCTGGTCACCGAACCCCTGCCCCGGGTGGTCCGCCACAAGGTCTACGCCGCCGACTACATCGCCGACGTCGCCAGCGACTCCGCGGCCCTGCAGTCCTCGGCGGTGGTGGAGGGCACCCCGTCGGGCCCCGTCCTGATCGGCGCGACCCGCGAACGGGTCGGCTTCGACCGGACCCTGTCCACCGAGGCCCTGCGCCGGCTCGCCCGCCAGGCGGCGGCGCTCTTCCCGGTCCTGGCGGACACCCGCGTCCTGCGCACCTACCACGGCTTCCGCCCCTACCTCCCCGACCACCTTCCGGCGATCGGCCCCGACCCCCGCGTACCGGGCCTCTTCCACGCCTGCGGCCACGAGGGCGCCGGCATCGGCCTGGCCCCGGCCACGGGCGCCCTCATCGCCGCCTCCCTCACCGGAACCGACCCCGCCCTGGACCCGACGCCGTTCCGCCCGGACCGCTTCGATGCCCCGGACCCGGATTCCGAGGGCGACCCGGGCCGGGGGCGGGACGGGGCGCCGTCCGGGACGTAGAGCGTGATGTGGTGGCGCGAGGTACCGGTGCGCCGGCGCAGCCCCGGACGGGGCGCCACGAACCACGCGGTCCCGGACGGCACCCAGCCCCGGCCCACCCCACCCAGCGCAGACCCCGCCAACCCCCGACCCCGCCACCCCCGACCCCGCCCCACAAGGCAAGACCCCGAGGAGACCCCGCTGATGCGCAGCCCCCGCTCGCTGGTAGGCGGCACCCCGGCGGCCACGTACCCGGTCACCTTCGACGGCCGTGAACTGACCGCCCAGGAAGGCCAGAGCATCGCCGCCGTCCTCTGGAACGCCGGGATCCTCGCCTGGCGCACCACCCGCGAAGGCGGCTCCCCGCGCGGGGCGTTCTGCGGCATCGGTGCCTGCTACGACTGCCTCGTCACCGTCAACGGCCGCCCGAACCAACGGGCCTGCCTCGTCCCGGCCCGCCCCGGAGACTCCGTCACCACCCAGGAGGGCACCGGACATGCCGACCTCGCCGTCTGACCGGGCCGCCCACGCCGCGGTCCCCGCGCCCCCGGCCGATCTCGCCGTCGTGGGCGCCGGCCCCGCCGGACTCGCCGCCGCCGTCACCGCGGCCCGGCTCGGCCTGCGCGTCACCCTCCTCGACGCGGGGGAGCGCCCCGGCGGCCAGTTCTACCGCCACCCGGCCCCCGGCCTCGGAGCCCTCCGCCCCCAGGCCCTGCACCACGACTGGCGGGCCTTCACCGCGCGCGAAGCCGCCCTGCGCGCCCACGTGGCGGCGGGCCGGATCGCCCACCACCCCTTCCACCACGTCTGGACGGTGGTCCCGGACGGCGCCGACGGCTGGACCCTGCACGCCGTCGCCGGCCCCGAGGAGCGGCCGGCCGCCTTCGGCGCCCGCGCCGTCCTGCTCGCCACCGGCGCCTACGAGCGGCAACTGCCGTTCCCCGGCTGGAACCTGCCCGGGGTCGTCGGCGCGGGCGGGGCGCAGGCCATGCTCAAGGGCGGCCTCGTGCTGCCCGGCAGCCGCGTCGTCGTCGCCGGGAGCGGCCCGCTGCTGCTCGCGGTGGCCGGCTCCCTCGCCGCCGCCGGGGCCGCCGTGCCCGCCGTCGTCGAGGCGGCCTCGTACACGGCGTACGCCCCGCAGGCCCGCGCCCTGCTGCGCAACCCGGCCAAGCTCGCCGAAGGCGCCGTGTACGGGGGCGCCCTGGCGCGCCACGGCATCCGCCTGCTGACCCGGCACGCGGTGACCGAGGCGCACGGCCGGGGCCGGGTGGAGGCCGTCACGGTCGCCCGCCTCGACCGGGACTGGCGCCCGCTGCCCGGCACCGCCCGCAGGATCCCCTGCGACGCCCTGGCCGTGGGCCACGGGCTGGTGCCCCAGCTGGAACTGGCCACCGCCCTCGGCTGCGACACCCTCCTGGCCCCCGACGGTACGGTCGCCCTGGACCTGGACGCGGCGCAGCGCACCTCGGTGCCCGGCATCTGGTCGGCCGGCGAGACCGGCGGCATCGGCGGTGCCCAGCTGGCCCTGACCGAGGGGGAGATCGCCGCGCACGCGATCGCGGGGGCGCCCGTCGCGCCCTCCCTCACCCGGACCCGGGCCAGGCTGCGGGCCTTCGCCGGGGCGATGGCCGCCGCCCACCGTCCCGGCGCGGGATGGACGGACTGGCTGCCCGACGCGGCCACCGTCTGCCGCTGCGAGGAGGTCCCGGCGGGCGGGATCCGCGAGGCCGTCGCCGAGCTCGGCGCGCGGGACGCCCGTACCGTCAAACTGCTCACCCGGGCCGGGATGGGCTGGTGCCAGGGGCGGATGTGCGGTCCGGCCGTCGCCGCGCTGGCCGGGGAGGACCCCGCGCCCGACCGGCGTCCGCTGTCCTGCCCCGTTCCGCTGCGCCACCTGGCCGCGCTGCCCGCGCCGCCCGACACCGAACTTCCCCCCTCCGCCCGCTGATCGGGCACTCCTGGCCCTTGTGGCCACCTCATACCCACTAGTAAAATGTCACACACCACACTAGGGAGTCTGCTCATGAACCACGCGCCCACCCCCGCGCCCCGTCCCGACACCCGCACGCGCCCCTGGCACGGCATCATGGTCGCCACCGCCCTCCCGCTGCGCGAGGACCTGAGCGTCGACTTCGACGCCTACGGTGAGCACGTGGCCTGGCTGATCGCCGAGGGCTGCGACGGCGTCGTGCCCAACGGCTCCCTCGGCGAGTACCAGACCCTCACCGACGAGGAGCGGGCCCGCGTCGTGCGCACCGCCGTCGAGGCCGCCGGTGACGGCGCCCGCGTCATGCCCGGCGTCGCCGCGTACGGCAGCGCCGAGGCCCGCCGCTGGGCGGAGCAGGCCGCCGAGGCCGGCGCGGGATCCGTCCTGCTCCTGCCGCCCAACGCCTTCCGCGCCGACGAGGCCACCGTCCGCGCCCACTACGCGGAGGTCGCCGGCGCCGGGCTGCCCGTCGTCGCGTACAACAACCCCATCGACACCAAGGTGGACCTGACGCCGGCACTGCTCGCCCGCCTGCACGGCGACGGCAGCATCGTCGCCGTCAAGGAGTTCAGCGGGGACGTCCGCCGCGGCTACGAGATCGCCGAGCTCGCCCCGGGCCTCGACCTGCTCATCGGCGCCGACGACGTCCTGCTCGAACTCGCCCTCGCGGGCGCCGTCGGCTGGATCGCCGGGTACCCCAACGCCCTGCCGCGCTCCTGCGCCACCCTCTACCAGGCCGCCGTCGCAGGAGACCTCGCCACGGCCCTGCCGCTCTACAAGTCCCTGCACTCGCTGCTGCGCTGGGACTCCAAGACCGAGTTCGTCCAGGCCATCAAGCTCTCCATGGACCTGGCCGGCCGTCCCGGCGGGGCCACCCGGCCGCCCCGCTTCCCGCTCTCGGGCGAGATCGAGGCCTCGGTGCGCGCCGCGACCGAGAAGGCTCTCGCCGAAGGCCTGAACTAGCGTCAACCAGGCCCCGAACCGGGCCCCGACCAGAGGGAAACCCATGCGCACGCGCCACATCTACCACGCGGTGGACTCGCACACCGAGGGCATGCCCACCCGGGTGATCACCGGGGGAGTCGGGGTGATCCCGGGCTCCACCATGGCCGAGAAGCGGCTCCACTTCATGGAGCACACGGACCACGTCCGCACCCTGCTCATGTACGAGCCGCGCGGCCACGCGGCGATGAGCGGCGCCATCCTCCAGCCGCCCACCCGGCCCGACGCCGATTTCGGCGTGCTCTACATCGAGGTGTCGGGCCTGCTGCCGATGTGCGGGCACGGCACGATCGGGGTGGCCACCGTCCTGGTCGAGACCGGCATGGTCCCGGTCGTCGAGCCGGTCACCACGGTCCGGCTCGACACCCCGGCCGGTCTGGTCAGCGTGGACGTACGGGTCGAGGACGGCGCGGCCACCGCCGTCACCCTCACCAACGTCCCGGCCTTCAGCGTCGGTCTCGACCTGAAGGCCGAGGTCCCCGGCTACGGCACGGTCACCTACGACCTCGCCTACGGGGGCAACTTCTACGCCTTCGTCGAGCTGGACGCCCTCGGCCTCCCCTTCGACCGCTCCCGCAAGGAGGACCTGATCGCCGCGGGCCTGGCGATCATGGACGCGATCAACGGCGGTCCGGACCGGCCCGTCCACCCCGAGGACCCGGCGATCGCCGGCGTCAAGCACGTCTACCTCGCCGCCCCCGGCTCGGACGCCCGCCGCTCCCGGCACGCCATGGCCATCCACCCGGGCTGGTTCGACCGCTCGCCCTGCGGTACGGGGACCAGCGCGCGCATGGCCCAGTTGCACGCCCGCGGCCTGCTCGAACTCGACACCGACTTCGTCAACGAGTCCTTCATCGGGACCGAGTTCACCGGCCGCCTCACGGGGCGGACCACCGTCGGCGGCCTCCCGGCCGTGGTCCCCACCGTCACCGGCCGGGCCTGGATCACGGGCACCGCCCAGTACTTCCTCGACCCGACCGACCCCTTCCCCGGAGGGTTCCTGCTGTGATCAGCGTCCGCACCACCGACTACCACACGGCGGGGGAGCCCTTCCGGATCGTCGACCTCGCGGCGGGCGACATCGCGCCCGCCCCCGGGGACACCGTCGCCGAGCGCTGCGCCACGGTCATCGGCCCCGGGGGTTCCGGGACCGCGCCGAGGCGGAGCGCGCTGGACGACGTACGGCGCCTGCTCGTGCAGGAGCCGCGCGGGCACGCCGGGATGTACGGCGGGTTCGTGGTCCCCCCGGACGACGACGGGGCGCACTTCGGGGTGCTGTTCTGGCACAAGGACGGCTACTCCACCGCGTGCGGCCACGGCACCATGGCGCTCGGCGTCTGGGCGGTGGAGACCGGGCGGGTCCCGGTGCCGCACGACGGGGACGTCCAGGTGCGGATCGACGTCCCCTCGGGTCGGGTCGGGGCCACCGTCCACCGCGACGGGGGCCGCACCACGGGAGTCACCTTCCGCAACGTCCCCGCCCGGGTGGGCGCCCGGAAGGTCCCGGTGGCCACCACGCTGGGCCTCGCCGAGGTGGACATCGCGCACGCCGGGGCCTGTTACGCCTCCGTCGCCGCCCGGGACCTCGGCCTGGACGTGTCGCGCGCCGCGCTGCCCGACCTGGTGCGCGCCGGGCAGGAGATCCGGGCCGCACTGGCCACCCATCCCGCCACCTGGCACCCGGGCGGGCCGCTGCTGTCCGGGGTGTACGGGGTGGTCCTCTACGAGGAGCTGCCCGACACCCCCTTCGGGCCGTACCAGCGCAACGTCACCGTCTTCGCGGACGGGCAGATCGACCGCTCCCCCTGCGGTTCCGGCACCTCGGCCCGGCTCGCCCTGCTCGCGGAGGACGGGCGGCTCGGGCCGGGGGAGGACCTGCTGCACGAGTCGGTGGTGGGCACGGTGTTCACCGGCCGGATGCTGGAGGGCGGGGTCACGGAGGTCACCGGCACGGCCTACCGCACCGGCGAGCACACCTTCACCGTCGATCCGCACGACGCCCTCGGCACGGGGTTCCTGCTGTGACGGCCCACCCGGTGCCCGCCCACCCGGTGCCCGCGCTGCCGCAGTACGACGCCGGGCGGATCGCGGGTCTGCTCACCCCCGCCGGGGCGGCCGACGCCCTCGCCGAGGCCCTGCGCGCCGGGCTCGATCCGGAGGGCTGCCCGCAGCGCAGCTCCCTGCCCGCGCCGGGCGGCGAACTGCTGCTGATGCCCGCCGCGTCGGCGGAGTACGCGGGGGTGAAGATCGCCGGGGTGGCCCCGGGCAACCCGGAGCGCGGCCTGCCCCGGATCACCGGAAGCTACCTGCTCCTCGACGGGGCGACCCTGTGTCCGGTGGCCCTGTTCGACGGCGCGGCCCTGACGGCCCTGCGCACCCCGGCGGTCTCCGCGCTGGCGCTGCGCCACCTGGCCCCGGCCGGGCCGGCGGGGCGGCTGGTGCTGTTCGGCTCCGGGCCCCAGGCCTACGGTCACCTCGACGCGGTGCTCGCGGAGCGGGAGCCGGCGGAGGCGGTGGTCGTCGCCCGCGACCCCGGACGGGCGGGGGCGCTCGTCGCGTACGCCCGTGGGCGGGGTGTCGCGGCGCGCACCGGCACCGCGGCGGACGTGGCCGGTGCGGACCTGGTGGTCTGCTGCACCACGGCCCGCGAGCCGCTGTTCGACGGGCGCCTGGTGGCCCCGGGCGCGCTGGTGGTGGCCGTGGGCTCGCACGAACCGGGCGCCCGCGAGACGGACACGGCCCTCGTGCGGCGCGCGGCCGTGTACGTGGAGTCACGCGCGGCGGCCCTGCGCGAGGCGGGGGACCTGCTGGTCCCGGAGGCGGAGGGGGCGATCGGGCCCGGTCATATCAGCGGAACGCTCGCCGACCTGGTCACCGGGCGGATTTCCCCGGGAGGGCGGACCGGTTGTCCACAGCTCTTCAAGAGCGTGGGCATGGCCTGGGAAGATCTCGCAGTGGCGGTCGCACTGTTCCGGGCCGCAGGGACGAGTAGCGCAACGTGACATTGTACGCTGTTCCTCTGCTCGTCGCGGTGTCGGGGGTCTCGGAGGAAAAGCACATGGGTGACCTGAAGCAGCACAGTCTCATCAAGGCCCAGGAACGGCTCCGCGACCAGGTCGGCCACGCCCTCCGAGCGGCCCTGATCGCCGGGGAACTGCGCCCCGGGAGCGTGTACTCGGCCCCCGGCCTCGCCGCCGAACTCGGCGTCTCGGCCACGCCCGTGCGCGAGGCCATGCTCGACCTGGCCCGGGAGGGCCTGGTCGAGCCGGTCCGCAACAAGGGGTTCCGGATCACCGAGGTCAGCGAGCGCGACCTCGACCAGTACACGGAACTGCGGACGATGATCGAGGTGCCGACCGTCGGGCGGATCACGAAGATCGCCACGGCCGAACAGCTGGAGGCCCTGCGCCCCATCGCCGAGGAGATCGTCACCAGCGCCCGCGAGCACAACCTCATCGGGTACCTGGAGGCCGACCGCCGCTTCCACCTCTCCCTGCTGGCCCTGGCGGGCAACGACCGCCTCGTGGAGACCGTCGGCGACCTGCGCAAGCGCTCCCGCCTGTACGGCCTGACCGGCCTGGACGAGGCGGGCAAGCTGGTCTCCTCCGCCGAGGAGCACATCGAACTCCTCGACCTGATGCTCACGGGGGACTCCGACGCGGCCGAGGCCTGCATGCAGCGCCACCTCGGTCATGTCCGTTCCCTCTGGGCGCAGGGCCGCGACGAGCCGGTCGGCCGCATCCCGGGGGGTCTCGGGTCGGGCATCTAGGGCCACCCGCGCCGCCGGTGCGGTGAGCGGGGGAGTGCGCCGGGCGGGTGGAGCTCTTGGCGCCCAAGGGTGATCGTCACGAACAGAGGTGGCTTCCGCCCGGAATCCGTCTACCAACACCAGGTCATGTGCACCGAGTGATGGGTTCCCAGCCATGCTGAAGACTGCATTCCGGCTTGCCTCCGCCACCGCCCTGGTCGCCGTGTCGCTGGCGTTCGGCTCGCCCGCCGGCGCCGCGACGGATCCGTACCCGGGTACCCCGCAGCAGATCCGTGATACCGGCCCCTGCGGCCCGACCGGCGGCTACCGCGCCTCGGAGTGGCTGCAGACCACGACGGACCCCGGGATCCGGCCGCAGGTGGACCTCGCCGCGGTGAGCGAGGCCTGGTACTGGCGGCACGACGTGAACACCCTGTGGCGGGGCGACACGCGGCCGAACCCCCAGGCGATCTTCAACAGCGGCTTCACCCCGCGGGGCTCGGACCTCACCCCGCTGGCGCAGTGGATCATCGGGGGAGCCGGGCAGCAGAACGCCGCGCACGTGAGCACCAGTTGTGAGCGGTGGGTGGCGCAGGAGTTCGCCACGGGCGGCGGGAACGACGGCTGGGTCTACGCGATCCAGGCCCCCGGCGGGATCGACGTCAACGCCACCGCCCGCCAGACGGGCCTCCAGTCGCCGTTCCTGTGGAACAAGGAGATCGACTTCCCCGGCGGCATCGAGGGCAGGTTCATCGAGGGGGCCTGCCAGTACCACTTCGTCGGCCTCGACCCGCAGACGAACGACCGGATCTACCGCAACCTCGGCTGCGTGACGAACCCCGGTTTCCGTCCGGCCACGGGCAAGCACAAGGACAAGGACAAGGGCATGGAACCGGCCGGTTCGCCGCACTGAGCCGGTCCGCGCCCCCGGGCGGTCCCCGCAGCCGGGCTGCGGGGACCGCCCGGCAGTTCCAACTCCCCTTCGGGCGGCCGGATTTGGACACGGCTGGATAACGGGGGCGCCAACCCCTTGTCAGTACAATTTCACATTACTATGTTACCGGTCACATCCTAAAGCGCGGCCCTTCACTGGAGTGACCCATGACCAAGCGCACCCAACTCGCCCTCGCCACCGCCGTGGTGGCCGCTCTCGCACTCGGTGCCTCGGGTTGCTCCGACCCCAAGAAGGGCGCGAACGCCGGTCCCTCCGCGGCCAACCCGGCCGCCGCCAACGACGGCAAGACCCTCGGTGGCACCCCCGTGAAGGGCGGCACCCTCACCGTCCTGTCCAACCAGGACTTCGCCCACCTCGACCCCGCCCGCAACTGGGTGATGCCGGCCATGGACTTCGGCACCCGCCTGCTCTACCGCACGCTCGTCACCTTCAAGGGCGAGCCCGGCAAGGGCGGCAGCGAGCTCGTCCCCGACCTCGCCACCGACCTCGGCACCCCCTCCAACGGCGGAAAGACCTGGACCTTCACCCTCAAGGAGGGCGTGAAGTACGAGGACGGCTCGCCGATCAAGGCCCAGGACATCAAGTACAACGTCGAGCGCTCCTTCGCCCCCGACCTCACCGGCGGCCCCGACTACGCCGCCCAGTACCTGGCCGGCACCGAGGGCTACAAGGGCCCCCTGGAAGGCAAGCACCTCGACTCCGTCAAGACCCCCGACGACCGCACGATCGTCTTCGAACTCAAGCGCCCCGTCGCCGAGTTCTCCCAGACCGCCACCCTGCCCACCTTCGCGCCGGTCCCGCAGTCCCAGGAGAAGGGCACCCAGTACGACGCCCGCCCGTTCTCCTCGGGCCCGTACAAGATCGAGACGTACGACCGCGACAAGAAGCTGGTCCTCGTCCGCAACGAGCACTGGGACCAGAAGACCGACTCCGTCCGCAAGGCCTACCCGGACAAGTTCGTCGTGGTCATGGGCCTCAAGGGCGGGCAGGTCGACGACCGCATCATCGCCGGCGAGGGCGCCGACGCCTCCACCGTCGAGTACTTCAACATGCGCCCCGAGAGCGCCCCGAAGGTCCTGCCCAAGCCCGAGATCAAGGCCCGCCTGCTCGCCGAGTCCCAGGGCTGTACGGTCATGCTCCACCTGAACAACTCACGCGCCCCCTTCAACGACCCCAAGGTCCGCGAGGCCATGCAGTACGCGGTCGACAAGGAGGCGATCATCACCGCCGGCGGCGGCCCCGCCCTCAACGAGGTGGCCACCGCCTACCTGCCCCCGGCCCTCTCCGGAGGCAAGCAGGCCGACACCCTCAAGATCCCGGCCTCGGGCGACCCCGCCAAGGCCAAGGAACTGCTCAAGGCCGCCGGCAAGGAGCACCTGAAGGTCTCCCTCGCCGTCTCCACCGGGGACAAGGGCAAGGCGGAGGCCATCCAGCAGGGCCTGGCCCGGGCCGGCGTCGAGGTCGTCATCGACACCGTCGACCCCGGCGCCTACTACGACGTCATCGGCGACCTCTCCACCACCCCCGACATGACCTACACCGGCTGGTGCCCCGACTACCCCTCCGGCTCCACCTGGCTCCCCTTCGTCTTCGACGGACGCACCATCAAGGACAAGGGCAACCAGGGCAACTACGCCCAGTTCCGCGACGAGGCCACCATGAAGCGGATCGACGAGATCAACGCCATGGCCGACGCCAAGCAGGCCAACCAGGCCTGGATCGACCTCGACGCCGAGATCATGAAGAAGTCCCCCTCCATCCCGGTCCTCCTGGAGCGCAAGCCGCTGCTCGTCGGCCCCAACATCGCCGGCGCCTACGGCCACCCCGTGTGGACCGGCACCATCGACTACGGGACCGTGGGCCTCAAGGACCCGTCGAAGAGCCAGGGCTGAGGACGCCGGAGCCCGAAGACACCATGACCACCACCGCATCCGGCGCCGCCCCCGAGGCGGCCCCGGCCGGAACACCGGCCGCGGACACCGCCCCGGGCAGCAGCCCCTGGCAGCTCGCCCGCCGGGAACTGCGCCGCCGCCCCGCCGTCCGCGTCAGCCTCGGCGTCGTCCTCCTCTTCGTCCTGATGGCCCTGGCCGCCCCCTGGCTGGGCGCCCTCGGCGGCTGGTCCCCGGACGAGTTCGACAAGGCCGCCATCGACCCCTACCTCGGCGGACAGCCCCTCGGCTCCTTCGGCGGGATCAGCCCCGAGCACTGGCTCGGCGTGGAACCCGTCACCGGACGCGACCTGTTCGCCCGCGTCGTGCACGGCGCCCAGGTCTCCCTCCTGATCGCCTTCGCCGCCACCGCCATCGTCGTCCTCGCGGGCACCGCCGCCGGGATCGCCGCCGGCTACTTCGGCGGCCGCACCGACGCCGTCCTGTCCCGGCTCATGGACCTCACCATGTCCTTCCCCTCGCTGATCTTCATGATCGCGATGCTGTCGGTGGCCAAGGACGTCAACCGGATCGTCCTGATGACCAGCGTCATCGGCCTCTTCGGCTGGCCCGGCGTCGCCCGCGTCGTCCGCGGCCAGACCCTCTCCCTCAAACACCGCGAGTACGTCGACGCCGCACGCGTCGGCGGCGCGAGCTCCTGGCGGATCCTGACCCGCGACATCCTCCCCGGCGTCTCGGGCCCGGTCATCGCCTACACCACCCTGCTCATCCCCGGCATGATCAGCACCGAGGCGGCCCTCAGCTACCTCGGCGTGGGCGTGCGCCCGCCCACCCCCTCCTGGGGCCAGATGATCGCCGAGTCCGTGGCCTTCTACGAGACCGACCCCATGTACTTCGTCATCCCGAGCGTCTTCCTCTTCCTCGCCGTGCTCGCCTTCACCCTCCTCGGCGACGCCCTGCGCGACATCCTCGACCCGAGGGGCGGCCGCACGTGATCCTCTACCTGGTCCGCCGCCTGCTCGCCCTCGCCGGCGTGCTCCTCGCCATCGCCGCCGTCACCTTCCTCATCTTCTACGTCCTGCCCACCGACCCCGCCGCCGCGGCCTGCGGCAAGACGTGCAGCCCCGAACGGCTCGCCGACGTGCGGCAGTACCTCGGCCTCGACAAGCCCGTCTGGAAGCAGTTCGCCGACTTCCTCACCGGCATCTTCACCGGGCGCACCCTCGGCACCGGACAGTTCGCCGTCCAGTGCGACTTCCCGTGCCTGGGCTACTCCTACGAGAACTCCCTGCCCGTCTGGGACCTCCTGATGGACCGGCTCCCCGTCTCGGCCTCCCTCGCCGTCGGCGCCGCCGTCCTGTGGCTGCTGCTCGGCCTCGGCGCCGGGGTCACCGCCGCCCTGCGCAAGGACACCGCCACCGACAAGGCACTGATGGTCGGCGCCGTCGCCGCCGCCTCCCTGCCCGTCTACTTCACCTCCGTCATGCTGATCTACGGAGTCATCCGCGTCGCCGACCTGCTCCCGTACCCCAGCTACCAGGCCCTCACCGACGACCCGCTCGCCTGGGCCTCGAACCTGCTGCTGCCCTGGACGGCCCTCGCCCTGCTCTACGCCGCCATGTACGCCCGCCAGAGCCGCGGTTCGATGATCGAGGCGATGGCCGAGCCGTACATCCGCACCGCCCGCGCCAAGGGCATGCCCGAGCGCACCGTCGTCGTCAAACACGGACTGCGCTCCGGGATGACCCCGATCCTCACCATCTTCGGCATCGACCTCGGCGGGCTCCTCGCCGGAGCCGTGATCACCGAGTCCATCTTCGGACTCCCCGGCATCGGCAGGCTGTTCTACGGGGCGCTCGTCAGCTCCGACCAGCCCGTGGTCCTCGGGGTCACCCTGCTCGCCGCCTTCTTCATCGTCGTCGCGAACCTCGTCGTCGACCTCCTGTACGCCGTCGTCGACCCGAGGGTGAGGTACTGATGACCACCGCACCGCCCCTGCTCGAAGTGCGCGACCTGCGCGTCACGTTCACCACCCCGCGCGGCACCGTCCGGGCCGTCGACTCCCTCGGCTTCACCGTCGAGGCCGGACGCACGCTGGGCATCGTCGGCGAATCAGGCTCCGGCAAGTCCGTCACCTCGCTCGCCGTCATGGGCCTGCACCGGGCCGGCGCCGAGGTCACCGGATCCGTCAGCCTCGCCGGACGGGAACTCACCGGACTCTCCGAGAAGGAGCTGTCCGCCGTGCGCGGCCGCCGGATGGCCATGATCTTCCAGGACCCGCTGTCCAGCCTGCACCCCTACTACACCGTCGGCGAGCAGATCGCCGAGCACTTCCGGGTCCACTTCCGGGCCGGGCGGGCCGCCGCCCGCAAACGGGCGGTCGACATGCTCGGCGAGGTCGGCATCCCCGAACCGGCCCGCCGCGCGGGGGAGTACCCGCACCAGTTCTCCGGCGGCATGCGCCAGCGCGCCATGATCGCCATGGCCCTGGCCTGCGAGCCCGACCTGCTGATCGCCGACGAGCCCACCACCGCCCTCGACGTCACCGTGCAGGCACAGATCCTGGAGCTGATCGCCCGCCTCCAGCAGGAGCGCGGCCTCGGCGTCGTGATGATCACCCATGACCTCGGGGTGGTCGCCCGCGTCGCCCACGAGGTGCTCGTCATGTACGGCGGCCGCGCCGCCGAACAGGCCTCCGTCGACGAACTGTTCGCCGGGCCCGCCCACCCGTACACCCGGGGCCTGCTCGACTCCCTGCCCCGCCTCGACACCCCCGACGACGCCCCCCTGCCCTCCATCCCCGGCTCCCCGCCGTCCCTGCTGGCCCCCGCCCCGGGCTGCGCCTTCGCCCCCCGCTGCACCCGGGCCGCCGCCCGCTGCACGGAGGAACGACCGCTGTTCGTCCCGTACGGGGACGGCCCGCGGCACGACGTGGCCTGCCACTTCGCGGGAGCGCGCACCCCCGAGGAGGCGGTCCGATGACCGGCACCGGCACCGAGACCCCCGAGCGTCCGCTGCTCTCCGTCCGGGACCTGACCATGACCTTCCCCGGCCGGCGCGCCCTGACCGGCCGCCGCGGCGCGCCCGTGCGGGCCGTCGACGGGATCTCCTTCGACCTGGCGGCGGGCGGGACCCTCGGCCTGGTCGGGGAATCGGGCTGCGGCAAGTCCACCACCGGCCGGATGCTGGTGCGGTTGCTGGAACCCACCTCCGGCAGCGTCACCTTCGACGGCAAGGACATCAGCCGGCTCTCCCAGGGCGCCCTGCGGCCCCTGCGCAGGAACATCCAGATGGTCTTCCAGGACCCGCACTCCTCCCTCAACCCCCGCCAGACGGTGGCCCGGATCATCTCCGACCCGCTGCTGGTGCAGGGCTGGAGCGCGGCGGACGCCCGCCGCCGGGCCGCCGAGCTGATGGAGCTGACCGGACTGATCCCGGAGCACATCGACCGCTACCCGCACGAGTTCTCCGGCGGCCAGGCCCAGCGCATCGGCATCGCCCGCTCCCTGGCCACCAACCCCCGGCTCATCGTGGCGGACGAGCCGGTCTCCGCCCTCGACGTCTCCGTCCAGGCGCAGATCGTCAACCTGATGGAACGGCTGCGGGTGGAACTGGGCCTCGCCTACGTGTTCATCGCGCACGACCTCTCGGTCGTCAAACGGGTCAGCGACCGGGTCGCCGTCATGTACCTCGGCCGGATCGTCGAGATCGGGGACAAGAAGTCCCTCTACGAGAACCCGCAGCACCCCTACACCAGGGCGCTGCTGTCGGCCGTCCCGCTGCCCGACCCGGCGGCGGAGCGGCGGCGCGAGCGGATCGTCCTGCTCGGCGACCCGCCGAGCCCGGCGGCTCCGCCCCCGGGCTGCACCTTCCACCCCAGGTGCCCCAAGGCCCAGGACATCTGCCGCACGGAGCGCCCGCTCCTGCAGATCGCCGCCTCCCGAGAGGTGGCCTGCCACTTCCCCGGTGACTGACGGGGATCCAGGGGAAGAAAGAGGGCCCCGCGGACGAAGCCGTCCGCGGGGCCCTCCGCGTACCGCTAGGAGACGGCCAGTTCGCGGCGGAAGAACGCCAGTTCCTGCGCCATCACCTTCTCGCGGGTCCCGCCCGGGGTCATGTGGGTGACGCCCGGCAGGGCCAGCAGGTGGTGGGGGCGGCCCGCGTCGGTCAGGGCGCGGGACAGGCGCAGGGTGTGGGAGGGGTGGACGTTGTCGTCGGCCAGGCCCGTGACCAGCAGCAGCGGCCGGGTCAGCCGCGGCGCGTCGGGGAGCAGGCAGTCCCGTTCGTACACCTCGGGGTGTTCCTGCGGAAGCCCCAGGTACCGCTCGGTGTACGCCGTGTCGTAGTGCCGGAAGTCGGTCGGAGCGGCCCCCGCGGCCGCCGCGTGGAAGACGTCCGGGCGGCGCAGTACGGCCATCGCCGCCAGGTAGCCGCCGTAGGACCAGCCGCGTACGCCGACCCGGCCGAGGTCCAGGTCGCCGTGGCGGGCGCCGAGGGCCCGCAGGGCCGCGACCTGGTCCTCCAGGGTGACCTCGGAGAAGCCCCGGTACATGGCGTGGGTGAAGGCGGGGGAGACGTAGGGGGTGCCCCGGTTGTCGACGGTGACCACCGCGAAGCCCTGGTCGGCCCACCACTGCCGGGCCTGCCAGCGGCGCGGCTCGGCGGTCACGTCCTGGAAGCCGGGGCCGCCGTAGCTGTCCATCAGCACGGGCAGCCGCCGGCCCGGGACGTGGTCGCGCGGCAGTACGAGGGCGGTGGGCACGCCGTGCTCCGTGACCCGCTCCAGCACGGGGACCACCCGGTACGGCAGCGGCGCCGACAGGTCGCGGGGGACGAACGCGCGGCCGTCGGCGGTGCGCACGGTGCGCCGGAAGCCGTCGGTGTCGGCCGAGGTCAGCAGCAGCGTCCCGGAGGAGGCCTGTACGGAGTGCACCCCGGGCCCGTCGGCGAGCGGGGTCAGCCCGCCGGTGTCCGGGTCCAGCAGCAGCACCTGCTGCTCGGAGGGGTCGCGCAGTCCGGCCTCGATCAGGAGCCGGCCCTCGTGGATCCCGGCCACGCGGCGGACCTGGATCCCGTCACCGGTGAGCGGCTTCCCGTCGAGGGCCAGGCCGCGCGCGGCCCCTCCGGGGGTGTCGGCGGCGGTGAGCATCCGCCCGTCGGGCAGCCGGGCCGGGGTGCCGGGTACCAGCGGGTCCACCCACTGGGGGTGCGTGGTGACCGACAGCTCCCGGGTGCGTCCGTTGGCCGGATCGACGCTGAGCAGCAGGACGCTGCGCTGGAGCCGGTCCTGGACGGTCAGCAGGATCTCCGTCGGCGACTCCCAGTCGGCGTCCGAGACGTAGGGGTGGGTGGTCGCGTCCCAGACGACGCGCACGCGGCTGCCGTCCGGGCCCAGCACCCACAGCTGGACGTCGGCGTTGGGGCCGCCCGCCTCGGGGTAGGCGAAGTCCTCGGCGGGCAGCTCCGGGTGGGCGGGGTCGGCGAACCAGCGCCGCTGCAGGGCGCTCTCGTCGACCCGGGCGGCGAGCAGGGTGATCCCGTCCGGGGACCACCAGTGGCCGCGGGCGCGGCCGAGCTCCTCGGCGGCGGCGAACTCGGCGACGCCCCAGCGGGCCCCGTCGTCGGGGCTGATCCGGCCGCCCGGGGCGACGTGGAGGGCGTCGTCGGCGACGTACGCGGTGCGCGATCCGTCGGCGTTGGGGCGGGGGTCGAAGGCGGGGCCGGCGGAGGGTATCCCGGCCGGTCCGCCGATGCCGTCCCAGGTGACCCGGAAGAGCCGCCCGTACAGGGGGAAGACGGCGCTGCGCCCGTCGCCGGAGAGGGCGTACGAGCCGATCCCGGCGGCGACGAGCCGGGTGCGCTCGCGCAGGCGCCTCTCGGTGACGGGGAGTTCACCGGGCTCGTGGGAGAGCGCGCGGGGGTCGGCGAGCAGGGTTTCGGTGCCGGTGGCGGTGTCGAGCACCCACAGGGCTTCGAGGGCGTCGGTGGGCCCCGTCGAGCGCAGGAACCACAGGAGGCGGCCGTCGTCGCCGAAGGCGAGGGCGCGGGGCGCTCCGTGGGTGAACCGGGCCGTGTCGGCGGAGAGCCTGAGGAAGTCGTCCATGATCCCAGTCTGACATGTGCAATATCACATGGCATAGAGAGGGGCGGAGGACTGGGCCGTTCGAGTGGTGACCCCCGGGGGGCGGGCATAGCGTCGACTAGTGGACCCGAACGCACTGCCGACCAACAAGGGGACCGACGGCACGGTCCGAGGGGGCGGAAAAGGGCTGGCCCTGTTCGTGATCGCCTCCTGCCAGCTCATGGTCGTTCTCGACATCACCATCGTGAACATCGCGCTACCACACATCCAGACCGCGCTCGACTTCTCGACGGAGAGCCTGTCCTGGGTGGTCAACGCGTACACCCTCACCTTCGGCGGACTGCTCCTGCTCGGCGGGCGGACCGGCGACATCCTCGGCAGGAAGCGCGTCTTCATCTTCGGTGTCCTGCTCTTCGGCCTGGCCTCCCTGCTCGGCGGCCTGGCCCAGAACGAGGGCCAGCTGATGGCCGCACGGGCCCTCCAGGGCGTCGGCGGCGCCATCGCCTCGCCGACCGCGCTCGCCCTGATCACCACCACCTTCCGTGAAGGCCCGGCCCGCAACCGGGCCTTCGGCGTGTTCGCCGCCGTCTCGGCGGGCGGCGGTGCGATCGGCCTCCTCGCGGGCGGCGTCCTCGTCGAATGGCTCAACTGGCGCTGGGTGTTCTTCGTGAACGTCCCCATCGCCGTGCTGATCGCCGTGCTCGCGACACGGGTCCTGCACGAATCCGAACGCCATCCCGGACACTTCGACCTCGCCGGCGCGCTGCTGTCGACCACCGGCATGGTCGCCCTCGTCTACGGGTTCATCCGCGCGTCCCAGGAGGGCTGGGACGACCCCTACACGATCGGCTCCTTCATCGCCGCCGTGGTCCTGCTCTCCCTGTTCGTCCTCAACGAGCGGCGCTCGCCCCAGCCGATCACCCCGCTGCACATGTTCGCCGACCGCAACCGGGCCGGCACCTACGGGATCATGCTCTTCCTCGCCTGCGCGATCTTCGGCATGTTCTTCTTCCTCACGCTCTTCGTGCAGAACGTCCTCGGCTTCAGCCCGCTGCAGGCGGGGCTCGCCTTCCTCCCGGTCAGCGTGATGATCGCGATGGCGGCCGGCGTCACCTCGCAGCTGCTCCCCAGGTTCGGGCCCAAACCCTTCATGGTCACCGGAGCCCTGTGCTGCGCGGCCGGGCTGGCCTGGCTGACCCGGATCGACGTCGACTCGACGTACCCGGGCAGCATCCTCGGCCCGATGCTGGTCTTCGCCACCGGCATGGGCCTGCAGTTCGTCTCGCTGACCCTGATGGCCCTGTCCAACGTGCCCGACCGGGAATCGGGCGCCGCGTCCGGCCTGCTCAACACGATGCAGCAGATCGGCGGCTCGCTCGGCCTCTCCATCCTGGTGACCGTGTTCGGCACGGCCAGCCGCAACGAGGCCAAGGAGCAGGTCCCGGACTTCCTGACCTCCTCCACCCCCGCGCAGAAGCTCCTCTTCGCACACACCCACCAGCTCCCCAAGCCCTGGGCCGACCAGGTGCTCACCTCCGGCGTGAGCACGGCCTTCGTGGCGGCCGCGGCCTTCACCCTGATCGGTGCGGCCATCGCCCTCTTCGTGATCCAGGTCCGGCCCTCCGACCTCGCGCGGCTCCAGGGGAACCACACCCCGGCGGCCGTCCAGGGGGAAACGGGCGGGTAGGGTCGTAGATCATCGACTTCGGGGGGAATCCGATGCCCAGATCCACCACCGCCCGACGGGCGACCACCGCCGTACTGGCGCTGTCCCTGGCCGTCCTCACCGCGGCCTGCGGCAACGACGCCGCGCCGAAGGCCTCCTCGGCCCCGTCGCCGGCGTCGGCCGCCTCACCGGGCACGGTCCCGTCGACGGCGTCCGACCCGTCCGGCCCGTCCGCCGCGAGCGCACCGCCTTCGCCCCGCGTGCCGGGGAGCACCCCGTCCATGTCGGCTCCGGCCGACGGCGGCGCGCCCGCCCCCGGGCCGGAGAAGGTCCGGGACGCCTTCGCCGGGCTCCAGGCCACCCTGGGCGAATCCTGCACCCCGGGGAACTGCGCCTACTTCCTCGGCCGGGTCCACGACGAACTCCACCGGATGGACCGCGCGATGAAGGCCGACCCGAAGGGCCCCGGCCACTTCCCCGAGCCGATCGCCGCCGTGGCGAAGCTCGACCGGGAGCTCGGCGGCGACCGCACCTTCGAGAACCTGAAGAAGCACCAGAGCACCCTCATCGGCACCCGCGACGAGATCAACACCTGGATGCAGGACCACCCCGACGACTACCGCTGATCCCGGCTCAGGTCCGGACGCGGCGGATCCGGCAGCGGGCCGGGCCCGTCGTGCGCAGGGTGATCCCGGCGCTCACCGGCACCTCGGTGTCCACCGCCTCGAACTCGTAGGCGCGCAGGACCATCGCCAGCGCGATCACCGACTCCAGCATCGAGAAGTGCTGCCCGATGCAGGCGCGCGGGCCGCCACCGAACGGGAACCAGGCGTAGCGGGGGCGGGCCGCCTCCGCCTCCGGGGTGAAGCGGCCGGGATCGAAACGGTCCGGGTCGCTCCAGTACCGGGGGTGGCGGTGCGTCACCCAGGGCGCCAGGATCACGGTGGCGCCCGCCGGGACGGTGTGGCCGTCGATCACGGTGGTGGCCACGGCCTCGCGGCCGATGACGGGGGCGGCCGGGTAGAGCCGCATCGCCTCCTTGAGCACCTGGGTGAGGTACGGGAGCCGGTCCAGGTCGGCGGCCTGCGGCGGGCGGTCGCCCAGCACGCGGGAGACCTCCTCGCGGGCCCGCGCCTGCTCCTCGGGGTGGCGGCCGAGCAGGTGCAGGGCGAAGGCCAGCGAGGTGGCGGTCGTCTCGTGGCCGGCCAGCAGGAAGATCAGTACCTGGTCGCGGAGTTCGGCCGCGTCGAAGCCTCCGTCGTCCGCGCTCCGGGTGGCGGCGAGCAGGGTCAGCAGGTCCTCGCCTCCCGCCCCCCGCCCGTCCGGGGCGTCACGGCGCGCCGAGATGATCCCGTCGCAGACGGCGTACAGCTCCTCCATCGCCGCCGCCGCCCGCCGGTTGCCCGGGGTCGGCCAGCCGCGCGGCACGTTGGCGGGGGAGTAGCCGCGGCGCAGCACGTACTCCGTGATGACGGGGAAGCAGCGGTCCACGACGTCCACGGTGGCGTCCACGTCGGTGCCGAAGAGGATCCGGGCCACGGCGCGCAGGGCCAGGTGCGTCATCTCCTCGCCGACGTCGACGACCCCGTCACCGCCGTCCTCCCAGCCGGCGAGGGTGCTCGCGGTCTCGGTGGCGACGGCGTCGGCGTAGCCGTCCACCCGCTTGCGGGTGAACAGCGGCTGCACGAGCCGGCGCTGTCGCAGGTAGTCCTCGTCCTGGCTGGTCAGCAGGCCGTTGCCGAAGGACTCCCGGATCTCCTGGTAGAAGGGGTTGTCCTTGCGGAAGTTGGCGGACTCGGTGGCCAGCACCCGCTGGGCGCCCTCCGCGGAGAAGACGCAGTACAGCTCGGCGCGCAGTCCGGGCGGACCGGCCGGGATCCGCACGACGTCCCCGTGCCGCCGGCGGGCGCGCAGATAGGTGCCCAGGGAGTCCGACTTCAGGTCGAGGAGCGACCCGAGCAACGGGAGGCCCTCCAGAGCGGGGACCTCCGTGCCCGCGTCCGCTCCGTGCTCTGTTCCCACTGTCATGACCGCCCCCCTCGAAACCGTACCGGCGGCCGATTCTGCCGCCCCCGCCCCGCCCCGACGAGGCCTTTCTCCGGCCACCTGACCGAAAACCGCTGCCGAGCCTGCGATCGGCTGACCCCGCCCCCTGCCACCGGGCACGACCGAGCGGGCCGAGGGCCCGAACGAGCCACCCACGAAAGGCGATCGGAGGTGAAGGGGCGGGATTCGTTCGGTGACGGGACAGTCGATAGGGTGTCGGATCACGACCGCACCCGGTTCGACCCACGGGCGGGTCAGGGCTCTGCCACCACGCGTGGCACCCCTACGGCCGCCATGCCGGCACCTCCTGCCCGGGGCTCGGGAAACCGGGGCGGTCTTCACGGCCGGGCAGTCGGGCCCCGGTCGACGGGCCAGGAGGAACGCGTGGCACAGATCATCGCCGAGGTCTCAAGAACGTTCAACGAGTTCCTGCTCTTGCCGAACAGGACCAGGACCGACTGCTCGTCGGCGACGGTCGACCTGCGCACGCCCCTGGTGCGGCACGTCGTGGGAGAGCGGTCGGCGATCGAGCTCGGCTCCCCGTTCACGTCCGCGATCATGCAGGCCGTCAGTACACCGGAACTCGCGATCGCGCTCGCGCGCAACGGCGGTCTGAGCTTCCTGCACCACAACCAGTCGATGGAGGACCAGGCCGCGGCCGTCCGCCAGGTGAAGAACTTCAAGGCGGGGTTCGTCACCAGCGACACCAACGTCCGCCCCGACGACAGCCTGAGCCACCTGGTCGCCGTCATGGAACGCACCGGCCACAGCACCGCCGCGGTCACCCACGACGGCAGTGCCACCGGGCGTCTGCTCGGCCTGGTCACCTCCCGCGACTTCCACCCCCGGCGCCATGACCTCGACGGTCCGGTGGGCGGTCGGATGACCCCCATCGCCGACCTGCCCCACGCCGGGGCCGACACCACGCTCTCCGAGGCCAACGCCCGGCTGTGGGACCAGCGGCTGGACTGCCTCCCCGTGGTGGACGCCGAGGGCCACCTGCAGTACCTGGTGTTCCGGTCCGACTACGCGGACAACAAGCGCTTCCCGAACCAGGCCGTGGACGGCGCCAAACGCCTGCGCGTGGGCGCGGGCGTCAACACCCACGACTACCGGGAGCGCGTCCCCGCCCTGTTGGAGGCGGGCGCGGACGCCCTGTGCTTCGACTCCTCCGACGGCTACAGCGACTGGCAGGCCCAGGCCCTGACCTGGGTGAAGAAGAACTACCCGGAGATCCCGGTCGGCGGCGGCAACGTGGTCGACGGGGAAGCGTTCACCTTCCTCGCCGAGGCCGGAGCGGACTTCGTCAAGGTCGGCGTCGGCGGCGGCTCCATCTGCATCACCCGCGACCAGAAGGGCATCGGCCGCGGCCAGGCCAGCGCGGTGCTGGACGTCGCCGCGGCCAGGGACGCCTTCCGCGAGCGCACCGGCGAGTACGTGCCGATCTGCTCCGACGGCGGTCTGGTGCACGACTACCACGTGGCCCTGGCGCTGGCGATGGGAGCCGACTTCGTCATGATGGGGCGCTACTTCGCCCGCTTCGACCAGGCCGCCGGCGCGAAGCTCCCCACCCGGGACGGCTTCGTGAAGGAGTACTGGGGCGAGGGGTCGAACCGGGCCCGCAACTGGCAGCGCTACGGCCAGGGCGGCCAGGGCCTGATCTTCGAGGAGGGCGTCGACGGCTACGTCCCCTACGCCGGCGACCTCAACGAAGGGCTCGCCCTGACCATCGCCAAGCTCAAGACCACGATGGTGTCCTGCGGCTCCGCCACCCTCGCGGAGCTCCAGTCCACGGCCCGGCTGACCCTGGTCTCCGACCAGAGCTTCCAGGAGAGCCACGCCAACGTCACCCTGCGGGACACCCCGGCGACCGTGGCGTAGGCGTAGGCGTAGGCGTAGGCGTAGGCGTAGGCGTAGGCGCAGGCCACGCGGGTGCGGGTCGCGCGCCGGCCTCCCGAACGGAACGAGGCCCCATCGCTCTCCGCGAAGAGCGATGGGGCCTCGTCCGGGTGACGAACCGTGTCCCGGTCGGTCCCGGTATGCCCTGATCCTCAGATGTCGCGGAAGATCTCGATCTGGGCGCCCACGGAGTTGAGGCGCTCGGCGAGCTCCTCGTAGCCGCGGTTGATGACGTAGACGTTGCGCAGCACCGAGGTGCCCTCGGCCGCCATCATGGCGAGCAGGACGACCACCGCCGGGCGCAGGGCCGGCGGGCACATCATCTCGGCGGCGCGCCAGCGGGTGGGGCCCTCGACCAGGACGCGGTGCGGGTCCAGGAGCTGGAGGCGGCCGCCGAGGCGGTTGAGGTCGGTCAGGTAGATGGCCCGGTTGTCGTACACCCAGTCGTGGATCAGGGTCTGGCCCTGGGCGACCGCGGCGATGGCGGCGAAGAACGGGACGTTGTCGATGTTCAGCCCGGGGAAGGGCATCGGGTGGATCTTGTCGATCGGCGCTTCGAGCTTCGAGGGGCGGACCGTGAGGTCGACCAGGCGGGTGCGGCCGTTGTCGGCCACGTACTCCGCGGAGCGGTCGTGGTCGAGGCCCATCTCCTCCAGCACCGCGAGCTCGATCTCCATGAACTCGATCGGGACCCGGCGGATCGTCAGCTCCGACTCGGTGACGACGGCGGCGGCGAGCAGGCTCATCGCCTCGACCGGGTCCTCCGAGGGGGAGTAGTCCACGTCGACGTCGATGACGGGGACGCCGTGGACGGTGAGCGTGGTGGTGCCGATGCCCTCGACCTTGACGCCCAGCGCCTCCAGGAAGAAGCAGAGGTCCTGGACCATGTAGTTGGAGGAGGCGTTGCGGATGACCGACACGCCGTCGTGGCGGGCCGCGGCCAGCAGGGCGTTCTCGGTGACCGTGTCCCCGCGCTCGGTCAGCACGATCGGGCGGTCGGGGGAGACCCCGGCCTCGACCTGCGCGTGGTAGATGCCCTCGGTCGCGGTGATGTCCAGGCCGAAGCGGCGCAGGGCGATCATGTGCGGCTCGATGGTCCGGGTGCCGAGGTCGCAGCCGCCGGCGTACGGCAGGCGGAAGTGGTCCATCCGGTGCAGCAGGGGGCCCAGGAACATGATGATGCTGCGGGTGCGGCGGGCCGCGTCCGCGTCCATGGCGTCCATGTCGAGACGGGCCGGCGGGACGATCTCCAGGTCCACGCCCTCGTTGATCCAGCGGGTGCGGACGCCGATGGAGTTCAGGACTTCGAGGAGCCGGTAGACCTCCTCGATGCGCGCCACCCGGCGCAGCACCGTACGGCCCTTGTTGAGCAGCGTGGCGCACAGCAGGGCGACGCACGCGTTCTTGCTCGTCTTGACGTCGATGGCACCGGACAGGCGACGGCCGCCCACGACGCGCAGGTGCATCGGCCCGGCGTAGCCCAGGGAGACGATCTCGCTGTCGAGGGCTTCCCCGATGCGGGCGATCATCTCAAGGCTGATGTTCTGGTTGCCGCGTTCGATGCGGTTCACGGCGCTCTGGCTGGTGCCGAGTGCGTCGGCGAGCTGACTCTGTGTCCAGCCGCGGTGTTGCCGGGCGTCACGGATGAGCTTGCCGATGCGTACGAGGTAGTCGTCTGCCATGGGTGCACCGTATCTCAGATATGAGATTCGGCTCGCGCCGGGCGTGGCGTACGGGTGTAACCCTCCGTCAGCTCCCGCTCGGCTCCCATGGTGGGGCCGGAACGCGCGCGGTGCACGCGGAGTCGGCCGGACGGGTCACCGGTCCCGCGCCGGCGGCTCCGTCCGCCTCGGTGCCCGCCGGAAGCGGTGCCGGCCCCTGTCGCCCCCGTGGACCGTCGCGTACGGGTCCGGCCGCGACGCCGCCGCCACTGCGGGGGCCGCGCGCGCCGAAGCCGCCCGTCCCGCCTCCGAGTCGGGGTCGTGCACCACGAGGCCGCCGGCCAGGGCCATCCGTACGCCCGTCCCGCTGACGTCGGCCACCGGACAGCGCGTCACGTTCCGGTGCCCCGTCACCTGACGGGCGTACGCGTATCCACCCAAAGCGGCGCGTACCGCCCGGTCTCCGAGTCCGTGGGCGTGCATCTGCCGGCCCGGTTGAAGGCGGCGCTGAGCCGGCCGTAGTCCGCCGCCGAGGTGCGGAGCCCGCCCCGGTTCGGGGTCGGGCCGCCCTGCCCGTCGAGGTACGGATCCAGCAGGGCGGCCGTCTGCGCCGGGTACTCGACGACCCCGTCCAGGAAGACCTTGACCATCCCGAACCGGAACCCCGGCACCCCCTCGAACTCCCGCCGCAGGCCGCGTGCGTACGCCGGCGCGACGTCCGGGTCCTCGGCCTGCTGCGCCGAGAGCGCCCGGGTCGGGCGTGGCCGCCGCGATCCCGGCGATGTCCAGGGCCCGCTGATTGCCCCACAGGTCGTGCCCGTCGCCGCCGACGAGGGCGACGGGCCGGCGGTCCGGGGCGCTCCCCGGCGCCGGGCGGGTGGACGCGGCCGTCGTGGATGCCGCCCATCACGGTGTTGCCGCGGGCGCCGACCGCCTCGGTGTCCCGGCTCCCGTACCGCCGCAGCGCGGCGCGTCGGACCCGGCGGCCAGGACTCCGTTTGATCGAGAGCTTGACCGGAACCCGTCCCGGGCGACGAAATCCGTACGATGGCCGCGTGCGCATCCCCTTCCCGGGCCCCGCGTCCTCCCCGACGCCGACGCCGACGCCGACGCCGACGCCGACGCCGACGCCGACGCTGGCACCGGCCGCCGCCGCGCGCCACGGCATCCGGATTCCTGGTGGAGGCCCGGCGGAGGGCGGGCCGCTGCTGGTGTGCGCCAGTGGGGATCCGGGGTACGCCGAGAACGAACCCTCCGTGACCACCGTCACCCCCGATCCGGAGCGGATCGCCGAATCGGCGGTTTCGTCCCTGGTCAAGCTGATCGAATCCGGACATGCGGAATCGACTGGCCGACTGACGGTCCCGGCGGGGCTGCGGGTGCGCGCCTCGTCCCGGACCCCTCTCATGTACTAGAGTTATCTCGACATCGAGATATCTGCCCAAGACGTACCGCAGCCGTCCCGCCGGTAAGGGTTACCTAACTGAGCCTTACCTTAGCGGATTGGCCGGAGTGCCTCGCGGCAGGATTGCGGTAATACGCGCGAAATCATGCATGAAGGAGACTGTCGTGTCGGCGAACAGCTTCGACGCCCGCAGCACGCTGCAGGTGGGCGACGAGTCGTACGAGATCTTCCGGCTGGACAAGGTCGAAGGCGCCGCCCGCCTTCCCTACAGCCTGAAGGTCCTTCTGGAGAACCTGCTCCGTACCGAGGACGGCGCGAACATCACCGCCGACCACATCCGGTCGCTCGGCAACTGGGACTCGCAGGCCCAGCCCAGCGAGGAGATCCAGTTCACGCCGGCTCGCGTGATCATGCAGGACTTCACCGGCGTCCCCTGCGTCGTGGACCTCGCCACCATGCGCGAGGCCGTGAAGGCCCTCGGCGGCGACCCGGCGAAGATCAACCCGCTCTCGCCCGCCGAGATGGTCATCGACCACTCGGTCATCGCCGACAAGTTCGGCACGAAGGACGCCTTCGCGCAGAACGTCGAGCTGGAGTACGGCCGCAACAAGGAGCGCTACCAGTTCCTGCGCTGGGGCCAGACCGCCTTCGACGACTTCAAGGTCGTCCCCCCGGGCACCGGCATCGTCCACCAGGTCAACATCGAGCACCTGGCCCGCACCGTCATGGTCCGGGGTGGCCAGGCGTACCCCGACACCCTCGTCGGCACCGACTCGCACACCACCATGGTCAACGGCCTGGGCGTGCTGGGCTGGGGCGTCGGCGGCATCGAGGCCGAGGCCGCGATGCTCGGCCAGCCGGTCTCCATGCTGATCCCGCGCGTCGTCGGCTTCAAGCTGACCGGCGAGCTGCCGACCGGCACCACCGCCACCGACCTCGTGCTGACCATCACCGAGATGCTGCGCAAGCACGGCGTCGTCGGCAAGTTCGTCGAGTTCTACGGTGAGGGCGTCGCCGCCACCTCGCTCGCGAACCGCGCCACCATCGGCAACATGTCGCCGGAGTTCGGCTCCACCGCCGCGATCTTCCCGATCGACGACGAGACGCTGAAGTACCTGCGCCTGACGGGCCGCGACGCCCAGCAGGTCGCCCTGGTCGAGGCGTACGCCAAGGAGCAGGGCCTGTGGCTGGACCCGGCCGCCGAGCCGGACTTCTCCGAGAAGCTGGAGCTCGACCTCTCCACGGTCGTCCCCTCCATCGCCGGCCCGAAGCGCCCGCAGGACCGCATCGTCCTCGCGAACGCCTCCCAGCAGTTCGCCCTGGACGTCCGCAACTACGTGGACGACGCCGACGAGGCGGGCAAGGAGTCCTTCCCGGCCTCCGACGCCCCGGCCTCCGTCAACGGCGTGCCGACCCGCCCGACCCAGGTCACCCTGGCCGACGGCACCTCCTTCGAGATCGACCACGGCGCCGTCACCGTCGCCGCGATCACCTCCTGCACCAACACCTCGAACCCCTACGTCATGGTCGCCGCGGCGCTCGTGGCCAAGAAGGCGGTCGAGAAGGGTCTCGCCCGCAAGCCGTGGGTCAAGACCACCCTGGCCCCGGGCTCGAAGGTCGTCACCGACTACTTCGACAAGGCCGGCCTGACCCCGTACCTCGACAAGATGGGCTTCAACCTCGTCGGGTACGGCTGCACCACCTGCATCGGCAACTCCGGTCCGCTGGACGAGGAGATCTCGAAGGCGATCAACGAGCACGACCTCGCGGTCACCTCGGTCCTCTCGGGCAACCGCAACTTCGAGGGCCGCATCAACCCCGACGTCAAGATGAACTACCTGGCCTCCCCGCCGCTGGTCGTCGCGTACGCCATCGCGGGCTCCATGAAGGTGGACATCACCAAGGACGCCATCGGCACCGACACCGAGGGCAAGCCGGTCTTCCTCGCGGACATCTGGCCCTCCGAGGCCGAGGTCAACGACGTCGTGGCGAACGCCATCGGCGAGGACATGTTCAGCAAGTCCTACCAGGACGTCTTCGCGGGCGACGCCCAGTGGCAGGCGCTGTCGATCCCGACGGGCAACACCTTCGAGTGGGACCCGCAGTCCACCTACGTCCGCAAGCCCCCCTACTTCGAGGGCATGACGATGGAGACCACCCCGGTCTCCGACATCGCCGGCGCCCGCGTGCTGGCGAAGCTGGGCGACTCGGTCACCACCGACCACATCTCCCCGGCGGGTGCGATCAAGGCCGACACCCCGGCCGGCAAGTACCTCACGGAGCACGGCGTCGAGCGCCGCGACTTCAACTCGTACGGTTCCCGCCGCGGCAACCACGAGGTCATGATCCGCGGTACCTTCGCCAACATCCGCCTGCGCAACCAGATCGCGCCGGGCACCGAGGGCGGCTTCACCCGCGACTTCACCGTCGAGGGCGCGCCGGTCGCGTTCATCTACGACGCCTCGCAGAACTACCAGGCCGCCGGCATCCCGCTGGTCATCCTGGCGGGCAAGGAGTACGGCTCGGGCTCGTCCCGCGACTGGGCCGCCAAGGGCACCGCGCTGCTCGGCGTCAAGGCCGTCATCGCCGAGTCCTACGAGCGCATCCACCGCTCCAACCTGATCGGCATGGGCGTCCTGCCCCTGCAGTTCCCCGAGGGCGCCACCGCGGCCTCCCTGGGCCTCACCGGCGAGGAGACCTTCTCCTTCACCGGTGTGGAGGAGCTGAACGCCGGCACCACCCCGCGCACGGTCAAGGTCACCACCGACACCGGTGTGGAGTTCGACGCGGTCGTCCGCATCGACACGCCGGGTGAGGCCGACTACTACCGCAACGGCGGCATCATGCAGTACGTCCTGCGGAACCTCATCCGCGGCTAGGCACTGCGGCCGCCGACTCGGGCGGCACCGAAGGGCCGTATCCCCGACACGGGGGTACGGCCCTTTCGCTTATTTGGCCGGAAGCCAGGTTTCGGGGAGGTCTCAACTCGGAAAAGCTGACGGACAACCGTGCGCATGATCTTGCTCACATGAACGGAAGTGGACTATACCTGTGCGCGTCCGGCCCACCGCGGCACGAGCGGCTCCGGACCGGGGGACGGGCGGGGACCTGCGGTGCGTCCGCATGCACGGCAACAGCCGTGTTTTCCGGCCTCCTTCACACTTCTGACGAAGGCGAGGACATGAGCATGGGATCCACTGGTGAGGGCCTCGGCCGCCGCGATCTGATCAAGCGCTCGGCCGCACTCGGACTGATCACGGTACCGACGATGAGCTTCCTGTCCGCCTGCGCCTCCGGCGGTGAGGACGGCTCCACCAAGGGCCCGGACAAGGCGCCGGTGACCAAGGAGAACCCCTTCGGCGTCGCCAAGGGCGGCAAGCTCGACGTCGTCGTCTTCAAGGGCGGCTTCGGCGACGACTACGCGAAGGCCTGGGAGGCCGCCTTCGACAAGAAATGGGGCACCACCAGCAGCCACCTGGGCACCCAGGAGATCACCGGAAAGCTGCAGACGCGCTTCAACGGCGGCACCCCGCCGGACGTCGTCGACGACTCCGGCGCCCAGAAGATCAAGCTGGACGTCCTCGCCAAGGGCGGCCAGCTCGCCGACCTCGCCCCGGTGCTCGACGCCCCCTCGCTCGACGACCCCTCCAAGAAGGTCCGGGACACGCTGATCGCGGGCACCGTCGAGCAGGGCATGCAGGGCGGCAAGTTCGTCGCGCTCAACTACGTCTACACGGTGTTCGGCTTCTGGTACTCCGGCAAGCTCTTCAAGGAGAAGGGCTGGACGGCGCCCAAGACCTGGGACGAGTTCCTCGACGTCTGCAAGAAGGCCAAGGACGCCGGCCTCGGCGGCCTCGCCCACCAGGGCAAGTACCCGTACTACATCAACGTCGTCATCATGGACCTGATCGCCAAGAAGGGCGGTCTGGAGGCCATGAAGGCCATCGACAACCTGGAGCCGAACGCCTTCGAGGGCAGCGCCGCCGCCCTCGCCGCGATCGAGGCCGTGTACGAGGTCGTCGAGAAGGACCTGCTGATGCCGGGCACCAACGGCCTCACCCACACGGAGTCGCAGACCGCCTGGAACCAGTACAAGGCGGCCTTCATCCCCTCGGGCTCCTGGCTGGAGAACGAGCAGCTCAAGCAGACCCCCGGCGACTTCGACATGCAGTTCCTGCCGGTGCCGCCGCTGGCCGACAGCAAGCTGTCCTTCGAGGCCATCCGGGCGGGTGCGGGCGAACCCTTCATCGTCCCGGAGAAGGCCGCCAACAAGGCGGGCGGCCTGGAGTTCGTCCGCTCGATGCTCTCCCGCGAGTGGTCCACGCTCTTCGCCCAGCAGGCCAACTCGCTCACCGTGGTCAAGGACGGCGTCGACCCCAACGTCAAACTGCGGCCGGGCACCCAGTCGGCGGTGACGGCGCTCAAGGCGGCCGGGGACAACACCTTCAATTTCCTGTACCCCGACTGGTACAGCGCGATGGACACCGAGATCCAGGACGCGTCCAACGAGCTGATGGCCAAGCGGATCCAGCCAAAGGAGTGGATCAAGCGGGCCCAGGCCGCGGTGGACAAGGCCGCCAAGGACCCGAGCGCCAAGAACAACCACCGCAGCTGACACCGCGTCCCAGGGACGGACACCCATGAGCCAAGTAGCCACGAGCAGACGGCGGGTCGGCTTCATCGCCGGTTTCCTCGTCCTGCCCCTCGCGCTGTACCTGACCTTCGTCATCTGGCCGTACGTCCAGACGTTCGGCTATTCCTTCACCAACTGGTCCGGCCAGTCGCCGACGTTCGGCTTCGTCGGCCTGGACAACTACACGGCCCTGATGAAGGACGAGGTCTTCCTCGGCGCCCTGTGGCACAACCTGCTGCTCCTGCTGTTCGTCCCGGCGCTGACCATCCTGCTCGCCCTCTTCTTCGCCTTCATGGTGAACGTGGGAGGGCGCAGCGGGGCGGGCGGTGTCAGGGGCGTCCGGGGCTCCGCCTTCTACAAGATCGTCTATTTCTTCCCGCAGGTCCTCTCCCTCGCCATCCTCGCGGTCCTGTTCGGCGCCGTGTACCGCAGCGACGAGGGCGGGCTGCTCAACGGCTTCCTCATCCGCCTCGGCCTCGTCGACCCGGCGCACCCGGTCGAATGGCTCAACGAGCCGGACCTGGTGCTCTGGTGCCTGCTGCTCGTGGTCGTCTGGCACGGCGTCGGCTTCTACCTGGTGCTCTTCTCCGCGGCCATGCAGTCCATTCCCAAGGACATCTACGAGGCCGCCCTGCTGGACGGCGCCGGCCGGGCCCAGACCTTCGTCAAGGTCACGCTGCCCCTGCTCTGGGACTCCGTACAGACCTCGGCGGTCTACCTGGGCATCGCCGCGATGGACATGTTCGTCCTGGTGTCGACGATGACCTCCGGCCAGTTCGGCGGAGGGCCGGACCACCACAGCGAGGTCATGGCGACCGTGCTGATGCGCAACTTCCTCTACTTCGGCAAGAGCGGCTACGCCTGCGCCATGGGCGTGGTCATGCTGGTCCTCACCATGATCCTTTCCCTTGTCACGCTGCGCGCCACCCGCCGCGAGCGCATCGAGTTCTGAGCGGGAGACACCATGACCACAGTGATCAAGGCGCCCGGCGAGGCCGCGGCGGAACGGTCCGGGGGCGGCGGCCGCCGGACCGGGGAGGGCCAGAACCGCCGCTCCGACGGCATGGCGCTCAACGTCTTCTCCCACGGCTTCCTGGCCGTCTGGGCGATACTGATCGTCCTGCCGCTGTTCTGGCTGATGCTCGGCTCCTTCAAGACCGACTCCCAGATCGGCGGATCGGCCCTCGGCTGGCCCTCCAACTGGCACCTCGACGCCTTCGCCCGCGCCTGGGACAAGGGCATCGGCGACTACTTCGCCAACACGATGATCGTGATGGTGTTCTCGGTACCGCTGACGATGCTGCTCGGCTCGATGGCCGCGTACGTGCTGGCCCGGTACCCCTTCCGGGGGAACCGCCTCATCTACTACTTCTTCGTCAGCGGGGCCATGTTCCCCGTCTTCCTGGCGCTCGTCCCGCTGTTCTTCATGGTCAAGCGGCTCGACATGCTCAACAGCTACCAGGGGCTGGTCCTGGTGTACGTCGCCTACTCGATGCCCTTCACGGTCTTCTTCATGCACTCCTTCTTCCGCACCCTGCCGACGGCGGTGCACGAGGCGGCGGTGATCGACGGGGCCTCCGACACCCGGATCTTCTTCCAGGTGATGCTGCCGATGGCCAAGCCCGGCCTGATCAGCGTCGGGATATTCAACGTCCTGGGGCAGTGGAACCAGTACATCCTGCCCTCCGTGCTGATGCAGCCCCAGAGCGGCTCGGACCCCGAGCGCTACCTGCTCACCCAGGGTCTGATCCAGCTCCAGCAGCAGATGGGGTACGAGACGGACCTGCCGGTGCTGTTCGCCGGCGTGACCATCGCGATCATCCCGATGGTGGTGGTCTACCTGTCCTTCCAGCGCCAGATCCAGGCCGGACTGACCTCCGCCACGCTCAAGTAGGTCCCCTCGTCAGCGTGCGGGATCGGGTACCACCGACCAGCTGACCGCCGAGACCGAGGGGTCGAGGGAGAGGTTGCTGACCGCCTCCTCCAGCGCCCGGCACCCCTCGCCCTCGGCGGTCAGCAGCGCCGACACCGTCACCCGCCCCGGCACCGGGCCGTCCTGGCTGCGGATCTCCCGCAGCTGGTACCCGGGCCGGCCCAGGGCGTCGGCCACCCGGTGGCGGACGTGGGCCTCCTCCGCCTCCAGGCAGACCGCCTCGAAGTGGTAGTCGACGGCCACCTCGGCCCCGCCGCGCGGCTCCCGGTCGAGCCGCCGGCCCAGCGGGCGCAACAGGAGGTTCGCCCCCACCACGCCCGCCGTGCCGAAGGCGGCCAGCACGAACAGGCCCACCCCGGCCAGGCAGCCCACGGCCGCCGAGCACCACAGGGTGGCCGCCGTGTTCAGGCCCCGGACGCTCAGCCCGTCCCGCATGATCACCCCGGCGCCCAGGAAACCGATCCCGGAGACGATCTGGGCGGCGACCCGCGAGCCGTCGTAGTCCACCTCGGAGACCGCGCCGAGGAACCCGTACTGCGAGAGCAGCACGAACAGCGCGGCCCCGCCCGCCACCAGTGCGTTGGTGCGCAGGCCCGCCAACCGGGCCCGCCACTGCCGTTCCAGGCCGATGACCGCCCCGAACCCGAGCGCGGCCGCCAGGTGACCGGCCATCTCCCATTCCGTGAGCAGGGTCATCGGCCCGCCCCCTTCCTACAGCCAGGTCTTGAAGGTGCGGATGTACCAGGTCTTCACCAGCTGGGTGAGCGTGCAGTACGCGAGGAGCACGACGATCAGCCAGGGGAAGTAGCTCGCCGGCAGGGCCACGAAGCCCAGCGAGGGAGCCAGCGGGGAGAAGGGCAGCCAGAGCCCGGTCAGCACCGCGAGGACGGTCATCACCATCACCGGCCAGGAGGCCCGCGACTGGAGGAAGGGGATCTTGCGGGTACGGATCATGTGGACGACCAGCGTCTGCGAGAGCAGGCCCTCGACGAACCAGCCGGACTGGAAGAGCGACTGGGCGGCCTCGTTGTCGGCGGCGAAGACGTTCCACATGATCAGGAACATGGCGATGTCGAAGATCGAGCTGATGGGCCCGATGGTCACCATGAAACGGAAGATGCCCTTGGCGTCCCAGTTCCGCGGCTTGCGCAGGTACTCCTCGTCCATCCGGTCCCACGGGGTGGCCAGCTGGGCGATGTCGTAGACCAGGTTCTGCACCAGCAGCATGATCGCGAGCATCGGCTGGAAGGGGATGAAGGCGCTGGCCACCAGCACCGAGAAGACGTTGCCGAAGTTCGACGAGGCCGTCATCTTGATGTACTTGATGGTGTTGCCGAAGGTGGTCCGGCCCTGGACGACACCCTGCTCCAGGACGGTCAGGTCCTTCTCCAGCAGGATGATGTCCGCCGACTCCTTGGCGATGTCGACGGCGGTGTCGACCGAGATGCCGACGTCGGCGTCGCGCAGCGCCGCCGCGTCGTTGATCCCGTCCCCGAGGAAGCCGACCGTGTGCCCCTCGGCCTGCAGCGCCCGCACGATACGGGCCTTCTGGACGGGGTTGACCTTGGCGAAGACCGTCGTACGGGCGGCCAGCGCGCGCAGCGCCACCTCGTCGAGGCCGTCCAGCTCGGCGCCCGCGACCACGTGGCCCACCTCGATGCCGACGTCGGCGCAGACCCGGGCCGCCACCAGCTCGTTGTCGCCGGTGACCACCTTCACGGCGATGCCCTTGTCGGCCAGGCCGCGCAGGGCCGCGGCCGCGGAGGCCTTCGGCGGGTCGAGGAAGGCGAGGAAGCCGACCAGGGTCAGACCGTCCTCGTCGGCCACGGAGTAGGTGTCGCGCGGGGCGGCGACCGTACGGGTGGCGACGGCCAGGACCCGCAGGCCCCGCCGGTTGTTGTCCTCGGCGATCCGGGTGACGTGCCACCGCAGCTGATCGGTCAGTTCGACCTTCTCGCCGCGGTCCCTCATGTGGGTGCACAGGTCGAGGACCTCCTCGACCGCACCCTTGGTGATCATCACGTGCTCGGCGCGGCCGCCGGCGCCGAGCACGCTGTTGCGGTTCAGGACCACGGACATCCGGCGCCGGGCGAAGTCGAAGGGGATCTCGTCGACCATCGAGAACCGTGCGTCGACGACAACCTCCTCGGCCTCGTCCACGCGGTTGATGACCGCCCGGTCCATCAGGTTCCTCAGGCCGGTCTGGAAGTGGGCGTTGAGGTAGCCGTACTCCAGGACCTCGCCGTCCTCGTTGCCGTGGACGTCCAGGTAGCGGTCCAGGACGATGCGGTCCTCGGTGAGGGTGCCGGTCTTGTCGGTGCACAGGACGTCCATCGCGCCCAGGTTCTGGATCGCGTTGAGCCGCTTGACGACGACCTTCCGCTTGGACATGGCCACCGCGCCGCGCGCCAGGTTGGCGGAGACCACCATCGGCAGCATCTCGGGGGTCAGGCCCACCGCGACGGCGATACCGAAGAGGAAAGCTTCGTTCCAGTCGCCCTTGGTGAAGCCGTTGATCATGAAGACGACGGGGACCATCACCAGCATGAAGCGGATCAGCAGGAAGCTGACCCGGCGCACGCCGTTGTCGAAGTTGGTCTGCGGGCGCTCGCCGACCAGCGAGCCGGCCATCGAGCCGAAGTAGGTGTCGGCGCCGGTGGCGACGACCACGCCGGTCGCGGTGCCGGAGGTGACGGAGGTGCCCATCAGGCAGAGGTTGTCGGCCTCGACCGGGTCGGTGGTGGCGTGCTGGCCGAGGTCCTCGGCGCGGGTGTCGGCCTTGGCCACCGGCAGCGACTCGCCGGAGAGCGCGGCCTGGGAGACCATCAGGTCCTTCGAGGTGAGGATCCGCAGGTCGGCCGGGATCAGATCGCCGGCGGCCAGCTTGACCAGGTCGCCCGGGACCACCTGGTCCATGGGCACCTCGAAGGTGGTGGGGCCCGAGCCGCTGCCGGCCCGGCGCTGCACCGCGCAGGTGGTGGTGACGAGCTTCTTCAGCGCCTCGGCGGCCCGGCCCGAGCGGTACTCCTGCCAGAAGCGCAGCAGCCCGCTGAGCCCCACCATCACGGAGAGGATGATGACGCCGGGGTCCGCGGGATCCTGCCAGAACATGACGGCGGCCAGGAAGACCAGTACGCCGATGAAGGGGTTCCAGAACGCCTTCGCGAGCTGGGCGGACCAGTGCGGGGCGCGCTCGTGGGCGACGGTGTTGGCGCCGTGCCGCTGCAGGCGAAGCGCCGCCTCGTCGTGAGTGAGGCCGTTGTACGAGGTGTCCGCGTCCTGGAGGACCCGGACGACGGGGCGGGAGCTGATGCCGACGAGCCGCTCGCCGACGAGGCGGGTCGCGGCTTCCAGCTCGGAGGCCTTGCGCTCGCGGCGGGAGCGGCCCGGCGGGGCGAGCTTCGTGGGGGAACGAGGGGTGAGCATCGTCATGACGACTACCTCCCTCCACGGTGTCCGGGCGGCGTGGAGCCGGCCGGTCACGTGGAGTGGTCGTGGCGCGGCGCACGGGGGCACGGAAGGCCGCGGATGCGCCGAGGGGCATGGATGACGCAGCCCGTCACGAGGTGCAGGGCATGCGGAAGGAATGAAAGGATGCACGCAGACGGCGGAGCACCGCCGTGCGCGTTCAGGTGGAGGTCAGCTGATCAACGGGTCAGCCGACACGAGCGCTGCAAAGACTTCGATCGGGACTCATCCCGAACACCTCCTTGCGTAGCGCCGTCATCACAGGGCGCCAGGTCCGGCCGGAAAGGCCGCAGAGGACCGGCGCCTCAGCGACCGTAGCACGATCCAGGAGGCCGCTGTTTCCTCCTTTTGGCCACTGGTGTCCGATTCGTGCTGCGTCAGCCTCTTGACGTCCGGATACCCAAAGGCTCGACTTAAGGTTCACAAGTTGGAGAGACGCCGGGGTCTCGGAGCGCGCAGCCGCGACGACCGGCCGGGGGGCGACGGCTGGCCGTCGCTTAAGGGCAGGAGTGGATGAGTCGTGCAGACTCCCGGATCGCAGTCCTCGCTGCATCGCGCGAACCTCGAACGCGTCGTGCGGGCCGTGCGCCTCGCGGGTTCGCTGACCCAGGCGGAGATCGCCCGCACCACCGGACTGTCGGCGGCCACGGTCTCCAACATCGTCCGTGAGCTCAAAGAGGCCGGGACCGTAGAGGTCACGGACACCTCGGCCGGCGGCCGCCGGGCCCGCAGCGTCTCGCTCAGCGGGGACGCGGGCATCGTGATCGGCGTGGACTTCGGCCACACCCACCTGCGGGTGGCCGTCGGCAACCTCGCGCACCAGGTCCTGGCGGAGGAGTCCGAGCCGCTGGACGTGGACGCCTCCTGGGTGGACGGGTTCGACCGGGCGGAGGCGCTGGTCGGCCGCCTGATCGAGGGCGTGGGCGTGGGCCGGGACAAGGTCATCGGCGTCGGGCTCGGCGTCCCCGGTCCCATCGACGTGGAGTCGGGCACCCTGGGGTCGACCGCGATCCTGCCGGGCTGGGCCGGGATCAACCCGCGCCGGGAACTCTCGCAGCGCCTCGGCGTGCCCGTCTACGTGGACAACGACGCGAACCTCGGGGCGCTCGGCGAACTCGTGTGGGGGAGCGGCCGGGGGGTCAAGGACCTGGCGTACATCAAGGTGGCCAGCGGCGTGGGCGCGGGCCTGGTGATCAACGGGCAGATCTACCGGGGACCGGGCGGCACCGCCGGGGAGATCGGGCACATCACCCTGGACGAGTCCGGTCCGGTCTGCCGCTGCGGCAACCGCGGCTGCCTGGAGACCTTCGCCGCCGCCCGCTACGTGCTGCCGCTGCTCCAGGGCAGTCACGGCCCGGAGTTGACGATGGAGCGGGTGGTCGAGCTGGCCCGTGAGGGCGATCCGGGCTGCCGCCGGGTCATCAGTGACGTCGGCCGGCACGTCGGCAGCGGGGTGGCCAGCCTCTGCAACCTCCTGAACCCGAGCAGGGTGGTGCTGGGGGGCTCGCTGGCCGAGGCGGGAGAGCTCGTGCTGGCTCCGATCCGCGAATCCGTGGGGAGGTACGCCATCCCCAGCGCGGCCCGGCAGTTGTCGGTGCTGACGGGGTCGCTGGGCAGCCGTGCGGAAGTGCTCGGCGCGCTGGCCCTCGTACTCAGCGAGATGGGTGATTCGACGCTTTTGGCGGAAAATGGGATCGGAGTGCGCGCTCCCGCGCTCATGTCTTCAGTTAGATAACGGATGGCACCGTTGTCATCTCGTTAAGGATTCACTCCTTGACGGCAAACTCGCGGCCGGGGTTGACTCACACCCACCTCGGCCGCGGTGTTGCGGCCTCGTCAGGGAGGTTCAACCAATGAACACGCGTATGCGCAGAGCCGCCGTAGCCGTCGCCGCCGGTGCCATGGCCGTCTCGCTGGCCGCCTGTGGCAGTGCCAAGGAGGCGGGCGGGGAGAAGAAGGCCTCGGGCGCCGCCGTCGGTGACGCGATCAAGGTCGGTCTGCTCCTGCCGGAGAACCAGACCGCGCGCTACGAGAAGTTCGACAAGCCGCTGATCGAGAAGAAGGTCAAGGACCTGACCGGCGGCAAGGCCGAGGTCGTCTACGCCAACGCCAAGCAGGACGCGACCACGCAGAACTCGCAGGTCGACACGATGATCACCAACAAGGTGAACGTCCTGATCGTCGACGCGGTCGACGCCAAGGCCATCGCGGGCGCGGTCAAGAAGGCCAAGGACGCCGGCATTCCGGTCGTCGCCTACGACCGCCTGGCCGAGGGCCCGATCGACGCCTACACCTCCTTCGACAACGAAGAGGTCGGCAAGGTCCAGGGCAAGGCGCTCCTGGAGGCCCTGGGCGACAAGGCCAAGGACGGCCAGATCGTCATGATGAACGGCTCCGTCACCGACCCGAACGCCGCGCTGTTCAAGAAGGGCGCGCACTCCGTCCTCGACGGCAAGGTGACCATCGGCAAGGAGTACGACACCAAGGAGTGGAAGCCGGAGAACGCCAACACCAACATGGCGGGCGCGCTCTCCGCGCTCGGCAAGGACAAGGTGACCGGCGTCTACTCCGCCAACGACGGCATGGCCGGCGGCATCATCACCGCCCTCAAGGCCGCCGGGCTCTCCCCCCTGCCCCCGGTCACCGGCCAGGACGCCGAACTCGCCGGTGTGCAGCGCATCGTGGCGGGCGAGCAGTTCATGAGCGTCTACAAGCCGTACGCCCCGGAGGCCTCGGCCGCCGCGGAGATGGCCGTCGCCCTCGCCAAGGGCGAGAAGATCGACGGGATCATCAACAACAACATCGACAGCCCGACCACCAAGGCCGTGCCGTCCGTGCTGATCCCGGTCGTCTCGCTCACCAAGAGCAACATCAAGGACACCGTCGTCAAGGACGGCGTCTACACGGTCGAAGAGATCTGCACCGACAAGTACGCGGCCGCCTGCGCCACCCTCGGCCTGAAGTAGGACCGTCCGCCGGGGCTCCCGAGGGGCCCCGAGGAGGTCCTCCGAGGCCCCCCGCGCGAACGCCCGTGTGAAGAAACGTCTCCTCCAGCGAGACGCCCCGCGCCTGCCCGGCGCCCCGCACCTTCATCCCGCCACCCGCGGGGCGCTGGGCAGAAACGATTCACCTTCTTTCCGTGTCCCCCATCCGCCCCGCTCCTGCTCTTTTGCACGACATCCCCGCCGGTCAGGCGGCGAAGGAGATGGTTCATGTGTCCGCTGCGCCCGTGCTGGCGTTGCGAGGGGTTTCGAAGCGGTTCGGCGCCGTTCAGGCCCTGACCGACGTAGAACTCGAAATCCACTCCGGTGAGGTGGTCGCCCTGGTCGGCGACAACGGCGCCGGCAAGTCCACGCTGGTCAAGACGATCGCCGGCGTGCACCCCATCGATGACGGCGTCATCGAGTGGGACGGCCGCCCGGTCTCCATCGGAAAGCCCCACGACGCCCAGAACCTGGGCATCGCGACGGTCTACCAGGACCTCGCGCTGTGCGACAACATCGACGTCGTCGGCAACCTCTTCCTCGGCCGTGAGCTCAAGCGCTTCGGCGTCCTCGACGAGGTGGAGATGGAGCGCCGCGCCCGCGAGCTCCTGACCACCCTGTCCATCCGGATCCCCAGTGTCCGGATCCCCATCGCCTCGCTCTCGGGCGGCCAGCGCCAGACCGTGGCGATCGCCCGTTCGATGCTCGGCGAGCCCCGGCTCGTCATCCTCGACGAGCCCACCGCCGCCCTCGGCGTCGAGCAGACCGCACAGGTCCTCGACCTGGTGGAGCGGCTGCGCGAGCGCGGCCACGCCGTCATCCTCATCAGCCACAACATGGCCGATGTGAAGGCCGTCGCCGACAAGGTGGCGGTGCTGCGGCTGGGCCGCAACAACGGTGTCTTCAACGTCGCCGACACCTCGCAGGAAGAGATCATCTCCGCCATCACCGGGGCCACGGACAACGCCGTGACCCGCCGGGCGGCCCGTACCGGGGAGGCCCGCAAGTGAGCACCCACCAGCCTGCCGCCGATCCCCTCGACAAGGGGACGCAGCAGCACGTCGACCCGGTCAACCCGGCAGCGGCGGCGGACGCCATCCCCGCCGTGGACCCCCGCCTGCTCGTGCGCGAGCAGGGCCTGAGCGGCTACCTCAACGAGTTCGGGCGCAAGCTGAAGGCCGGCGACCTGGGCTCCCTCCCGGTCGTCCTCGGGCTGATCGTCATCTGGAGCATCTTCCAGAGCCTGAACTCGAACTTCCTCTCCCCGGAGAACCTCACCAACATCGCGATCACGATGGTCGCCACCGGCATGATGGCCGTCGGCATCATCTTCGTGCTGCTGCTCGGCGAGATCGACCTCTCCGTCGGATCCGTCAGCGGTGTCTCGGGTGCGATCGTCGCCGTCCTCGCCGTCACCCACGGCGTGAACGAGTGGCTCGCGATCCTCGCCGCCGTCGCCGGCGGCGCCCTCATCGGCGCCATCCACGGCTTCTTCTTCGCCAAGATCGGAGCCCCGGCCTTCGCGGTCACCCTGTCCGGCCTGCTGTTCTGGTCGGGCGCGATGCTGCAGATCCTCGGCAGCAACGGCACCATCAACCTCGACCCCGACGGCGTGGTCGGGCAGCTGACCACGTACTACTTCTCGGACGTGGCGGCCGGTTACGGTCTCGCGGCGCTCGCCGTGGCGGCGTACTTCCTCGCCACCTTCTTCGACAACCGCCGCAGGGGGGCCGCCGGGGTCCCCTCGCGGCCGCTGACCGAGATCCTGCTGCGCACCGGCGTGCTCGCGCTCTTCACCTTCGGGCCCGCCGCCGTGTTCAACCAGTACAAGGGCCTGCCGCTCGCGGTGGTGCTCTTCGTGCTGGCGCTGGTCGGCACGGACTTCCTGCTGCGCCGCACCACCTTCGGCCGCAACGTCTTCGCCCTCGGCGGCAGCGTCGAGGCCTCCCGCCGCGCGGGCATCAACGTGGCCGGGATCCGCATCGCCGTGTTCTCCATCGCCGGCACCTTCGCCGCCGTCGGCGGGCTCTTCTGGGCCTCCAAGATCGCGGCGGCCAACCAGAGCGCCGGCGCCGGTGACCTGCTGATGAACGTCATCGCGGCGGCCGTCATCGGCGGCACCAGCCTCTTCGGCGGCCGGGGCCGGACCTGGAACGCCCTCCTCGGCGTCATGGTCATCACCTCCATCCAGTACGGTCTGGCCCTGGAGGGGATCGCGACGCCCATCCAGTACATGATCACCGGTGCCGTACTGCTGGCCACGGTCGTCATCGACTCGGTGACGCGCAAGACCCAGAAGACCGCAGGACGCGCCTGACCGCGGGCCCCCCGGGGCCACGCGGGACGGTAAGACCCGTCACAGTGCCCGGTGCCACTTCGTGTGGCACCGGGCACCTGTGCGTAGATCGATACGCACGACTGTACGGATATACGCCCGTTTGGGAGGTGTGATTCCCGGATGAGGTGTACAGGTATGACAAAGGTGTGACCCTCGCGGTACCGCCCGATGACCGCCCTCGCGGGCGGAACATTAGACTCGACAGACCAGCAAGCAACTGCAAGGAGGCACGGGTGCTGCTGACCCGCATCAAGGGACCGCGCGATCTGGACCGGCTCGGCCAGGAGGAGCTCAACCAGCTCGCGGCCGAGATCAGGTCCTTCCTCGTCGACGCCGTCTCCAAGACCGGCGGGCACCTCGGCCCCAACCTCGGCGTGGTCGAACTGACGATCGCCCTGCACCGGGTCTTCGAATCGCCCAAGGACAAGGTCCTCTTCGACACCGGCCACCAGGCCTACGTCCACAAGCTGCTCACGGGCCGCCAGGACTTCTCCGACCTGCGCAGCAAGGGCGGCCTGTCCGGTTACCCCTCCCGCGCCGAGTCCGAGCACGACGTGATCGAGAACTCGCACGCCTCCACGGTGCTGGGCTGGGCCGACGGCTTCGCCAAGGCCAACGAGGTGCTCGGCCGCGAGGACCACCACGTCGCCGCCGTCATCGGCGACGGCGCGCTGACGGGCGGCATGGCCTGGGAAGCGCTGAACAACATCGCCGCCGCCAAGGACCGCCCGCTGGTCATCGTCGTCAACGACAACGAGCGTTCGTACGGCCCCACCATCGGCGGCCTCGCGAACCATCTCGCGACCCTGCGCACCACGGACGGCTACGAGCGCTTCCTGGCCCGCGGCAAGGACCTCCTGGAGCGCACCCCGGTCGTCGGGAAGCCGCTGTACGAGACCCTGCACGGCGCCAAGAAGGGCCTCAAGGACTTCATCGCCCCGCAGGGCATGTTCGAGGACCTCGGCCTGAAGTACATCGGCCCCATCGACGGCCACGACATCGAGGCCCTGGAGTCCGCCCTGACGCGCGCCAAGCGCTTCAGCGGCCCGGTCATCGTGCACTGCCTCACTCAGAAGGGACGGGGCTACACCCCGGCCCTGGAGCACGAGGCGGATCGTTTCCACGCGGTCGGCGTGATCCACCCGGACACCGGTCTGCCGGTGAAGACGGCCGCGGCCAGCTGGACCTCCGTCTTCGCCGACGAGATGGTCAAGCTCGGCCACGAGCGCGAGGACATCGTCGGCATCACCGCCGCCATGCTCCACCCGGTCGGACTCCACAAGTTCGCCGAGGCCTTCCCGAACCGCATCTACGACGTGGGCATCGCCGAACAGCACGGCGCCACGTCCGCGGCCGGCCTGGCGAGCGGCGGCGTCCACCCGGTCTTCGCCGTCTACGCGACCTTCCTCAACCGCGCCTTCGACCAGGTCCTGATGGACGTCGCCCTGCACAAGTGCGGGGTCACCTTCGTCCTGGACCGGGCCGGCGTCACCGGTGACGACGGCGCCTCCCACAACGGCATGTGGGACATGTCCATCCTCCAGGTCGTCCCCGGCCTGCGGCTGGCCGCCCCGCGCGACGCCGAGCAGCTGCGCGCGCAGCTGCGCGAGGCCGTCGAGGTCAAGGACGCCCCCACCGTCGTGCGCTACTCCAAGGGCGTCGTCGGACCGGCCGTCCCGGCCGTCGGCAGGATCGGCGGCATGGACGTGCTGCGCGCCCCCGGCGCCGAGGTCACCCGGCCGGACGTACTGCTCGTCTCGGTCGGCGCCCTCGCCCCGATGTGCCTGGAGATCGCCGACCTGCTCGACAAGCAGGGCATCTCGACGACCGTGGTCGACCCCCGCTGGGTGAAGCCGGTGGACGAGGCCATGGCCCCGCTCGCCGAGCGCCACCGCGTGGTCGTCACCGTCGAGGACAACGGCCGTACCGGCGGCGTCGGCGCCGCCGTCGCGCAGGCCCTGCGCGACGCGGGCGTGGACGTGCCGCTGCGCGACTTCGGCATCCCGCAGCGCTTCCTCGACCACGCGCTGCGCAAGGAGATCATGGCCGAGATCGGCCTGACCGCTCCGGACATCGCCCGCCAGGTCACCGGACTCGTGGCGAAGCTGGACGGGCGCTTCGACACCGAGCCGGCCGCCACCGTCGACTAGATCGCCGCGCGGTTGCACGTCACGGGCCGGGAGATCACCCTTGAAGGGGTGGGCCTCCCGGCCCGTTCGTGCGTCGTCACCTTTCGGAGGTGCGTCGGTGAGCAAGGATCTGAACAGCGTCTTCCGCACCAAGACGGTGGAGCAGTCCATCCGCGACACGGAGGAGCCGGAACACGCGCTCCGCAAGTCGCTCTCCGCCTGGGACCTGACGGTCTTCGGTGTGGGCGTCATCATCGGCACCGGCATCTTCGTGCTCACGGGCATCGCAGCCCGCAACAATGCCGGACCCGCCACTGCCCTCGCCTTCGTCGCATCGGGCATCGTCTGCGCTCTCGCAGCGCTCTGCTACGCCGAGTTCGCCTCCACCGTGCCGGTGGCCGGATCGGCGTACACCTTCTCGTACGCCTCGATCGGTGAACTGCCCGCCTGGATCATCGGCTGGGACCTGGTGCTGGAGTTCGCGCTCGGCACCGCCGTCGTGGCGGTCGGCTGGTCCGGGTACGTGCGCCACCTCATGCACACCAACCTCGGCTGGGACCTGCCCAAGACCCTCGCCGGGCCCGACGCCGGAGGAAGCTTCGACCTGCTGGCCTTCCTGCTGGTCCTGGTGCTGACCGTGATCCTGGTCGTCGGGACGAAGCTCTCGGCGCGGATCACCGCGGTCGTGGTGGCCATCAAGGTCTTCGTGGTCCTGCTGGTCATCGTCGCGGGCCTGTTCTTCATCAAGGCCGACAACTACACGCCGTTCATCCCTCCGGCCCAGCCGCAGGAGGCGGGCAACGGCCTGCACGCGCCACTGGTCCAGCTGCTCTTCGGCTACGCGCCCACCAACTTCGGCGTCATGGGCATCTTCACCGCGGCCTCCCTCATCTTCTTCGCCTTCATCGGCTTCGACGTCGTGGCGACCGCCGCCGAAGAGACCAAGAACCCCCAGCGGGACATGCCCCGCGGCATCCTCGGCTCGCTGCTGGTCTGCACCGTGCTGTACGTCGCGGTGACACTGGTGGTCACCGGTATGCAGAAGTACTCGGAGATGTCACCGACGGCGCCACTGGCCGAAGCCTTCAAGTCGGTGGACCAGCCCTTCTTCTCCGGTGCCATCAGTCTCGGGGCGGCGGTCGGTCTGATCACCGTGTGCATGATCCTGCTGCTCGGCCAGACCCGCGTGTTCTTCGCGATGAGCCGTGACGGACTGCTGCCGCGCGTCTTCTCCGTCACCCACCCGAAGTACCGCACCCCCTACCGGGCGACCATCCTGCTCGGCGGGATCATCGCCGTCGTCGCGGGCTTCACCAGCCTGGAGAAGCTCGCGGAACTGGTGAACATCGGCACCCTGTTCGCCTTCGTGCTCGTTGCCCTCGGCGTGATCATCCTGCGCAAGACCCGCCCCGACCTGCACCGGTCCTTCCGCACCCCCTGGGTGCCGGTGATCCCGATCCTGTCGATCGCGGCCTCGCTCTGGCTGATGCTCAACCTGCCTGCCGAGACCTGGATCCGGTTCGTGGTCTGGATGGTCATCGGCATCGTCGTCTACTTCCTCTACGGCCGCGGCCACAGCCGGCTCGGCCGCGGTGAGGACGTACGCGTCGAGCACCGCTAGGGGGCGGGATCCTGGCTCGCGGACGGTGAGGGCGAGGCCTTAGGTTCCTTCGGGGCCTTGCCCGAGCCGCCCTTGGCGGGGGAGTCCTTCGCGGCGGCGGGGATCTTCTGGTCGGTCCGCAGGGCCTCCCACAGCAGGGAGGCCTGCTCCTGTGCGATGACGACCCGGTTCCGGTCCACCTTGTCGTAGTCCACCGGCAGCATGATGGTCTCCATGGTGGACGGGTCCACGCCCTTCATGCTCCGCGCGAAGTCGGACAGCGCGGTGAGCGAGGCCAGATCGGAGTCGGTGGTCAGCGACTTGGTGCCGGCGTCGGCGAGCTTGTAGAGCCGGGCCGGGTTGCCGAGGGCGTCCTGCTTCTTGATCTCGGACAGCATCGCGAGCATGAACTGCTGCTGGAGCCCTATGCGTCCGAGGTCGCTGCCGTCGCCGTACCCGTAGCGGGTACGGACGAACTTCAGCGAGTCCGTGCCGTTGAGGCGGTGTGTGCCCGCGTCCAGCTTCAGACCGCCCTTCGCGCCGCTCATCGGCTGGTCGAGGGTGACGGTGACCCCGCCGAGGGCGTCCACCAGGCCCTTGAACCCCGCGAAGTCCACCTCGACGAAGTGGTCCACGCGGATCCCGGACAACTGCTCCACCGTCTTGACCACGCAGGCCGGACCGGCCACCGAGTAGACGGAGTTGAACATGACCCGGTTCGCCGCCGGAACGTTTCTTCCGTCCTTGTCCTTGCACTCGGGCCGGGAGATGAGGGTGTCGCGCGGGATGCTCACCGCGGTGGCCCTGGCGCGGCCCTCGGGTATGTGCACCAGCATCGCGGTGTCCGAACGGGCCCCGCTGACGTCGCCGTGGTCGAGCTCCCCGTTGGCCCCGGCACGCGAATCGGAGCCGAGGACGAGGACGTTCTGCGCGTTCTCGACGACCTTGGCCGGCCGGTTGTCGGTGCCGATCGCCTTGTCCAGGTCGACGCTTTCGATGTTCCCGTTGAGGTGGCTGTAGAGCCACCATCCCGATCCCGCCCCGCCGAGGACCAGGACGGCCGCCGTCCAGGCCAGCCCGCGCCGGATCCGGGCGGCGCGCGAACGGGCCGGGCGCGGGGCGGGCCCGCCGGACGCGTCGCCCTCGGTCGGGGTCGTCGTGGCGGTGGTGTCTGAGGTCATGCCCGGGACCGGCCTTCCGAACGGGATGCGGGGAATCTCGCGGGCAACAACATAAACGCAGGATCGCGTCAGAAGACCCCCGGGGTATCCTGATTCCGTTCGAATGGTGAAGGGGAAGGGTTGCTGGCGGTCCATGGCGACGCGATCCAGGCGCAATTCGCCCACATCCACCCGCCGCCCCGCCGGACCACCCGCACCGGCCTCCGCGCGTGACTGGAACACCGTCGCACTGGGGCCCGTACGGGGCCGCTGGCTCCTCGCCGGCAAGGACGGACGGCTCACCGCCTACGCGCGCACCGAGGACGGACTGCTGCGCTGGACCGAGCGCGCCCCCGGCGGGCCCGGCTGGAGCGGCCCCGAGCTCTTCCCCGCCGAGGAGCTGACCGACCTCGCCGTGGGCCAAGGCCCCGACGGCTACGCGCACTTCGTGGGCCGGCGAAGGCGCCGCGCCGGGGAGGGCGACCCGGGCGACACCGTCACCTACCACCACGCGGTGCAGTACCAGAGCGGCCGCCCGATGGGCCCCTGGGAATCGCTGGGCACCCTCTACCGCAAGCCCGACATGTCCCACCGCGGCGGCCCGCCGGTCCTCGCCGTGGACGCCCAGGGCGCACCGCACGTGTTCGTGCGCAACGCCGGGCGCGGGGTCCACGTACGGCGCCAGGACAAGAAGGGCGGCTGGGGCGCGTGGGACGACCTGCGCGGCAGCAAGACCTTCGAGGGGGCCTGCGCCGACTCGACCGCCGAGGGCCGCGTCCGGTTCGCCGCCCCGGGCGAGAAGGGCATCTCGCTGTGGGCCCAGAGCGCGCCCGGCGGCCCGCTGGTCAAGGCGGAGGACGTCCCCTGCCTGGCCCAGGACGGCTCGCTCTGCGTCCTGGAGACCTCCCCGGGCCGGGTCACCCACTTCTGGCACGCGGCCGACGGCAGCGGGGTGTTCGGCTACCGCGAGGGCGCCGGGGTGCTGGCCCTCGGCGGCGGACCGGCCTACGGGACCGTCGCCGCCGCCCGCGCGGTGGTCGACGGCTACGACTGCACGGTGCTGGCCCACCGCACCGTCGGCGGGCGCACCGCCCTGGCCGCGTACCCCACGGAGCACGAGGCCGCCGGACTGTGGTGGACCGAGATCGGCGAGGAGTGCCTGGAGTCCCCGGCCCTCGCCGTCGACGCGTACGGCCTGGTCGTCATCGCCTCGATCAGCGCCCGCGGCGAACTGCTGGTCAACCGGCAGAAGGACGGCTCCTCGCTCTCCCTGGGCCGCTGGCAGCGGTTCTGACGCCGTTACGAGGGCGTCCTCGCCCGGTCGCGCGGCTGCGGCGGGATCCGGGCCAGGCCGTGCCGGTCCACCGCCAGGGCGGAGATCCGCCGCAGGAAGTCCACCGAGCGCTCCGCCGTGTCCGGGGTGATCCAGGCGTCGTCCATCTCGCAGAGCTCCACCCGCACCGGCGAACTCCCCAGCACGATCGGGAGGGTGTACGCGACGGTGGACGCGAAGGTCAGCACGGACTGCCCGATCGGCTCGGTCAGCGCGGTCAGTTCCAGCGGCAGTTCGGGATGGACGATCTCCAGGCCCGTGGCCGCGGCGATCCGCTCCAGCTTCTGCGCGCTCTCCCGGCGGTGCGCCAGATAGCGGCCGGCCGCACGGGAGCGGGCGATCCAGCCGACGGCGTCGATGTACAGGTCCTGGTCGACGACCCCGGTCTCCACGAGGGAGCTGCCCGCCAGGTCGGCCCCGGCGCGCACCCGGACGGGACCGAAGGTCTCCCGGCTCCAGGCGTAGTCGTTCGGGCGCACCTCGGTGCCCGGGGGAGCGGAGACGGGCATGCAGGTGAAGAAGACGGCGCGCTCCAGCCCGTCGCGGGCCAGCCAGCGGTTGACGGGGCCGCCCTTGGCGGCGGAAGGCTTGATGTCGCCCTGGTGCCACCGGGTCAGCTGCTGCCCGTACGTCAGCAGGCTGACCAGTTCGGTGGTGGCGGTGCCGTCGTCGACGACGACGACCTCGCGGGCCTTGGAGCGGGGCAGCAGGAGCTGGATGGTGCGGGAGAACAGGTCCCCGATGACCAGCCGCTCGGCTGCCGCCACCGCCCGTCCCAGGCGCATCAGTTCGCCCGCCCGTCCCAGATAGCCCGCGCGGACCTCGTAGCGCCGCCACACCACCTTGGCCTGGGAGGCGAACCGGCACAGCCGGCGGACCTGCGCGCGCGAGCGCGGGTCCGTCGGCTGGAGGACGGCGACGGTGAGGGACGCTGCCTCGCCCGGGTGGACGTGGGCCCACTCCAGGACGTTCAGTAGTTGAGCCGGGCTCTCCACCAGGGCGAGGGTGTCGCTCATGCCGTGGTCGTCACGCCCTCGGCGGGGAGGGGGTTCTGGACGCGGCGGAGCTTCTTCATGGGGCCGAGCTCGGACGCGTAGACCTTCTTGACGCCGTCGCCGAGGGCGGTCTCGATGGTGCGGATGTCGCGCACGAGGCGGGCGAGGCCGCCGGGTTCGACGGAGGCGGCCTGGTCGGAGCCCCACATGGCGCGGTCGAGGGTGATGTGCCGCTCGACGGCGCAGGCGCCCATGGCGACGGCGGCCACCGTGGTCTGCAGGCCGGTCTCGTGGCCGGAGTAGCCGACGGGCACGTTCGGGTAGGCCGCCTCCAGGCTGTTGATGACCCGCAGGTTCAGCTCCTCGGCCCTGGCCGGGTAGGTGGAGGTGGCGTGCAGCAGGACGATGTTCTCGCTGCCGAGCACCTCGACCGCGTGCCGGATCTGCTGCGGGGTGGACATGCCGGTGGACAGGATGACCGTCTTGCCGGTGGCGCGCAGGGCGCGCAGCAGCTCGTCGTCCGTCAGCGAGGCGGAGGCCACCTTGTGGGCGGGGACGTCGAACTTCTCCAGGAAGGTGACGGCCTCGGTGTCCCAGGGGGAGGCGAACCAGGCGATGCCGCGGGCGCGGCAGTGCTCGTCCACGGCGCGGTACTCGTCCTCGCCGAACTCCACGCGGTGGCGGTAGTCGATGTACGTCATCCGGCCCCAGGGGGTGTCGCGCTCGATGTCCCACTGGTCGCGCGGGGTGCATATCTCGGGCGTGCGCTTCTGGAACTTCACCGCGTCACAGCCCGCGTCGGCGGCCGCGTCGATGAGTGCCAGGGCGTTGGCGAGCTCACCGTTGTGGTTGATCCCGATCTCGCCGATCACATAGGTGGGCCGGCCCGTGCCGACCTCCTTGTTCCCGATCCGGCGGATCCGGTTGCTGTGCACCACTGTTCAGAGTTCCTTTCCGAGGTACTGCGAGGGGTCCGGCGACGACGGGGCCGCCGGGGTCTGCTGCGGGTCGAGGAGGGGCGCGAGGGCGCGGGCCCGGTCGAGGTCGCCGGGCTCGTCGATCTCCACGGCCCGTTCCGGGGCGGTGGGGACGAGCTGCGTCCGGCCGAAGAAGCGGTGGCCGTGGCGGCGGAAGCCGTCGGCCCGCATCGCGTAGACGGCCCCCGACTCCAGGTACTCGGGCGTACGGTCCTGGCGGCGCTGGCGGACGGCGCTGTCGTGGTTGACGCCGTGCGCGCGGTGGCCGGGTCCGGCGCCGGGCGCGGCGCTCCAGAGGAAGCCGTGGAAGGGGACGGCGGTGAACGCGGAGTCGGCGCCGTCGCGCACCACCGCGAGGACCGTCTCGTCCACCTCCTCCGCGGTGACGAAGGGGCTGGTGCACTGGACGAAGACCAGGACGTCCACGGGCTCCCCGTGCCGTTCCTCCAGCCGGTCCAGCGCGTGCAGCAGCGCCGATTCGCTGGAGGCCTCGTCGGAGCCCAGCTCGGCGGGCCGCTCGACCACCTCCGCGCCGGCGGCGCGGGCCGCGGCGGCGATCGCCGCGTCGTCGGTGGACACCGCGACCCGGGTCACGTGGACCGCGCCGAGGCAGGCGCGCACGGCGCGGGCGACGAGGGGGACCCCGCCGACCTCGGCGACGTTCTTCCCGGGAATGCCCTTGGAGCCGCCCCGGGCGGGTATGACGGCGGTGACGTTCACAGGGTTCTCTCCGGGGGCCGGTTGGGTGTGCGGGGCGGTCACACGCCGCCCCACTGCTGGATCTTCGGTGCCACGCGCTGGACGCCGAACTGGTAGGCGACCTTCAGGACGCGGCGCGAGGTGCGCCGCATCGGCCCGCTGGAGCGCGCCGTGGCGCCCGCTCCGGGGGAGCCGTCGAGGTTCAGACCCCGGCGGCGCAGCAGGGCGCCGACGTACTCGGGGGCGCTTTCGGCCGTGTAGTAGGGGGATATCGGGGGCAGCGGACGGCTGCGCAATTCCCCGATCCGCGTCCGCAGTTCCCCGAACGGGTCCACGGCGCGGATTCCCTGGTCGGCGGTCCAGGACTCGTGCGCGAGCGGGGCGGCGCCCTCGTCTATCGCGGACCAGTCGGTGACGCAGCCGGAACCGACGAAATAGTGGTTCCCATGGATTTCCCGCACTCCCAGATCGCTCAGGATTGCGGTGGGCATTCCGCGGTGCATCGATTCCAGGGCTGCCGTGGAACTGACCGTCACCAACAGGTCGGTACGGTCGAGGGTTTCCGACATGTTGCCGTAGACGAAATGCAGGTTGCGGGGCAGTGGTTCTTCCATCTGGTCCGCGAGGACCTGGTAGTGGTGCGCTTCGACGTGGGTGGTGGCCTCGCCGGGCTTGCTGCGGAGTTTCACGAGCACGTCGCGTCCGGGGCGCAACCGCGCGTGGGATATCGCCCGGCGCAGCATGTAGAGGCGGCCATTGCGGTCGGCGGGTACCGAGGGCTGAACGGCGAAGCACACCGTATAAGGGTGCCGGGCGTGCGTCCGGTTCGGGTCGTAGGGTCTTTGGTCGAGGAAGGGGAGGGCGGTCTGGACGATGCAGGATCCCGGAATTCCGAGGGGTTCGTACACCTCGCCGAACCGGCGCCGGTCGAAAGGGCTGTTGGCGAGGACGATATCCGCGCCGGCGCGCAGCAGCAGGCCGTCGGCCATTTTCTCGTAGACGACGCCGACGTATCCGGTCATGAGGACCGGCCGGCGGGGCGCGCCGCGGAACCGGGCGGCCAGTGCGTGCAGGGCGGCGTGGGTGGAGCCGCCGACCGTGCCCAGGATGACGAGGTCCGCCGCGTCCAGCTCGGGGGCCGCCGCGAACTCGGGGAGCGTGGACTCGGTGATGGAGGCGGGGGCGATGCCGACCTCGGCCAGTTGCCGCGCCGTCGGAGTGCTCCTGCCGCGCAGCATGTGTGCGTGCACCTCACTGCCGGGAGCCAGGCCCACCGCCAGCCCCGCACCCCATTTCCAGCGGGTGTCGGAGTCTGCGAGCACGTGGATGCGCACTGGTGATTCCCGGGTCGGTGGGTGGTGTCCAACTGCCGTCGACACGACCGCGGCTGGGCGCTTGCCGGCGGGTTTGCCGCGCGGCCCGTTAGACCTTACATGCTGATCCGATCCTTACGTGTCACGAAAAGGCCTCGACGGGCAGGGGAGTTGTACGTCACACCGGGGTGATTGTACGGGGGCTTCGAGTGGTTCTGTCATGATGGCGGCGCGTTACTTGATCGTAGGCTGGAGGGGGCGTGCGGCCGGCCGGTCCCGGTCGCCTCCCGGGGGTGTGTGAAAGAAATGAGAATGAGGTGAGTACTTTCGATGGTGACCCTTTCGGTAATCGTTGCCATGTGTGACGTGCGGGACTACTGTCGGACGGCACTCAAGTCCTTGGCGCTGAATGCCAGGGAGGATTTCGAGTTCATCGTCGTGGACGACGGGTCCGTTGACGGGACATCGGAGATCCTCCGGGAGATGGTGCCGAGGATCCCCGGCGCCGTATTGATCCGCAATCAGTACAACCTGGGAATCTCGGCCACCCGGAACATCGGCCTCTCGGCGGCGCGCGGGCGTTTCTTCACCTTCCTCGACGGGGACGACTGGTACGCCCCCGGATATCTCGCGCAACTCGTCGGCTGGATGGGTGAGTCGGGGGTCGACTTCCTACGCACCGGCCATGTCCGGGTCTACGGCAGGAAGCGCAAGATCGTCATGGCGCCGCTCGCCCCGAGGGCCCTTCCGCTGAATCCCACGGATTACATCGGACCCGTGGACGCCTCGACCTTCATGGACTACCCGCAGTCCTGGGCCGGCATCTACGACCGCGAGCGCCTCCTGGAGGCCGACGCGCTGTTCTTCGACGAGACCCTGCGCACCGCCGAGGACCGCCCGTGGTTCTACAAGCTGCACCTGCGGACCCGATCCTTCGGAGTCGTCGACCTCCACGGCATCTTCTACCGTCGTGATGTGTCCACTTCACTCACCAAGGTGCCGGACGAACGGCAGCTCGACTTCCTTCCCGCCTTCCGGCTGATTTTCGACGAGCTCGACCGCCATCCACGCGGATATGAACTGTCGTTCAAGGCGATGCGAACTCTCTGCGCGCTCATCGTGATTCACATGGACCGCGCCGAGTCGTACGAGGAACTCATCCGGGGCCTGCTGCTGGAACGCAGCGCGCAGATCCTCCGGGACCTCCCCCAGGACGTCCTGGAGGGGACGCTGTCAGGAATGGACTCCGCACGCGTGAACAAGCTCAGGGCACTGATCTCCCGGCACCAGGGCGCCGCCGCCCGATGACCCGGATATTCGCCGCCTCCACCCTCTACGGCGCCATGACGGTGGCCGCCGCCATCGAAGCGGGCCAGCTCGGCCAGGACGACCGCGAGCGCATCCTGCTCGTGTGCAACAACGTCGACATCCCCGAGGTCGCCACCCCGCTGCACCGGATGCCCGGCGCCGCCGCCGTACTCGCGCGCTTCCACCGGGTCGTCTACTGGAACGACCTCATCTACCCCTTCCACCCCGCGCTGTGGTCCCCGCGGGACGAGGACGCCCCGCTGTGGCGCACGGTCATGGCGGAGAAGATCGGCATCCGGCCGGGCCCCCTGGAACTCGTCGTCGAGTCCATCCAGGTCAAACCCGCCCAGACGCTCTGCAAGATCTTCTCGGACGCCACCCTCGCCGTCTACGCCGACGGGGTCATGAGCTACGGCCCGACCCGCAACGACCTGCCCCGCTCCCTCCACGGCCGGATCGCACAGGTCCTCTACCTGGACCTCGTGCCCACCCTGCTGCCCATGCTCCTCACCGAGTACGGGATCCCCTCGCGGCCCGTGCACACCGGCGCCGTCCTCAAGCTGATCGCCGAGGTCACCCGCGAGTGCGCGCCGATCCTCGACCGCGTGATCCCGCCCGCGCTGGCGCGGCTCGGCCCGGAGACCGCCCTCCTCCTCGGCCAGTACCTCTCCCCGCTCGGCATCCTCACCGAGGAGGAAGAGGAGGAGCTGCACCTGCGCATGTTCCAGAACGCCCTGGCCCTCGGCCACGGCGCCATCGTCTTCAAACCGCACCCCAGCGCCCCCTCCAGCCTCGCCGACACCCTCGGCGAGGCGGCCCGCGAGGCGGGCGTGCCCTTCCTCGTCCTGGACGTCCCGGTACTGGCCGAGACGGTCTTCGAGTACCTGCGCCCCCGTCAGGTCATCGGCTGCTTCTCCACCGGCCTGTTCACCGCACGCGCCCTGTACGGGATCCCCGTCGCCCAGATCGGCGCCCTGGAGGTGATCCGGCGGATGCGCCCCTACGCCAACAGCAACCGCATCCCCGCCACCCTCACCCACGCCCTGCTCCCCGACCTGGAGGCGCCCACCGGCGCCGCGGCCGACCGGGTGCTGGACGTCGAGCACATCCGCGCCGAGGTCACCCCGTACGTCCAGGCCGTCGGCTACTGCATGCAGCCCAAGCGGTACGCCTTCCTGCGCCCGGTCGCCGAGGCGTACGTCGCCGCCGCCGTCGACCAGTGGGAGGGCCGCCCCGAGCTCTCCATGCACTTCAACGAGCGCACCCGGACCCGGCTGGAACTGCCCGGCCCGCGCACCTGGAAGTGGCGCCGGGGCAAGGGCTGGACCCTGCGCGCCACCGGCGAGCGCACCGAACCGGACGACGTGCCCTTCACCGACATCACCCTCGGCGGGTTCGCCTCCCTCGTGGAGGCCAAGGACGACCGGGGCGTCCTGGAGGTGGGCGCCCGGCTGCTCGCCGAACACGAGAACCTCGACCTGCTCATCGGCATGGCCCAGGCCCACATCCGCCGCAAGGAGACCGACCAGGCCAAGCGCCGGATCGAGCGGGCCGTCGAGATCTCCGCGGACAGCGGGCGCGCGCTGGTCTGGCTGAGGATCGCGGAGACCGCCGCGAAGCTGGGCAAGCCCGGCGACGACCTGCGCCGCCGGGCGGGACAGCGGGCGCTGAGCATCAACCCCGCGTCGCCCGCGGCCCAGCGACTGGTCAAGAACGGCCGCCTCGGCCGCCGCTGACGGCCCCGGGGCCGCTCCCGGGACACGGGGAACGGCCCCGGACACGGGGAACGGCCCCGGACACGCGAACGGCCCGTCCGCACCGGGTGCGGACGGGCCGTTGCGCGTAGCGCCGTGGGTTACGCCGGGACGCTGGCGACACCCGGGGCGAGGAACTTCTTGCCGTTCACCCGCTCCGAGACGCCCTCACGGTCCAGGTACGGCGTGATGCCGCCCAGGTGGAAGGGCCAGCCGGCACCCGTGATGAGGCAGAGGTCGATGTCCTGGGCCTCGGCCACGACACCCTCCTCCAGCATCAGGCCGATCTCCTGCGCCACCGCGTCCAGGACGCGGTCGCGGACCTGCTCCTCGGTCAGGACGGAGTCGCCCTGGACCAGGAGCGCGGCGACCTCGGGGTCGAGCTCCGGCTTGAAGCCGTTCTCCGCGTTGTAGACGTAGAAGCCGCGCTTGCCGGCCTTGACCACGGCCGCCAGGTTCGGGGAGACGGTGAAGCGCTCCGGGAAGGCGCGGTTCAGGGTCTCGGAGACGTGCAGACCGATCGCCGGACCCACGAGCTCCAGCAGCACCAGCGGGGACATCGGCAGGCCGAGCGGCTCGATGGCCTTCTCCGCCGTGACGACCGGGGTGCCCTCGTCGATGACGTTCTGGATCTCGCCCATGAAGCGGGTCAGGATGCGGTTCACGACGAACGCCGGGGCGTCCTTGGTGAGCACCGCGGTCTTCTTCAGCTTCTTGGCGACACCGAAGGCCGTGGCCAGCGAGGCGTCGTCGGTCTGCTCACCGCGGACGATCTCCAGCAGGGGGAGGATCGCGACCGGGTTGAAGAAGTGGAAGCCGACCACGCGCTCCGGGTGCTGGAGCTTGGAGGCCATCTCCGACACCGACAGCGAGGAGGTGTTGGTGGCGAGGATCGCGTGCGCCGGGGCGACCGCCTCGACCTCCGCGAACACCTTCTGCTTGACGGACATCTCCTCGAACACGGCCTCGATGATGAAGTCCGCGTCCGCGAAGCCCTCGGCCTTGTCGAGCACACCGGTCACCAGGGCGGTCAGGCGGTTGGCCTTGTCCTGGTTGATGCGGCCCTTGCCGAGCAGCTTCTGGATCTCGGCGTGGACGTAGCCCACGCCCTTGTCCACGCGCTCCTGGTCGATGTCGGTGAGGACCACCGGCACCTCCAGGCGGCGCAGGAAGAGCAGCGCCAGCTGCGAGGCCATCAGGCCCGCGCCGACGACGCCGACCTTGGTGACCGGGCGGGCCAGGGACTTGTCCGGGGCACCGGCCGGGCGCTTGGCGCGCTTCTGGACCAGGTTGAAGGCGTAGATGCCCGAGCGCAGCTCGCCGCCCATGATGAGGTCGGCCAGGGCCGTGTCCTCGGCGTCGAAGCCGGCCTGGAGGTCGCCGGACTTGGCCGCGGCGATGATGTCCAGCGCGCGGTAGGCGGCCGGAGCGGCTCCGTGCACCTTGGAGTCCGCGATGGCGCGGCCCTTGGCGACGGCCGCGTCCCAGCCCTCGCCGCGGTCGATCTCGGCGCGGACGACCTCGGTCTCGCCCCCCAGGACCTTCGCGGTCCAGATCAGGGACTGCTCCAGGAAGTCCGCGCCCTCGAAGAGGGCGTCGGCGATGCCGAGCTCGAAGACCTGCTTGCCCTTGAGCTGGCGGTTCTGGTTGAGCGAGTTCTCGATGATGACCGAGACCGCGCGCTCCGCGCCGATCAGGTTCGGGAGGAGGGCGCAGCCGCCCCAGCCCGGGACCAGACCGAGGAAGACCTCGGGCAGCGAGAAGGCCGGGATGGCCTTGGAGACGGTGCGGTAGGTGCAGTGCAGACCGACCTCGACACCGCCGCCCATCGCCGCGCCGTTGTAGTACGCGAAGGTGGGGACGGCCAGCGCCGCGAGGCGCTTGAAGACGTCGTGGCCGCCCTTGCCGATGGCGAGCGCCTCGTCGTGCTTCTTCAGCAGCTCGACGCCCTTGAGGTCGGCGCCGACCGCGAAGATGAACGGCTTGCCGGTGATGCCCGCGCCGACGATGGAGCCCGCGAGGGCCTCCTGCTCGACCTGGTCGATCGCCGCGTTCAGGTTGGCGAGGGACTGCGGGCCGAAGGTGGTCGGCTTGGTGTGGTCGAAGCCGTTGTCCAGCGTGACGAGCGCGAAGCGCCCGGCGCCGAACGGCAGGTCCAGGTGGCGCACGTGCGCCTGGGTGACGACCTCGTCCGGGAACAGCTCGGCCGCGCCCTTCAGGAGCTCAGCGGTGGTGCTCACTTGGAGTCTCCCTCGGCGTTGAAGTTCGGGTTCTCCCAGATGACCGTGGCGCCCATGCCGAAGCCGACGCACATGGTGGTCAGGCCGTAGCGGACGTGCGGCTGCTCCTCGAACTGGCGGGCCAGCTGCGTCATCAGGCGGACGCCGGAGGAGGCCAGCGGGTGACCGAAGGCGATGGCACCGCCGTACTGGTTCACGCGGGCGTCGTCGTCGGCGATGCCGTAGTGCTCCAGGAAGGCGAGGACCTGGACGGCGAACGCCTCGTTGACCTCGAACAGGCCTATGTCGTCGATCGTCAGACCGGCCTGCGCCAGGGCCTTCTCGGTGGCCGGGATCGGGCCGTAGCCCATGACCTCCGGCTCGACACCCGCGAAGGAGTACGAGACCAGGCGCATCTTGACCGGGAGGTTGTTCTCCCGGGCGAAGTCCTCGGACGCGATGATCGCGGCGGTGGCACCGTCGTTGAGACCGGCGGCGTTGCCCGCGGTGACCCGGCCGTGCGTACGGAACGGGGTCTTCAGGCCGGCCAGGTTCTCCAGCGTGGTGCCCGGGCGCATCGGCTCGTCGGTGGTGACCAGGCCCCAGCCCGTCTCACCGGCCGCCTCGTTGGTGTTGCGCACCGAGATCGGGACCAGGTCCTGCTGGATCTTGCCGTCGGCGTACGCCTTGGCGGCCTTCTCCTGCGAGCGCACGGCGTACTCGTCGGCGCGGAGCTTGGTGATCGTCGGGTACCGGTCGTGCAGGTTCTCGGCGGTCATGCCCATGAACAGGGCGGACTCGTCGACCAGCTTCTCCGAGACGAAGCGCGGGTTCGGGTCGACGCCCTCACCCATGGGGTGGCGGCCCATGTGCTCGACACCGCCGGCGAGGGCGACGTCGTAGGCACCGAAGGCCACACCGCCCGCGACGGCGGTCACGGCGGTCAGCGCGCCGGCGCACATGCGGTCGATGGAGTAGCCCGGGACCGACTGCGGGAGACCCGCGAGGATGCCGGCCGTGCGGCCCAGCGTCAGGCCCTGGTCGCCGATCTGCGTGGTCGCGGCGATGGCGACCTCGTCGATCTTCGCGGGGTCCAGGTCCGGGTTGCGGCGCAGCAGCTCCCGGATCGCCTTCACGACGAGGTCGTCGGCGCGGGTCTCGTGGTAGATGCCCTTCGGGCCCGCCTTGCCGAACGGGGTGCGGACGCCGTCGACGAAGACGACGTCCCTGACGGTACGAGGCACGTTGGCTCTCCTCCAGGTGCGGGTGTGCACTGCTGCGCGGGGGCGGCCCGGCCGATGTGGCTGAGCGCCCGCTCACCCGGCCCATGCTACTTGCGGGTAACCCGTGTGCACACCCCCTCCCCGAACAGCGGCGAAGGTCACACCGGCCCGCGCGCCCCGAGCCCCCTCGCGCCCCCGTCGCGCGCCCGGCCGATCGGAGCGTCCCGGGCTACCCGAAGGGGTCGGACATCGGGCCCGACGGCCCGGTGTCCCACGCCGCCCAGCAGTTCGGGCCGTACGCCATCCAGCACCCCGGCAAGGTCCGCAGCCTCTTCCTGCTGGCGCCGGTCTTCCCGCCGAACGGCAGGGCGAGCGCGGCCGGGACCGACTTCGGCGCGCCGGTGCCGCTGCCGGTGTCCCTTCCGGCGGCGGCCTTCGGCTTCCCGATGACCGTCGGTACGAAGGGCGGCCTCGACGAGTCGTGGGGCAACGACCTGAAATGCCCCGACCAGCGCGAGCCGGGATGGTCGACGAGGTGTGGAAGGCCATCAAGAAGCCGAAGGAGCTGATGTTCCGGATCGCCTGCGCGGGGCACCAGGCGCCCTGGGAGCGGGTGGCGAACGACGTGCACACCATGTCCGAGCACTGGCTCAAGCAGGGCAAGGTCGAAGGCGCGGAAACCGGGAGCTACTACCGGGACGCGGACGGGGCCCTCACTCCCCTGGAGTAAGGGCCCCGTCCGGGTCCGTCGGTCCGGCCGGTCAGGCCGTCGCCGCGAGGGCCGTGACCAGCGCGGGCGTCACCTGTTCGATCTGCCAGGGGCGGGCGCCGTAGGCGGCCAGGGCCTCGGCGACCGTGCCGGGCTCCAGCCGCTGCGGGGGCTCCCAGCACAGCCGGCGCACGGTGTCCGGGGTGATCAGGTTCTCCTGGGGCAGGTTCAGCCCCTCGGCCAGTGCCGAGACGGCACTGCGGGCGGCGGACAGGCGCGCGGCGGCGGCCGGGTCCTTGTCCGCCCAGGAGCGCGGCGGCGGCGGGCCCGCCGGGGTCGCCCCCGGCTGCGGCAGCTCGCTCTCGGGCAGGGCCCTGGCCCGGTCCACGGCGGCCATCCACTGGTCCAGCTGGCGCCGGCCCATGCGCTGTCCGTAGCCGGGCAGGGCCGACAGGGCGTGGACGTTCGCGGGGAGGGCCAGGGCAGCCTCCACGATCGCCGCGTCGCCGAGCACCTTGCCGGGGGACACGTCCCGGCGCTGCGCGATCCGGTCGCGGGACTCCCACAGCTCCCGGACCACGGCCATCTGCCGGCGCCGGCGCACCTTGTGCATGCCGGAGGTGCGCCGCCAGGGGTCCTTGCGCGGCGGGGCGGGCGGCGCGGAGGCGATCGCGTCGAACTCCTGGCGGGCCCACTCCAGCTTGCCCTGCCGGTCGAGCTCCTTCTCCAGCGCGTCCCGCAGGTCCACCAGCAGTTCCACGTCGAGCGCCGCGTAGCGCAGCCAGGGCTCGGGCAGCGGGCGGGTGGACCAGTCGACGGCGGAGTGGCCCTTCTCCAGTACGTAGCCCAGCACGCTCTCCACCATCGCCCCGAGGCCGACCCGGGGGAACCCGGCCAGCCGGCCGGCCAGCTCGGTGTCGAAGAGGGAGGTGGGGGCCATGCCTATTTCGCGCAGGCAGGGCAGGTCCTGGGTGGCGGCGTGCAGGATCCACTCGGTGCCGGACAGCGCCTCTCCCAGGGAGGAGAGGTCCGGGCACCCGACCGGGTCGATCAGCGCGGATCCGGCACCCTCGCGGCGCAGTTGCACCAGGTAGGCGCGCTGTCCGTAGCGGTATCCGGAGGCGCGTTCGGCGTCGACGGCCACCGGTCCGGTGCCTGCGGCGAAGGCCGCGACGACCCGGGCCAGCCCGTCCGCGTCGGCCACGACCGGGGGGATCCCCTCGCGGGGTTCTAGCAACGGAACAGGCAGCCCATCGGACGAAACCTCTTCGTCCGGGGGGCCGCCCCCGGTGGTGGTGCGCAGGCCTGCTGCGGTCTCTTGGGCGTCGGTCACCGGTCAAGGGTATCCGTGGATGTGACGCGCCCGTCGCCGGAACGTTCCGTCGACGGGCGCGAGGAGGAGGGGCCGGGCGGCTCCAGGGGTTCCCGGAGCGGTGTCCGGGGGCCTCGGGGCAGGATCAGTGGATGATTCCGGTCCGCAGGGCGACGGCGACCATGCCGGCCCGGTCGCCGGTGCCCAGCTTGCGGGCGATCCGGGCGAGGTGGGACTTGACGGTCAGGGCGGACAGGCCCATCGAGACGCCGATGGCCTTGTTGGACTGGCCCTCCGCGACGAGGCGCAGGACCTCGACCTCGCGGCCGGAGAGCTCTCGGTAGCCGCCCGGGTGGCTCGGGGCACCCGGGGGGCGGCGGTGCATACGGGCGGCGGCGGCACCGATGGGGGCGGCGCCGGGCCGGGTGGGGAGCCCGATGTTGGTCCGCGTACCGGTGACGACGTAGCCCTTCACACCGCCCGCGAGGGCGTTGCGCACGGCGCCGATGTCGTCGGCGGCGGACAGGGCCAGGCCGTTCGGCCAGCCGGCGGCGCGGGTCTCGGAGAGCAGGGTGAGACCGGAACCGTCGGGCAGGTGGACGTCGGCCACGCAGATGTCGCGCGGGCTGCCGACGCGGGGGCGGGCCTCCGCGATGGACGACGCCTCGATCACGTCACGGACTCCGAGGGCCCACAGATGGCGGGTCACGGTGGAACGGACGCGCGGGTCGGCGACGACGACCATGGCCGTCGGCTTGGTCGGGCGGTAGGCGACCAGGCTTGCGGGCTGCTCAAGAAGAACGGACACCTAGGCCTCCTGGGGGAGTGGCGGGACGGCCGGCTGGGGGAAGGCAGCCGGTGCGAACCGTGCGGATGGTCACTGACTCCTTCGGCACGTCACCCGCCCGGCTTTAGGGAATGATCACGATTTGGTGAGTAACAATTCGGGCAATTCGGACGCACGATCGATCAAGGGATGATCAGAAGGCCGCAATCCGCGCACCGTTTCGACAGTCCCTTGCGCACGCGATCGGTCGTTCCCGGCACCGGAACGCCGCCGGAAGCCTCCGCCACCCGCCCGAGCGCAGTCGGAGCGCCGCCGCAACGCCGCCCGAACGCGGCCGGAGCGCGGCCGGACGGCCCCGGCCGACCGCGCGGGAACCGCTTCCTACGGGTGGTGCGGACCGCGCCGCTGCGGCAGGGACACCACGCCCGTGGCGGTGTCCGTCGGCCCGACCGGGGGCAGTCCCGCGATCTGGCACAGCAGCTCGCACCAGGCCGCCAGGTGCGCCGGGGTGTCCGGCACCCCGCCCACCCCCTCGCGGGGGGTCCACGAGGCCCTGATCTCGATCTGGGTCGCCGGACGCCGCTCCCGGAGCCCGCCGAAGTAGTGCGAGCTCGCCATCGTCACGGTGCCGCTTGCCTCGCCGTACGCCAGCCCGCGGGCCTCCAGCGCCCCCGTCAGCCAGGACCAGCACACCTCCGGGAGGAGGGGATCCGCGGCCATCTCCGGCTCCAGCTCCGCCCGTACGAGCGTCACCAGGCGGAAGGTGCCCTGCCAGGCGTCGTGCCCGGCGGGATCGTGGAGCAGGATCAGCCGGCCGTCGGCCAGGTCGTCCTCGCCCTCCACGACCGCCGCCTCCAGCGCGTACGCGTAGGGGGCCAGTCTCTGCGGGGGCTTCGTGGGGTCGATCTCGATCCCGGACCGCAGCCGTGCCTTCTTCAAGCCGTCGACCGCCCGGCGGAAAGGGAGCGGGACCGAGCTCTCCTTCGCGCTGTCCGTACCGTCAGCGCCATCTGAAAATCGTCCCTGAGCCGCAGCCATGCCGGGAAGACTAGGCGGAACGAGCGCCCCGGCGGCGCAGGGACACCCGTGCCGGGCCGGGCACTTCTTCATACGTGCGAAGATTTGCCGCGTGAGCGCCACTACCCGCCCCACGGGCCAGCCGAGTCAGACGTACGATTCCGCCTTCCTGAAGGCGTGCCGGCGGGAGCCGGTCCCCCACACCCCCGTGTGGTTCATGCGGCAGGCGGGCCGCTCACTCCCCGAGTACCGGAAGGTGCGCGAGGGCACGGCCATGCTGGAGTCCTGCATGCGCCCCGACCTGGTCACCGAGATCACCCTGCAGCCCGTGCGGCGCCACGGCGTCGACGCGGCGATCTTCTTCTCCGACATCGTGGTGCCGCTGAAGGCCATCGGTGTCGACCTGGACATCAAGCCGGGCGTCGGCCCGGTCGTCGCCAACCCGATCCGCCGCCGCGAGGACCTCGCACAGCTGCGCGACCTCACCCCGGAGGACGTCCCGTACGTCACCGAGGCGATCGGCATGCTCACGGGTGAACTCGGCGGCACGCCGTTGATCGGGTTCGCGGGCGCGCCTTTCACCCTCGCGAGCTACCTCGTCGAGGGTGGTCCGTCCAAGAACCACGAGCACACCAAGGCCCTCATGTACGGGGACCCGGAGCTCTGGGCCGACCTCCTGGACCGCCTCGCCGAGATCACCTCGGCCTTCCTCAAGGTCCAGATCGAGGCCGGTGCCTCCGCGATCCAGCTCTTCGACTCCTGGGTCGGCGCCCTCGCCCCGGCGGACTACCGGCGCTCGGTGATGCCCGCCTCGGCGAAGGTCCTCGAATCCGTCGCCTCGTACGGAGTCCCGCGCATCCACTTCGGTGTGGGCACGGGCGAGCTCCTCGGCCTCATGGGCGAGGCCGGCGCGGACGTCATGGGCGTCGACTACCGGGTCTCGCTGGACGAGGCCGTCCGCCGCGTCGGCCCCGGCAAGGCGCTCCAGGGCAACCTGGACCCCGCCGTCCTCTTCTCCACCACCGAGGCCGTCGAGGCCAAGACCGACGAGGTCCTGGCCGCCGCGGCGGGCCTGGAGGGCCACGTCTTCAACCTGGGCCACGGCGTCCTCCCGACGACGGACCCCGACGCGCTGACCCGCCTGGTGGACTACGTCCACACCAAGACCCGGCGCTGATCCGCTTCCGTACACCGAGACGTCGGTACTGTGCCGTGCATGACATGGCACGGGCCGACGTTTCGCATATCCGACGGGGAGACCATCAACGGGGTCTGGCGCCTCGTCTGGCGTCGCCACGAGTTCGACGGCGAGCACTACCCCGATCACCTCTTCGTCTATGCGGACGGCCGGATCACCGTCGGCGGGCATGAGCCCACCGACCTCGCCGGACTGCGCGAGCGGCTGGCCGCCGGGAAGGTCGCGCCGGAGCGGCCGGACGCGCGGGAGTGGCCCGTGGGCGAGCCCACCAAATGGGAGTCGCGCAACCCCGAGCCGCTCACCCAGGAGGGCTTCCTCCTGGAGGTCGCCGACGAGATCGACCGGCTGGCGGGCCGCCCGGGGGCCGGCGACCGGCTCTGGGACGCCGTCCGCGACCACCGGCGGGAGCCGACCGAGGCCCACCGGGCCCGGCTCCGGGACGCCTACCTCGCCGTCCCCGCCCACCTCAGGGTGTACGTCCTCGGCGACATGGACCACCAGGACCGCCCGCTGCGGATGCTGCTCACCGATCTCGGGCAGCCCGTGGACGGCGACGGTCCGGTGGCGACGGAAGAGGGCCACCGGTGGGCCCTCGCCTACTTCGACGACGCGGTGGACGGCGAGGCCCGCCACGAGCGGTGGCTGACCCTGCGGTACGCCGACGAACCGGCCGGGGCCCCCGGGCCCCCGGTCGTCCTGCACGAGACGTTCCACCCCGGCGGCCCGCCCGCCGAGCCGGGCCCCTTCGTCCTGCGCAACGACCACGAGGCCCCCTTCGTCCACGCCGGGGTGAGCTACCCCAGCGTGACCCACGCCTACTGGGCCCTCTCGGCCGCCGATCCCGCCGACCACGACCGGATCCGCGCCGCCGCCACCGCCCACGAGGCGCACGAGGCGGGCGGCCCCGCGGCCCGGCGCGCCGACTGGCCCGCCGTACGGCTCGCCGTCATGGCCGCCCTGCTGCGCGCCAAGTTCGGCCAGCACCCCCGCCTCGCCGAGGTCCTGCTCGCCACCGGCGACGCGGGCATCCTCTACACCGGCCTCTCCGACGCCCCCTTCTGGCGCGACGAGGGCCCCCGAGGCGGCCGCAACTGGATGGGCCGCCTCCTGGAACTGGTCCGCTCCGAGCTGCGCGCCGCCGCCCCGCCTCAGACCCCCGCCGCCCGGACCGCCGAGACCGCCTTGCGGGCGGCCACCAGCACCGGGTCCCAGACCGGGGAGAACGGCGGGGCGTAGCCCAGGTCCAGGGAGACGACCTGGTCCACCGTCATCCCCGCCGTGAGGGCGACCGCCGCCACGTCCACGCGCTTCGCGGCCCCCGCGCCCCCGACGATCTGGACGCCGAGGAGGCGGCCCGTGCGGCGCTCCGCCAGCATCTTGACCGTCATCGGCTCCGCCCCCGGGTAGTAGCCGGCGGTGTTCGTCGAGCTGATGGTGGCCGTCACGAAGCGCAGACCCGCCTCCAGGGCGTCCCGTTCGCGCAGCCCCGTACGGGCGATCTCCAGGTCGCAGACCTTGCTGACGGCCGTGCCGACCACCCCGGGGAAGGTCGCGTAGCCGCCGCCCACGTTCGAGCCGATCACCTGGCCGTGCTTGTTGGCGTGCGTGCCCAGGGCGATGTGCCGGGTGCGGCCCGCGACCAGGTCCAGCACCTCCACGCAGTCGCCGCCCGCCCAGACCTCCTCGTGGCCGCGCACCCGCATCGACAGGTCGGTGAGCAGGCCGCCCGAGGTGCCCACGGGGAGGCCCGCCGCGCGGGCGAGGGCGGTGCGGGGCTCCACGCCGAGGCCGAGTACCACCACGTCCGCCGGGTACTCGTCGCCGGCCGCCGTGGCCACCGCGACGGCCCGGCCCTCCTCGTCCGTGAGGATCTTCGTCACCTCGGCGCGGGAGACCGTGACGATCCCCATGCGGTTCATAGCGCCGTGCACGAGCCCGCCCATGTCCGGGTCCAGCGTGGCCATCGGCTGCTCGCCCCGGTGCAGGACGGTGACCCCGTAGCCCCGGCGCACCAGGGCCTCCGCCATCTCCACGCCGATGTAGCCCGCGCCGACCACCACCGCCCGGCGGCCCGGAGAGCGTTCCAGGGTCTCCATCAGCCGCCGGCCGTCGTCCAGGGTCTGCACCCCGTGCACCCCGTGGGCGCCGATGCCCGGCAGGCGGGGGCGCACCGGGCGGGCGCCGGTCGCCAGGACCAGCTTGTCGTAGGCCGTCCAGGACTCCGCGCCGCTCTCCATGTCCCGGGCGCGCACCCGCCGGCCGGCCAGGTCCAGCTCCACGACCTCCGTCCGGGTGCGCAGGTCGATGTCCCGGGCCCGGTGCTCCTCGGGCGTACGGGCGATCAGGTCGTCCCGGGCGGACACCTGCCCGCCGATCCAGTACGGGATCCCGCACGCCGAGTACGAGGTGAAGTGCCCGCGCTCGAAGGCGGTGATCTCCAGCTCCGCCGGGCCCTTCAGCCTCCGGGCCTGCGACGCGGCGGACATCCCCGCCGCGTCACCGCCCACCACCACCAGTCGTTCCTTCGCCATCGTCCGCCCCGTCCCGTTCCGTTTCGTCCCGCGTTCGTCGTCAACCGGGGTCCACGCTACGGGCGCGGGCGCGCTCAGCCCTCAGGATCGGCCACAGCCCCGTCGGAGGCGGGTGCGCCGGTCCCGGCGGGCACCGGCCGGCGGGGCACCTGCGCCGGGACGCGGCCCGGCTTGGCCGGGGCGGGGCGCAGCCGGCGGTACAGGCGGAACCCGAACAGGGCGGCGGCGGCCGTCACCGCGAACGGCAGGATCACGGCGACGGCCAGCGCCAGGTACCGCACCACCGTGACGAACACCGACCAGCCGCCGCCCAGGGCGTCCCCGAAGGAGGGGTCCCCCTCCTCCCGCGTCTTGCGCTCCACCGCGGCCGGCTCCGAGACCGACACCGTGATCGTCCCCAGGGAGGTCTGGTCCTTCAGGGCGGTCTGCTGCGCGATCAGCGACTCCAGGTCCGACTGGCGCCGGCTCAGCTCGCCCTCCAGCATGACCACGTCACCGAGCGCCGAGGCCTTGTCCATCATCTCCCGCACCCGGGCGACGCTGGCCCGCTGCGACGCCACGCGGCTCTCGACGTCGGCGACCTTCTGGGTCACGTCCTGTGCCTCGACCTTGCGGCCCAGCAGCTTTCCGCTGCCCTCCAGGGCGCCGATCACCGCGTCGAAGCGTTCGCCCGGCACCCGCAGGGTCAGCGTCGAGGCGAGCCGGCCGTCCGCGCCGCGCTGGGTGGACTCGTTGCCCACGTACCCGCCCGCGCCGTCGGCCGCCGTACGGGCCGCGGTGAGGACCTTCTGCGGTTCGGCCGTCTCGATCGAGAGGGTCCCCGTACGGATCACGTTCGGACGGACCGCCGCCGGGGCCTGCCCGGCGCCCTTGGCATCGGTCGCCGCCGGGCCCGCCGCCGGGGCCTGCCCGGCCGCCGCCCCGCCGCCCGGCGCGCCCTCGCCCCGGGCCGCCGGGGCCACGGCCGCCTTGTCCGAGGAGCTGCCGGAGCCGGCGGCTCCGCATCCGGTGAGCGTGAGGACGCCGGCCAGCGACAGCGCGGCCAGCGCCGCCGCCGTACGGCGTCCGGTGTCGAACGTGTGGGTCGAGCGCATCGTCAGTACCCCCCGGGGATCGGCTGATGTCGCCGCTTCGACGTTCAGGGTGGCGACCCGGGTTCCGTACGCGCGGTTCCGGAGCGGTCCCGATGCGGTCACGTTCCGGCCTCGCCGGGCGGTCTGAGACCATGTGTCCATGCACGAAGCGGACATGCGTACGGACCGGCAGGCCCCCACCCGCCACGTCGTCGTCATCGGCGGCGGCATCGCCGGTCTCGCGGCCGCCCACCGGCTGCTCGCCGACGGCGTCCGCGTCACGCTCCTGGAGGCCGGTCCGCGCCTCGGCGGCAAGCTGTACGCGGGCGAGCTCGCCGGGGTCCCCGTCGACCTCGGCGCCGAGTCCGTCCTCGCCCGCCGCCCCGAAGCCGTGGACCTGGCCCGGGCCGTGGGGCTCGGCGACGCGCTCCAGCCGCCCGCCACCGCCACCGCCCACCTGTGGACCCGGGGCGCGCTGCGCCCGATGCCGCGCGGCCACGTCATGGGCGTGCCCGGCGACACGGCCCCGCTGGCCGCCTCCGGAGTCCTGTCCGCCGAGGGCCTCGCCCGCATCGCCGCCGACACCGGCCTCCCGCCCACGGAGGTCGGCGACGACGTGGCCGTCGGCGAGTACGTCGCCGCCCGGATGGGCCGCGAGGTCGTGGACCGGCTGGTCGAACCGCTGCTCGGCGGGGTCTACGCGGGCGACGCCTACCGCATCTCGATGCGCGCCGCCGTCCCCGCCCTCTACGAGGCCGTGCGCACCCACCCCACGCTGACCGGGAGCGTCCGCGCGGTCCAGGCGGCGGCCGCGGAGCGGACCACCGTCATCGGCGCGGCGGCCACCGGCGCCTTCTTCGCCGGGATCTCCGGCGGCATCGGCCGGCTGCCGGTAGCCGTCGCCGACGCCTGCCGGGCCGCCGGGGCGCGGATCCTGACGGGCGCCCCGGTGAGCGGGATCGGCCGGACGCCCGGGGGCTGGCGGATCACGACCGCCGACGAGGTCCTCGACGCCGACGGGGTGGTCCTCGCCGTCCCGGCCGGGCCCGCCGCCCGGCTGCTCGGCGCGCTCGCCCCGACCGCGGCCGCCGCGCTGCACGAGGTCGAGTACGCCTCCATGGCCCTGGTCACGATGGCCTTCCGGCGTTCCGACCTTCCGGCCCCGATCGCCGGGGGCGGCGCCAGCGGGTTCCTCGTACCGCCCGTCGACGGCCGGACGATCAAGGCCTCCACCTTCTCCAGCAACAAGTGGGCCTGGGCCGGGGCCGATCCGGACCTGTTCCTCCTGCGGACCTCCGTGGGCCGGCACGGCGACGAGGGCGACCTCGGGCGCGAGGACGGTGAGCTGGTCGGCCTCTCCCTCACCGACCTCGGCGAGGCCGTCGGCCTCACGGCCCGGCCGGTGGCCTCCACCGTCACCCGCTGGGACGGCGGACTGCCGCAGTACCCCGTGGGCCACCTCGCCCGGGTCGCCCGGATCCGGGCCGCCGTGGCCGAGCTGCCGGGCCTCGCCGTCTGCGGAGCCGTCTACGACGGGGTCGGGATCCCGGCCTGCGTCGCGAGCGCCGGGAAGGCCGCCGACGCGGTGACGGCCGGGATGGCCGCGATGGCCACCCCTGGCACGGACCACTGATCAGCACACGGGACAATGGACACATGACTGCACCAGAGAAGATCCCCAACGCGGGGAAGAAGGCGAAGGACCTCAACGAGGTCATCCGTTACACCCTGTGGTCCGTCTTCAAGCTGAAGGACGTCCTCCCGGAGGACCGCACCGGCTTCGCCGACGAGGTCCAGGAGCTCTTCGACCAGCTGGCCGCCAAGGACATCACCGTCCGCGGCACCTACGACGTCTCCGGCCTGCGCGCCGACGCCGACATCATGGTCTGGTGGCACGCGGAGACCGCGGACGAGCTGCAGACCGCGTACAACCTCTTCCGCCGCACCAAGCTGGGCCGCGCCCTGGAGCCGGTGTGGTCGAACATGGCCCTGCACCGCCCGGCCGAGTTCAACAAGTCCCACATCCCGGCCTTCCTGGCCGACGAGGTCGCCCGCGACTACGTCAGCGTCTACCCCTTCGTGCGCTCGTACGACTGGTACCTGCTGCCCGACGAGGACCGCCGCCGCATGCTCGCCGACCACGGCAAGATGGCCCGCGGTTACCCGGACGTGCGCGCCAACACCGTCGCCTCGTTCTCGCTGGGCGACTACGAGTGGCTGCTGGCCTTCGAGGCGGACGAGCTCTACCGCATCGTCGACCTCATGCGCCACCTGCGCGCCTCCGAGGCCCGGATGCACGTCCGCGAAGAGGTGCCCTTCTACACCGGGCGCCGCAAGTCCGTCGCCGATCTGGTGGCCGGACTCGCCTAGACCTCCCCTGGGGGGAAGGACCGGGGGACCGCTCGTGACACAAGAGCGGCTTCCGGGGATCGGGAGGCCCTGCCCCCGAATCGACGCAGCCGGAGACCCCGCCCGGAAGTTCAGACGACTGGCGGCAGCAGCGCCCTGGGAGCGCTTGCTGCCCGGTCGTCCAGCGACACCGGTGCGGGCTCCGGATGCGGCGCACACGTGACGCGCCACCCCGGAGTGGCGCCCGTGAGCAGGTACCGCTCCACCCGCCGGTCCACGCAGCCGTTGCGTCCGCCGGCCACCCCGTGGGTGCCCGCTCCCTCCTCCGTGACCAGCGAGGCCCCGCCGCCGAGCCGCCGTTGCAGCTCCAGCGCACCCGGGTACGGGGTCGCCCCGTCCCGTTCCGCCGCCACGATCAGCGTGGGGGGCAGCCGCCCCGGACCCGCCCCGACGTCGGCGGGCCGTTGCCGCCCGGCCGTCGGCCAGGAGGCGCACGGCAGGTTCAGGAAGGCGTTGGCCCAGGTCTCGAAGGGCGCGTGGCGGGCCAGTTCGGTGTTGTCGCGGTCCCAGGTCTCCCAGTCGGCGGGCCACGGGGCGTCGTTGCACAGCACCGCGGTGTACACGGCGGTCGCGTTCTCCGCCTCCGCCGCCGTCCGCGGATCGCGCGCGGCCTGACGCGTCAGCGGCCCCGCGTCCCCGCGCAGGAAGGCCGCCAGGGCCGCGGCCCGCTCCGGCCAGACGTCGTCGAAGTACGCCGTCTGGAGGTACGCGGCGTGCAGTTCGCCGGTCCCCACGACCCCGCCCGCCGGAGTCCGGGCCACCGTCGCGCGGACCCGCCCGTAGGCCGCCCGTACCGCCCCGGGCGTGGCACCGAGCCCGTACACGGCGTGGTGCCGGGCGGTCCAGGCGAGGAAGTCGGCCCAGCGGCGCTCGAAGGCGGGCGCCTGGGCGAGGTTGTCGAGGTACCAGATGCGGCGCGGATCGGGGTCGACGGCCGAATCGAACACCATGCGGCGCACGTGGTCCGGGTACCGGGTCGCGTACACGGCCCCCAGGTAGGTCCCGTACGAGGCCCCCACGAAGGTCAGCCGGCGCTCGCCGAGCGCGGCCCGCAGCACGTACAGGTCACGGACGTTGTTCAGGGTCGTGTAGTGCGCGAGCGCGGCGCCGGCGTGCCGGGCGCAGCCCCGCGCGTAGGCCCGTGCTGCGGCGAGCCGCTCCCGCTTGTAGGCCGGTGACGGCACGGCCGGGACCTGGGTGGGGCCCTGCGGCCGTTCGTCCGGGTCCTGGCAGGAGAGCGGGGCCGGACCGCCCACTCCGCGCGGGGCGTAGCCGACGAGGTCGTAGGCGGCCGCGATCCGGCTCCACGCGGGCCGGCCCCCGAGCAGCGGGAAGTAGGTCCCCGACGCCCCGGGGCCGCCCGGGTTGTACACGAGAGAGCCCTGCCGGACGGCGTTCCCGCGGCCGGTGGCCGGGATCCGGCTGACGGTGAGGGAGATCTGCGGGCCCCCCGGGCGGGCGTAGTCCAGCGGGACCCGCAGCGCCGCGCAGCGCACGGCCCCGGGCAGTTCCTCGGCGGCGGGGCAGGGACCGAAGCCGAGCCGGGCGGCGCCGGCCCGGCGGGCGGCCAGTTCGGCCCCGGCGTCCTCGGCGGAGGTGGGGGCGTCCCGGGGGGCGGCGGCCGCGGCGGGCGCCGGGAGGCACAGGGCGAGGGAGAGGAGCGCGGCGGCGGCTCCGTAACGGTGTGCACGCCTCGTCCGCATCGCGACCCCTTCGTCTCATCGTCCGATCCGATGAGATGTCAAGGCCGTACCGCTGTACAGGCCCGCGCCCGGGTGTCGCCGCCGCTACCCCCGGTTGCCGTACGCGGGATCAGGAACTGCTGCCGCAACTGGAGCTGCTGCTGGAACAGCTGGAGCTGCTGCCGCCGCAGCTCGAACTGCTCCCGCCACAGCTGGAGCCGCTGCCGGAACAGCTCGAACCGCTGCTGCCGCAACTCGAACCGCTGCCCCCGCAGCCGGATCCGGAGGACCCTCCGCAACCGCTGCCCGAAGAACCGCAGCCGCCCGGACCGGTGGAGGAGCCGCCGTCGCTCGCGGCGCACCAGAGCACCGGGAGGAGGTCGGCGGACGAGGTGGACGAGGTGGACGAGGTGGACGACGAAGCGCGCGGGCCGTACGACGACCCCGTGCGCGTACGGGCCCGCGACTGGGCCGCGGCCAGCCGCGTGCTCCGGGCGGCGGGCAGCAGTTGTCGCCGCAGGTCCGGATCCCGCAGGCCGCGCAGCCCGAACAGGGCCGTCTGTACGTGATCGGCCGGGTCGCCCGCGTACCGCGCCCGCATCCCGGCCAGCGCCGCCCGGCCCGCCGGGGTGATCCGCCGTCCGGCCCGCTTCGCGCACACGCCGCCTACGGCGATCCCGGCCAGCAGCGCGGGAAGCACCTTGACGATGAACGGCACCTGGGGGTCCGGATCCATGGCCCAGGCCACGAAGGTCAGCGGCAGCGACACCGGCACCAGCATCCCGCACACCAGGGCCTGGACCAGCCCCCACCGCCGCAGCCCGCGCCCCGTGCCGGGCGGGGCGATCAGCCCGCGGGCCGCCAGCCCGTCCCCCGTCTCCTGGACGGCGGGGTCGAGCATCGCGGCGTAGCGCACCTGGTACAGCCACCCCGAGGGTGCCTGTCGCAGCGCCAGCAGCACGGCGCGCTCGGCGGGGTCCGTGGCCGGCGCCCCGGGCCGCGCCTGGACGATGCCGGGGCCGCCGCCCGCCAGCCGGCCGTCGCCCAGCAGCGAGACGAGCGCGGCGTCGACGACGGCGCCGGGACCGCCCGCCAGGAAAGCCGCCTCCGACAGGTCGTGCAGGGTGGGCGAGGTCCCGGGCACCCGTGGCCTCGCCCGGAACAGGGCGCGCAGCAGCAGCGAGCTGGAGCCGAGGACGGCGGCCCAGACGGCGATGGCGACGACGTTCACGAGGCTCTCCCCGTCAGGGCACGGGCCCAGCGCGTGATCCGGCCCGGCGGCCGCGCCCCGGACCGCTGCCGCCACCAGGCGGTGAGCCGGCGGCGGGCGGCCGGGTCGGCGGGCAGGTCCTGGACCAGCAGGTGTTCGGCGAAGTCCAGGGCGTCACGGCGGTACCCGGACGTCATGGGGCGGTTGCGGGCGTAGCCGAGGAAGGCCGCGCGGTAGGCGTCGGGCCCGCCCAGTATCCGCGGCAGCTCGGGCGCGACCTTCGCGACGACCGAGGCCCGCTTGGCGGCCAGGGCCCGGGCCTGGACCCGGATCCGCCGCCGGTCGAAGCCCTCGGGCACCGGGGTACCGGCGACCAGCGCCGACAGCAGGGCCGCCTGCCCGATCCCCACGCGGGTCCGGGCGGCGTCGAGGGCCGGCGCGTCCCGCACACCGGGATCCGCGCCGCCGCCGTCGCCGTCCGGCGCACTCCCGGGGCCCTCGGCGTCGGGCGCGCCCCCGGCGTCGGCCGTGCCCCCGGCGCCGTGAGGAACCTCCGCACCCGCAGGGGCCCCCGCACCCGCCGGACCGGCCCCGCCCGGCCCCGGCCCCGGGCCCGTCGTGCCCGTCGTGGCCGTCACCACCTCGCGGATCCGGACCAGTTCGGCGGCCAGTTCCGCCTCCGCCGGGAAGTCGTCGTCCCGCTCCAGCAGGACCCCCGGCGGGTCCACCCGCTCCCGCAGCGCCGCCAGTACGTCGAGCACCACCGGCGGCACCGGGTGCGCGTGGGTGTCGTGCCACACGCCGTCCCGCTCCACGCCCCCGGCCACGTGTACGTACGCGAGGGCCTCCAGCGGGATCCCGTCCAGTACCGCCGACGGGTCCTCGCCCCGGTTGACCCGGTTCGTGTGCAGGTTGGCCACGTCGACGAGCAGCCGTACGCCGGTCCGTTCCACCAGCTCCGTCAGGAACCGCGCCTCCGTCAGCTCCTCCCCGGGCCAGGAGAAGAGCGCGGCGATGTTCTCCAGCGCCAGCGGCACCGGCAGCGCGTCCTGCGCGATCCGGACGTTCTCGCACAGCACGTCCAGCGCGTCCCGGGTGCGCGGGACCGGCAGCAGGTGTCCGGCCTCCAGCACGGGGGAGGAGGTGCGTACGAAGGCGATGTGCTCGGTGACCAGGGGCGCCCCCAGCGCCACCGCCCGCTCCCCGAGCGCGGCCAGCTTCGCCGGGTCGGGACGGTCGGCGCCGCCGAGGCCCAGCGAGACCCCGTGCGGGACGACCCGTACCCCGCGCTCGCGCAGCCGCAGCAGCGACTCGGGCAGGTGACCGGGGCAGACGTTCTCGGCGACGACCTCGACCCAGTCGAGGTGTTCGAGCCGCTCCACGGCCTCCGCGATCTCCGGCCGCCAGCCGATGCCCACCCCCAGGCGCGCCATGGGCTTCATGGTTCCCTCGCCCCCCTTTCGCCGGCCCCCGCCGGTACTCACCGGCCCGCATCCGTGCTCGTCGGTCCGTATGACCGTGTGATGGCCCCGACGGCGCGGGGCCAACCGTGAGGAAGGGACGTTCAGAGCAACATTTGAGGTTCCCGGCTCAGAGCCGGGCCCGCAGCGCCGGGTGGTCCGCGACCACGGTGCAGGAGCCGGGGGCGATCTCGGTGAACCCGGCGTCGCGCACCACCGGCAGCCCGCTCCCGCTGAGCGCCGCCCACCGCTCGCGCGCGGCCGTGCGCACGGCCAGCCGAAAACCGGACTCCCGCCACCCGTCCCGCTCGGCCGGCGTCAGTTCCCACCAGGCCAGCTGCGCCGCGTGCCCGGCCTGGGCCATCGCCTTGCCGGCCGACATGTCGAGGTCCGGGTTCAGCCACAGCACGGGCAGCTCCGCCGCGGCGGGTGCCGCCGCAGCGGGGTCGTCCAGGTCGGTCCCCGAAACCTGCAGCTTGGCCAGCTCCTTGGGCCACCCGTCGAGCGGCACCGGCGGGAAGACCCGGACCTCGGCCCGCTCGCCGTGCACCGTGACGCCCGGGAGGGTCCCCGCCTTGCGCCACTCCGCCCCGCGCGCCCTGCGCACCACCTTGCGGATCCGGGCGTCCTGCCAGTCGCGCACGGCCTCGGCCCACTCGCCCTCGCCGTGCGCCCGTTCGTCCGTCAGCAGCACCAGGACCGCGCGGGCCGCCGTCTCCAGCGCGTCGGTCCGGGCCGGCGGGTCCGCCTTCTCGATCCGCACGACCAGCGGCAGGACGAACTGCGGCGCCTCGTCGCGCGCCGCCCGCTCCTGCCGGAACGGGCTGTCCGCGCCGACGGCGGGTACGTCTGAGGTCTTGGGTGCGTCCTTCGTGCTCATCCGCCCAAGGATGCCAGCCTCCGCCTTGAGGAGGATGTCCCGGGTGCGTGCCCCGGGCGAGGATCGGGACCATGCAGAGTGATCTTTTCGCCTCCGAGAACCTGGCCCGACCGGCCACCGCACCGGGCATGACCCTTCAGAACGCCAAGTCCGTCAAGTACGCCGTGAACGGCGAGATGCTGGCCCGTCAGGGCTCGATGGTCGCCTTCCGGGGCGACCTCCGGTTCGAGCGCAAGGGCCAGGGCATAGGCGGCATGCTCAAGCGCGCCGTCACCGGCGAGGGGCTCGCGCTGATGTCCGTACGCGGGCAGGGCGAGGCCTGGTTCGCCCACGAGGCGGGCAACTGCTTCATCATCGACTTCGAGCCGGGCGACGCCTTCACCATCAACGGGCGCAACGTCCTGTGCTTCGACCCGACGCTGTCCTACGAGATAAAGATGGTGAAGGGCGCCGGGATGACCGGCGGCGGCCTCTTCAACAGCCTCTTCACCGGCACCGGCAAGCTCGCCGTCGTCTGCGACGGCCACCCGATCATCATCCCGGTGACCCCGCAGGCACCGGTGTACGTGGACACGGACGCGGTCGTCGGCTGGAGCGCCGCGCTGGACACCGGGCTGCACCGCTCCCAGTCGGTCGGCTCGATGATCCGCGGCGGCTCCGGCGAGGCCGTCCAGCTCAGGCTGAGCGGCGAGGGCTTCGTCATCGTGCGGCCGAGCGAGGTCACCGAATCGGCGCCGGGACACTGAAACTCACCGGAGTCGGCCGCCGCTACGGACGGCGGCGGCCCTGGGTGCTGCGCGGGGTCGCCCTGGAGCTCCCGCCCGGGGCCCTGGTCCGCATCGAGGGCGGCAACGGCGGCGGCAAGTCCACCCTGCTGCGGATCCTCGCCGGCGTCGACACCCCCACGGAGGGCCGCGTCGCGGGCCGCCCGCACCGGACCGCCTACGTTCCCGAACGCTTCCCGGCGGCCCTGCCCCTGACGGCCGGTTCCTACCTGACCCACCTGGGCCGGGTGCACGGCCTGACCGGCCCGGAGGCGGCCCGCCGGGCGGCCGCGGCACTGGAGCGGTTCGGCGCCGCCGCGTACGCCCGCACCCCGCTGGCCGAACTGTCGAAGGGGACCAGCCAGAAGGTGGCCGTCGCCCAGGCGCTGCTCGCCGAGCCGGGGCTGCTCGTCCTCGACGAGGCGTGGACCGGGCTGGACGCCCCGGCCCGCGCCGAGCTGGACCGGGCCGTCACCGAACGCACGGCGGCCGGAGGCACGGTGGTCTTCGTCGACCACGACCCGGCGCGCCTCGCGGGCCGGCCGGACGCCCGCCACCGGATCGAGGCCGCCGCCCTGATCCCGGTCCCCGCCGCCGTCCCGGTCGGGGCGGCGCGTCCGGATTCCGTCCGCATCCACGCGGCCGGCCCGCCCGGCGCCGCCCCGCCGCCCGGCCTCGCCACCGTGCCCGCCCCCGGTGGCGGGGTCCTGCTGACGGTGGACGCGGACCGTTCCGACGCCGTACTGCGCGAGCTGCTCACGGCCCGGCCGCCCTGGCACATCCGCGCCGTGGAGGAACTGCGATGACCGCCCTGCTGCGTTACCAGGCCGCGCTGCTGCTGCGCTCACAGCGCTGGATCGCCCCGCTCGTCGTCTACGCCGCCTTCGTGGCCGTCGGCATCCGGCCCGGTGACCGCGCCCTGGACTCCCTCGGTTACGCCGCCGCCGGGCTGGTCCCGCAGACGGCCTGGCTGGTCCGGATCTGTGTGAGCGCCGAGCCTCCGGCGGCCCGTGCCTGCGCCGCCGCCGCGGCGGGACCGCCCCGGGTGCACGCGGCGGCCCTCCTCACCGCCCTGGGCGGCGCGCTCACGGCCGGCGCGGCGGGCGCCGGCTACGCCCTGCTGTGCGGCGGGCCCGGCGGGAAGCCCCCCGCCGCCACCGCCGCCGCCGGGGCGGTCGCCGTCCTGGTGTGCGCCCTGACGGGGGCGGCCGTCGGGGCGCTGTGCAGCCGGCCGCTGGTCCGGGGGCGCGGCCTCGCGGTGCTCGCGGGCGGCCTCGGGTCCCTGCTGGCCTGGGTGGCGGCGTTCTCCCCGGCCCGCGGCGCGGTGTCCGCCCTGGTCGGGGCCGCCCGCACCGACGGCGTACCGTTCCCGCTGGGTTCTCTGGCCGCGGCGGCGCTCCTCGCCGCGGCGGCGGGCACGCTGGCCTGCCTCGTCAGCGCCCGGCGGGAGTAGGCCGCTCCGTCCGGCCTTCCCCGGGCGGAGCGGGCCGGGTTCGCGAGGCCCCTACCCCAGGTAGGGCGTGGAACGATGTTCGAGAAAATGTTCCAGGCGCAGCCGCTGCGTGTGGTGCATGTTCAAGGAGCCGAGTCCAGCCGGCTCGACGAACCGCAGTTCGGTGCTCTCGTCGGAGATGGCCGGGATGCCGCCGACGACACGCGCTGTGAAGCAGACGTTGAACTGTCGCCGCACTTCCCCGTCGCTGTACTCGATGATGTGGCGGGGGTCGGTGTACGTGCCGACGAGTCCTGTGATCTCCACGTCGAGGCCGGTCTCTTCCTTGACCTCCCGGACGGCCGTGCCGGGCAAGGAGTCGCCCAGGTCCATGCCGCCGCCGGGAAGCGCCCAGAGACCGTTGTCCCGCCGACGCTGGAGCAGGATGCGGCCCCTGTCATCGGTGACCACCGCTGAGGCGGCTACGACCATGCTGTTCGGCTCCGGCGCGTGTGGATCGTCGTAGTACTCGGTGCGTGCCATCGGGTCATCCCTCCACTGGTCGGGCCGTCTCCCACACAGCGCTGAAGCTGGCCGCGTACATGTCGAAGATGCCCCCGTCGCCGTTGCGACGCAGGTGCCACACGGGCGCACCGTACGCGTTCACGCCCCAGACGTGCGTGTTGACCAACGCCTGGTCATCCGCCCGGTAGATGCTGTTGTAGAGGGTCGTCCCGTGCGTTCGCAGTTCGATTCCCGGTTCGTCGGCCAACGGCCGGTAGTGCATGAGGGCGAGGCGGCAACGGGATTCGATGCCATGCCCGAACCTCTCTTCCCGCCCGCGCCGCTGGATGTGCGGGCTGTCCGCGTCACCGACTGCGACACGGACCGCACAGCCTTCGGCGGCCCGCTCGCGCAAGAGATCGTTCAACCGGGGGTGGGCCTCGTGGAGGAACACGGCCGCGTAGACCAACACGTCGATACGCTCTCGCGCCGTGGCGAGGAGATCCACGAACACGGATACGGGGAGGTCCGCACGCTGGTCGTACAGTGCTACGAGTTCCGGACTGACGGCGCGAGCGGCGCGTGCCTGTCTGAGGGCGGGCCAGAGGGCATGCAGGTCTTCGCCCAGCGTCTCCGCGGCTCTGAGTGCTGTTGCCCGCCGGGGGACGCGCCCGAGATTCACCCATCGCTCAACACTCTTCGGGTCCACTCCCGTGGCCGTCGCCAACGCTGCGTGTGTCCAACCGCCTGATGCCATCAAGGCCCTCAACCGCTCGTTGCCCATGGGGACGTTCTACATGCCGTGGGACGTCCCGAAGTGACGAACGTACGAGGTTCCTCCGTCCCGGCGACCGGCAGCACGATCAAGGACGCAAGCAGTGCGGCGAAGGGGTACAGGATGAGTGACACGGTGACGGACGAAGCTTCCCACGCGCAGGTGTGGGAATACCTGACGTACGCGCCAGGGGGTGAGCGCTGTGCCGACTGCCGGAGGGTGATCGGATCGTTCGAGCCCGCCCGCCGGGGACGCGGGGGCGGCACGTCCGGGCCGCCCGTGGTGATCTACCGCCACACGGACATGGCTCAGTGCTCCGACCGGGCGGTGAGTGCGTGATGGACATGCAGACCTGGCGTGGCGCGCACAGGCGGGCGGACGACGCGCGGGAAGCCCTCGTGGCCGCTCTGGCCGCGCTCGACGTGCCTGAGGCGACGCGGAACACGGTGCGTCCCGTTGTGAGCCGCGACGGCACCCCCTGCGTACACCTCGGGCCGATCCCGGCCGATGTGGCGGAACGGCTGGCCGAAGCGCTTCGGATGCCGTTTTCCTGCTGAGGAGGGGCGGGACCCGAGCAGCCCCGTCCGGCAACGGCGGGGAGGCCGGCTCTGTGCGGGAGCGCGCCGCGCGAGGGGCCGGGTGCGGCCCGGATCCTCCCGCGGCGGCCCCCCGCGGTGCACCGGCCCGCGTACGCTCGGGGGTATGGACCAGCCCCAGCAGGACCGGCCGCAGCAGGACCGGCCGCAGCCGGACGCTTCGTACTGCCCCGCGCCCGCCGCGCCCGCCGGACGGGTACCCGGGCCGCCGTACGCCGACTGCCTGGAGTGCGGCGAGCCCACCGAGTACGGGGTCGCGACCCCGGGCGTGGTGCTGTGCCCGGTGTGCGAGTGGCAGGAGGCGCAGCGCACCGCCTGCTCCGGATGAATCGTCACTTCCCCATCAGCTCGGACACCTTCACGAAGCGGTACCCCCGTTTGCGCAGCTCCGGGACGATCTTCCGGATGGCCTCCTCGGTGACGGGGGCCGCGCTGCGGGTGCAGTGCATGACCACCACCGAGCCGGGCTTGACCCCGGCCAGGACCTCCTCGGCCACCGCGTCGGGGTCCTTCGCGAAGGCGTCGCCGCTGACCACGTCCCACTGCACGGCGGTCACCTTGGCGGGCGCCAGGGCCCGCAGCGCCCCGTCGTCGTAGCAGCCGCCCGGGAAGCGGAAGTAGGGCACCGTGTTGACGGCGCCCGCCTTCCTGAACGCCGCGAAGGCCTGCTCCACGTCCGACCGGGCGGCGTCGCCGTCGAGGGTGGGGAGGCCGTAGCAGGGGGACTTGAAGGCGTGGTGGCTGTACGAGTGGTTGGCGATCTCGAAGTTGGGGTCGGTGCCGATGGACTTCGCCTGGTCCGGGTACTCCTCCGCCCAGCGGCCCGTCATGAAGACGGTCGAGGGGACCCGGAGCCGGCGGAGGGTGGAGATCAGCTCCGGGTTGTCGAAGTGTTCCCCGGACGCGGCCCGCGGCCCCTGGTCCGAGGTCATGTCGGCGTCGAAGGTGAGGGCCACGGCCTTGTCGGCGCGCTGGCGCGTGCGCTCGAAGACGGGCGTCAGGCCGTTCGGCCCGGGGGCCAGGGTGGGGGCCCGGCCCGGGGCGCCGGGCAGCGGGGACGCGGGTGCGGAGGGGGAGGCGGGCGCGGCCGTCGGGCCGGACGCCGCGTGGGTGCCCATGCGGGCCTGGCCGCCGTCCCGCGGCGTGCCGGCGCCGCCCCCACATCCCGCGAGGGCGGCGCTGAGCGCGGCCACGGCCGCCACTTTGCGTACAGAAAGGGTCACGTACGCAAAATATATGACTATGTGGCAATCGGACGTTTACGGCAGGGCCGGACGTCACACCACCGGGCCCCCGTGGGGACGGCGCGGGGGCCCGGTGACGGGCGCGGATCAGACGAGCTCGGCGCTCAGGGTGATCGTGGTGCCGGTCAGCGCCTGGCTGACCGGGCAGTTCTTCTTGGCGTCCTCGGCGGCGGCGGCGAAGCCCTCGGCGTCCAGACCGGGCACCTCGGCGCGCACGGTCAGGTGGATGCCGGTGATGCCCTCACCGGGCTGGAAGGTGACGTCCGCCTTGGTCTCCACCCGGGTGGGAGGGGTACCGGCGCCGTCGAGGCCGTGCGAGAGCGCCATCGAGTAGCAGCTGGAGTGGGCGGCGGCGATCAGCTCCTCCGGGCTGGTCTTGCCGTTCGCGGCCTCGGCGCGCGAGGGCCAGGAGACCTCGAACGAGCCCCGGCCCGAGGAGTCGAGGGAGACGGTGCCGGCACCCTTGAGCAGGTTGCCTTCCCAGACGGTGTGGGACGAGCGCGTGGTGGCCATGGTGGATCCCTTCGAAGGTATGGAAACGGCCGGGCCGCCAGAGCGCCCGGCCGTGCCAAACCTACTGCGACACCAGGGGTTTCGCGTCGCGGGCGAGCGCGGTGAGCCGCGATATGGCTCGGAAGTACTTCTTCCGATAACCGCCGTTGAGCATTTCTTCACTGAACAGCCGGTCGAAGGGCACCCCGGAGGCCAGGACCGGCACCTCGCGGTCGTACAGCCGGTCGGCGAGCACCACCAGGCGCAGCGCCGTCGACTGGTCCGGGACCGGGCCGACATCGGTCAGGCAGACGGCCGCTATGCCGTCGGTGAGGGCCCCGTAACGGCTCGGGTGGACCTTCGCCAGGTGCTCCAGCAGGCCCGGGAAGTCGTCGAGGCTCGCGCCCGGGGTCCCGTACGCGGCCTTCGCCACCTGCTCGTCGGTGAACGGCGCCGGGGCCTCGGGCAGGCCGCGGTGGCGGTAGTCCTGGCCGTCGATCCGCAGCGGCCGGAAGTGCGCCGAGAGCCCCTGGATCTCGCGCAGGAAGTCGGCGGCGGCGAAGCGGCCCTCGCCGAGCTTGCCGGGCAGGGTGTTGGAGGTGGCGGCCAGGGCCACGCCCTGCTCGACCAGCCGGCTCAGCAGGGAGGAGACGAGCACGGTGTCGCCCGGGTCGTCCAGCTCGAACTCGTCGATGCACAGCAGCCGGTGCCCGCCCAGGGTCTGCACGGTCTGCTGGAAGCCGAGCGCGCCGACCAGGTTGGTGAGCTCCACGAAGGTGCCGAAGGCCTTGAGCGCGGGCTCGGCCGGGGTGGCGTGCCAGAGGGAGGCGAGCAGGTGGGTCTTGCCGACGCCGTAGCCGCCGTCGAGGTAGACCCCGCGCGGACCCGCGGCCGGCGCGGCGGGCTTCTTCGAGAACCAGCGCCGCTTGCCCGCGCCGGTGGCGTGGGCCCCGCCCAGGCCGGCGGCGAAGCCGCTGAGGACGGTGACGGCCTCGGCCTGGCTGGGCTGGGCCGGGTCCGGGTCGTAGGTGTCGAAGCGCACCGAGTCGAAGCGCGGGGGCGGCACCATCTCGGCCACCAGCCGTTCGGCGGGCACCCGCGGTTCGCGGGCGCACAGGGCCAGCGGGCCCGCGTCGGCTATCGGGGGCTGCCCGGACGGGGCAGATCCGGAGGTCGAGAGTGAAGTTGACACAGCCCTTAACTCTACGCGGCGTGTCAGACTGCACCGATGCGACGCCTGCTCCCTGTGACCGATCAGACATCCGCCCCGTCCTCCCCGGACCCGGCCGACCGCGAGTGGTCGCTGGACGAGCTCGCGGACGCCTACGCCTATCCGGAGCTCGCCCCCGGCGCGCACTGGCTGCGGGCGAACATGGTCTCCACGCTGGACGGGGCCGCCCAGCACGAGGGGCGCTCACAGCCGATCTCCGGCGAGACCGACATGCGGATCTTCGGCACCCTGCGGGCCCTTGCCGATGTGGTGGTCGTCGGCGCGGAAACGGTTCGCCAGGAGGGTTACCGCCCGGCCCGCGCCCGGGAGGCCTTCGCGGCCCGCCGCGAGGCCGCCGGCCAGGGTCCCGCCCCCGCCATCGCCGTGGTCACCGCGAGCCTGGACCTGGACTTCACCCTGCCCCTGTTCACCTCCCCCCTCGTGCCCACCCTGGTGGTCACCGGGGCCGCCGCGCCCGCCGACCGGGTGGCCGCGGCCACCGCCGCCGGGGCCGAGGTCGTCGTGGCGGGCGAGGGGGTGGGCGCGGACCCCGCACAGGTCGTACGGGAGCTGGCCGCGCGCGGGCTGCGCCGCCAGCTGACCGAGGGCGGGCCCCGGCTGCTGGGGCAGTTCGTGGCCGCCGACGCGCTGGACGAGCTGTGCCTGACGATCTCCCCGACCCTCACGGCGGGCGGTGCCCAGCGGATCGCGGGCGGGCCCTCCGTCACGGTTCCGCACCGGCTCGCGCCCGCCGTCGTACTGGAAGAGGCCGGGTTCCTGTTCACGAGCTACCGTCGGATCTGAACAAGGGGCGGAATTTGTCGTTCCGCTTAGCTTCCGCCGGGCACATACCTGGGCACATATATCTGCGCAAGGCCCCGCGCGACTGCGGGGCAGGATGGTTTCCGCAGGGGCCGGCCGACCGGCCCCGGCCCATGAAGGAGAGGGCGTCCGTGTTCACGAGCGTATTGATGATCGAGCAGCCGCTGACCACGGTGGACGTGGACTTCGTCACCACCCTGCACGGAGACGACCAGGTCTCCTTCGTCGTCCTCATGCAACCCAGGGGAGACCAGGACCGACTGCTCCGCGCCATCGACGACGTAGCGCTCGGCGAGCTTCCCGAAGCCCTCCACGAAGGCGACGAGCCCGGGGGCGAGGCCGCCCGGGGCCCTGCCGCACAGGCCCTCGAACACTCCCTCGCGTCCCTGCGCAAGAAGGGAGCCAAGGCCGTCGGACAGATCATCGAGAACCACCCCCTCGACCACCTCAAGAGCGTCGTCGACGAGACGTCCGCCGACGAGGTGATCGTCCTGACCGCTCCGCACTTCGTCGAGGAGTTCTTCCACCGGGACTGGGCCTCCCGGGCGCGGCACAAGGTCGGGGTTCCGGTGCTCAAGCTCTTCGCCCACAACGAATAGGCTGGGGCGGCACAGCCCCACCGCACCCCCTCGATCCTGGAGCGACCTGAATGAAGCCCGGCCTGCCGACCGCGATGGAACGGCCCCACTTCATCGGCATCGGCGGCGCCGGCATGTCCGGCATCGCGAAGATCCTCGCGCAGCGCGGCGCGCAGGTGGCCGGCAGCGACTCCCGTGACTCCGAGACCGCCCAGGCGTTGCGCGCCCACGGCGCCACGGTCCACATCGGGCACGCCGCCGGCCACCTCGCCGACGACACCACCTGCGTGGTCGTCTCCAGCGCCATCCGCTCCGACAACCCGGAGCTGGCCCGCGCCGCCGAGCTGGGCATCCCCGTCGTGCACCGCTCGGACGCCCTCGCCTCGCTGATGGACGGCCTGCGCCCCATCGCCGTCGCCGGCACGCACGGCAAGACCACCACCACCTCGATGCTGGCGGTCTCCCTCTCGGCGCTGGGCCTCGACCCCTCCTACGCCATCGGCGGCGACCTGGACGCCCCCGGCTCCAACGCCCACCACGGCGAGGGCGGCATCTTCGTGGCCGAGGCGGACGAGAGCGACCGCAGCTTCCACAAGTACGCGCCCGAGGTCGCGATCATCCTCAACGCGGAGCTCGACCACCACGCGAACTACGCGTCGATGGAGGAGATCTACGAGTCGTTCGAGACCTTCGTCTCCAAGATCGTCCCCGGCGGCACCCTGGTCGTCGCCCACAGCCAGGACGGCGCCGCCGAGATCGCCCGCCGCGTCGCGGGCACGCAGGGCCTCACGGTCGTCACGTACGGCGAGGAGGACGGCGCCGACGTCCGCATCACCAAGATCACGCCGCGCGGCCTGACCAGCGAGGTCACCGTCCTGCTCCAGGACCGGATGCTCACCTTCACCGTCTCGGTGCCCGGCCGCCACTACGCGCACAACGCCGTCGCGGCCCTCGCCGCCGGCGTCGCCCTCGGCATCCCGGCGCACAACCTGGCCTCCGCCCTCGGCAAGTACACCGGCGTCAAGCGCCGCCTCCAGCTCAAGGGCGAGGCGGCCGGCGTGCAGGTCATCGACTCCTACGCGCACCACCCGACCGAGATGAACGCCGACCTGGAGGCCATCCGCGGCGCCGCCGGGGACTCCCGCATCCTGGTCGTCTTCCAGCCGCACCTCTTCTCCCGCACCCAGGAGCTGGGCAAGGAGATGGGCCAGGCCCTCGCGCTGGCCGACGCCTCCCTGGTCCTCGACATCTACCCGGCCCGCGAGGACCCGATCCCCGGCATCACCAGCGAGATCATCATCGCCGCGGCCCGCGCCGCCGGCGCCGACGTCACCGCCGAGCACTCCAAGGAGGACGTCGCCGACGTGATCGCGGGAATGGCCAAGCCCGGTGATCTCGTTCTGACCATGGGCGCGGGCGACGTCACCGATCTGGGACCCCGGATCCTCGCCCGGCTGTCGAACTGAGGGAGCGGGAACGTCATGGCGTACGAGGTCCAGAAGACGGACGAGCAGTGGCAGGCCGAGCTGACCCCGTCCGAGTACCAGGTGCTGCGCCTCGCCGGCACCGAGCCGGCCTTCCGCGGTGAGTACACCGACACCAAGACGGAGGGCGTCTACTCCTGTCGCGCCTGCGACGCCGAACTCTTCCGCTCCACGGAGAAGTTCGACTCGCACTGCGGCTGGCCGTCCTTCTTCGACCCGAAGGACACCGAGGCCGTCGAACTGATCGCCGACACCTCGCACGGCATGGTCCGCACCGAGGTCCGCTGCGCGAAGTGCGGCTCCCACCTGGGACACGTCTTCGACGGCGAGGGCTACCCGACCCCCACCGACCAGCGGTACTGCATCAACAGCATCTCCCTGAGGCTCACCCCGACCGAGGGCTGAGCCCCGGCCCCGCCCGCACCCGGCCCCGCCCGCACCCGGGCGCACGCGCACCGGGTGCGGGCGGTTCAGCCGGAGAGGGAGCCGAGGTGGTCCGCCAGGGTGCGGGCCGGGGACCAGCCCCGGGAGCGGGCCCTGGTGAGGTCCAGGACCACCGGGTGGGACAGCTGGTCCACCGCGTAGCGGCTCAGGGCGGGCTCGGAGCCGGTCAGGCGGGACACCGCCTCCGCCGCCCCGGCCGCCGTACGGGCCAGCGGGAGCGGCAGGTGCCGGATCCGGGCCCGCACCCCGTGGGCCCGCAGCACCGCGCCGACGGCCGCGTCCCGGCCGTACGGCCGCGCGTCCGCCACGTTGTACGCGCCCGGGGTCCAGCCCGCCGCCGCCAGGCAGGCGTCCGCCAGGTTCTGCACCGCCGTCAGGCTCAGCCGTACGTCCGGACCCGGCAGCAGCAGCGTCCCCGCCCGGACCCGGGACAGCAGCCGGGGCAGCAGCTGGGTGTCGCCGGGCCCGTAGACCGCCCTCGGCCGCAGCACCACCGCACCCCCGGCCAGGGCCAGCGCCTCGCCGGCCGCCTTGGTCCGGCCGTAGGCGTTCAGCTGGCCCTCCCGCGGATGGTCCTCGGCCACCAGCTCCCGCCCCCGGCGCGGGTCGTACACGCTGGCGCTGCTCACCCACACCACCGGCCGCCCCGCCGCCGCCCGCAGCAGCCGCGCCGTGCCGTCCACGTTCACCGCCCGCATCGCCGCCTCCGCACGCGAACCCGGCGCCGGGTCGCCGACGGCCGCCGCGCAGTGCACCACGAAATCCGCCCCGGCCAGGTCCGGCTCCGTACGCGCCGCGTCCCAGAACCGGTGTTCCCCCACCGGACCCGGCCGCCGCCCCACGCACACCACCGAGGCCCCCGCCGCGGCCGCCGCCCGGGCCACCCACCCGCCACAGAAGCCGCTCGCCCCCGTCACCGCCACGCGCGGCCTCACGCCCCCGCCCCCACCGTCAGCGAACGCCACCCCGGCAGCGCCGCCCGCCGGTCCACCCGGGCCCCGGTCACCACCGGCCGGTACGGGGCCAGCGCCTCCAGTACGTCACCCAGCAGCACCTCCGCCAGCCGGGCCCCGGGACAGGCGTGCGACCCCGCCCCGAACACCAGCCGCGCCACCCCCGGCCCGGCCGGGTCCCGCCCGTCCGGATCCCGCCGGTGCGCCCCCGCCGCGTGCCGCGCCACCAGGACGAGGCGGTCCCCGGCCCGTACCGGGCAGCCCCCGACCGTCCCCGCCGCCGCCGCGACCCGGGGCAGCACCGGCGAGGCCGCCGTCACCCGCAGCAGCTCCTCCACCAGCCGCGGCCGCAGCTCCGCGTCGGCGGCCTGCTCCCACAGCCCCGCGTCCGCGCACCAGGCGACCGCCCGCGGCAGCGCCGCCACCGTGGTGTTCACCGCCGCCACCGCCACCATCGCGGGCAGCGCCTCCTCCCCGCGGCCCAGCAGCAGCCGCAGCCGACGGGCCGCCCGCTCCGGGGGGGGGGGGGGGGGGGGGGGGGGGGGGGGGGGGGGGGGGGGGGGGGGGGGGGGGGGGGGGGGAGGGGTGGGGGGGGGCCCTGGGGCGGAG